>NZ_JBFANH010000062.1:0-21695 GCF_040674755.1 Nocardia sp. NPDC049737 | reverse complement strand
TTCCTCCGTAAACCACACGACTTGGCCGCGACGCTGACCGAATCGGTACGCCTGCACGAGGCCATCCGAAAACGCCTCGGCAGTCACCTGTTCAAGGACTTTCTTGCGCTGCACCTGTCCGCCACCCGCGCACAGTACGAAGAGTGGAGCGCTCACCCGGTGTTCATCGTGCTCATGGACGAACTGGAGCGCGCACGCGAACGAGGCGAAATCGCCTCCGACACAGACGTATTCCACAGCGTACTGTTCTTCATCGCCGGCTTGTACCCGCTGCTGATCGGCCTGCCCGAAACACCATCCATGCGCGACCCGGTCCTGGAGAAATACGTGGCCACCACCTTGCACAGCATGCGGGGACAGTGAGCTGAGGGAGCGGCGTCGTGGATCATCGGCGTGAACTGTTCACCTCGCGCGCGCCAGGCGCCCGACACTAGCCACCGACATCCCGCGAAACCATGACGGCCAGCTCCACTACCAGGTCACAATTGGGAGGGGAGCCATCTGGGGGCTGTGCTGCCGCCGCGGCCGCTGCTGCTCGAGACGCCCTCTTCCGCGCGGTGGTCACACGCATGACCACGCTATACCAACGCGGACAACATCTTTCGTAGCATGGAAGAACTCGGGTGCCCCGAGTTCTTCCATGCTCTTATCGCTGCTGGTCAGCGGACGACGACGCAAACCCGGCCGAGGTTGTCGATCTTGGTGAACTCGTCATTCGGGTCACCGTCGCGTTGTGCGGTGGCGAGCACCGAGGGGAAGTGAGTACCGGGTTTATCGTAAGTGAATGTTTGTGTCACAACGCCGGATTGGCGGTCGGCTCCCGATAGAGCCGCTGGCGCGACATCCCCGGTGCCGGTGAAGTTCCACGCGGCGGCCACCACCTCGCCAGTGCCGGGCGGGAGTTCGATCTTGGCCTTGAACGTGACCGTGGTGCCAGGGGAAACCTCGACCCGGTCTCTGCCGTTGACTTCGAGATCGACCACGGGCTGGATGCCGCGGCGCTGGGCAGCATGGTCGGGTACCGAGATCTGGCTGTCCGTCACGTCGTAGTGCGTCGATTGTGCTGGCGCCTTGCCCCTTTCGGCCCAGGCGGCCACGTCGCGCAGCGCCTGGTGCAGGACACCCCGGTAGTCGATAAGGCGGTCGGTGCGGGCGGGCGCGATGTGGTCCGCGTTGTCGTTGTACCAGAGCCGGAAGGTGTCGTCGTACTTGTTCCCCAACGCCGCCTTGGCCTGCCTGCTGTACCAGTCTCCGTCCCACGAGAAGGCATCGGAATCGAGCAGGCCACATACCATGATCACCTTGCCGTTGACCTTGCCGGTGTGGGTGCCGCCGCCGGAAACGCTCTTGGAGATCGACGGGCCGACCTCGGTGGCTCGCTGGGGATAAATGGGGTTGCCATTCGGGCCGCGATACTGGTCGAAGGCGTAGTAGCCGGACCTGGCCGGTACCTGGTGGCGCGAGTATGTCGGCAACGCCAAATACCAGCGGTTGTCGATCCGCACCTTTGCGCCGACGGCGATGGCGCTCAACACCTCAGCCGCATTGCCGTCACCGAGAGTGAAGGTCTTCGACGCGGCGTCCCACGTGCCCGACAGCGCGCCTTTGCTGGTCGTGCCGTCCGCCGCGTACAGGGTGAACTCGAAGGCCGTGGCCAACGGGTTCGCGGGCACACTATCGACGACCAGGCTCTTGGGCGTGCCATCAGCGTCCCGATCGACCTGGGTGATGTCGACGGTCTGATCGACCTTCCCCGCGCGGATCAGGTCACCGAGTGGGGAATTCTCGGTGCCGAGATCGGTCGGCTACCGATGCACGGTAGCCAGCGGGGCGCCGATCGGCGCTCTTTCTACAAGAAACTTATCCTCTCATTCTTAGAGAACAAAGTTCTCAGTAGCGTGGATGCACCCAATCGTGTGTCAGCGAAATTGTGTGATATCACGGATCGAGGCGCCGGGCATCGCAGCAAGGCATGGACGGCGCCTCTGGGCAGGCCTGATCCCGTGTCAACGGCACGCGCCCGCCCCCAGATCGCTGTTGTCAGCACGGGGGCACCGATCTATCATCACGGAAATGTAATTCGCATTTGCGGATGACACACTCTCCCATTTTCGGAAATATGATTCTTTCTCATGACTGATGCAGAGCGCGGCATCGGGCCGCCCGCAGAATCCGTGCCGTTCACCGCGAGGTGGGGTATCCGGACCCGGATACTGTTGATCGCACTCATCCCAAGTTTGACCCTGATGTCGATAGGTGGTGGCGCCGCAACTTTTTTGGTGCGGCACGGACAACAGGCGCAAAACTTCGCGGAAATCCTCGGCGATTCCATGGCCAACAACCAGGCAATGGCTTCCGCCGTCGAGCAAGAGCGCTTGTTGACGGTATGGCAGCTCGCGGTCGCAGATCCGGATCCGGTGGGGCTCGCCACCGCACGGCAGCATCTCGACGACGCTCTGCGCGCGCTCGGATCCAATATGCCGGCACTGCAAAGCACGGGTGCGAACGAGCTGCAGCAGCAGCTCAGTGACTTCAACATGTTGCGATCACAGTTGCTGAGCATCCGCGACAAAGTGGACTCGAGCACGATGCCGATATCGGACGTCTATACGTTTTACACCGCGATGCTGTCCGGCTTCGATCGCAGCGGCACCGCGCTCATCGAGAACAACGCCCCCACTGTCAGCGCCGCCGTCGAGATGGCCAACAGTCTCCAAATGCTGCGTGCGGTCGAGGCGATGTCGCGCAGCAGTGCACTCATCGCTGCCGTCCTCAACGAAACAGCTCTCCTGCCGCCGTCGCTGACCACCGAATTGCGAAATCTCGTCGGCTTTTACCACACCTATTTCGAACAGATGGCGAACCAGTCGACGGACGTAGGGCTCCAGGCGAAAGCGATCATCGATACCCCTGACTGGCATCGCCTGAGCACAATGGAAGACGCCATCATCCATCCGGTTCGGACCAAGACGGCAACGACGTCCCCATCGCCGCTGAACGCCCGCGAGTGGCGCGACGCCGCGACCGAAGTGAACAAGCGGCTGATGGAACTATGGGGCAGCCATGTCGCGCAGTCGTTGGATCGTGCCGCACAGACGGCCAGTCGGGACGCGAAGAACTCAGCGATCGCCGGAGGCGGAGTATTCGGCCTCGCGATCGCGGCCTTCCTAGTAGCGCTGTGGCTCGCGAACCGACTCATCGGACGGCTGCGGCGGCTGCGTGTGGAAACACTCGCACTGACCCAGGTTCGGCTGCCCGAAACCATGAGTCGTCTCGCCACCGGCGCGGACCTGGGCGCGGATACCGAAGCAGCACGACTGGATTTCGGCCGCGACGAACTCGGCTCGGTGGCCACGGCGTTCAACCATGCCCACACCGCCGCCGTCGGCGCCGCGATCACCGCGGCTCGGACCCAAGCGGGCGTGCGCGCGGTCTTCCTGAATATCGCGCACCGCAGCCAGATGGTGGTACACCGGCAGCTGGAGCTCCTCGATGCGGCCGAGTCGCGGCAGGAGGATCCAGCGCTGTTGAAGGTCTTCTTCCAGCTCGATCACCTGGCTACGCGAGAGCGCCGCAATGCCGAGAAGCTCATCGTTCTCGCTGGCGGGCAGCCGGTCCGGCAGTGGCGGCGGCCGGTACCGCTGATCGATGTGGTCCGCAGCGCCATCGGCGAAACCGTCGACTACACACGGGTACACACCGGCAGGTTGCCGCAGATTCTGCTGATCGGCGACGTGGTGGCAGACCTCACCCACCTGCTCGCCGAACTGCTCGACAACGCCACGACATTCTCGCCGCCGCAATCGCATGTCCGCGTCACCGGCAATCCAGCGGGCAAGGGCGTGATCCTGGAAATCACTGACCAGGGCATAGGTATGGCCAACGACGAGCTCGAGTGGGCCAACGGGATGCTGCGCACACCGCCGGACTTCAGTGTCACGTCACTGTCGGAGAGCTCACGGCTCGGACTGTTCGTCGTCGCGCAACTCGGCGCGCGGCACAATATCTCGACAAAGCTGTCCGAATCGGACTACGGCGGTATCCGGGCGATCGTGCTCATCCCGCTCGCGCTGGTCGCCACCGATCTTTCGATTGCCAATCCCGATCATTTGTCCGACCGAGTTACGAGTTATCGTCCGGAACCAACCACGACTGGTGAAGTACCGGTCACCGACATCACCGCCGCCCCGCTCCCGATCGCACCCACGTCCCTGCTGGGGCACGCGCCAACGAAATACCCGCACCATCACGCAACCGAATCGATAGCGCCCGGAAGCACCGATCCGAGGCCAGCGCTGCCTCGGCGGCGCCGACAAGCCAGTCTCACGCCCGAGTTGGCGCAACACCGCAGCCCCGAACCCGAAGCTGCACCGCACCATGCCCGATCCGCCGAGAGCGCGCGAGATCTCATGTCCGCCATCGAGATCGGGACGAAGCGGGGCCGTCAAGCCACCCAGGACCATAACCCCACCGGTACGAACCCGGCCATCGTGACATCGGATGAACAGGAAGGCGAAGGTGACCTCTTCCAACACAGGTGATCTCGACTGGCTGGACGGTCGAACCGGACAAATTCCTCGACTGCCATGACATTCTTCGGGCATTCCTTGTTCGACGAAGAGGCGGGGCCGCTGGTCCGCCCATACGCGGTGACGCGGGGCCGGACCACCGGGCCGGGACGGAACCTGGACATGCTGACACTGGTCGTGACAGCGCCCGATCCGCCGGAGCTGCGACGAGCGGAGCCGGAATACGCGGAAATCATTCGGATGTGCCGGGTCGCGCAGTCGGTGGCCGAGGTGTCGGCCATCCTTGCCTTGCCTTTGGCGGTGACGAAAATACTGGTCGGCGATCTGATCGACGAAGGGCAGTTGCACTTCCGGACACCCAAACCCACCGACGAAGGCTCCAGCGATGTCACCGTCTTGCAAGCAATACTCGATGGAATCCGAAAGCTGTAGAACACTGTGCCTGAAATGATGTCCGCGGCCACGCGGGCGGCTTCGGTCAAAATCCTTATCGCTGGCGGTTTCGGCGTCGGCAAAACAACCATGGTTGCCTCGATCAGCGAGGTCGCGCCGCTGCGCACCGAGGAACTGATCACCAAATTGTCCACCGGCATCGACGATCTGTCGGGCGTGGAGGCAAAGGCGACGACTACCGTCGCGCTGGACTTCGGCCGCATCACCATCAATCAGAACCTGGTGCTGTATCTGTTCGGCACCCCAGGCCAGGACCGATTCTGATTCCTGTGGGACGAGATGGCCCGTGGCGCGCTCGGCGCGGTGGTCATCGCCGACACCCAGCGGCTTCCGAACTCCTTTGCCGCGATCGATTATTTCGAAGGCCGCGGACTATCCTTTGCGATCGCGGTCAACTGTTTTGACGGTACCGCCATCTACACCATCGATTCGGTCTACAACGCGCTCGATCTGGACCGCCACGTCCCTATGGTGCTCTACGATGCCCGACCGCGAATCCTGCAAGATGGTGCTACTAGCACCTACTCGATCAGACGATGTACCGGACCGCGAGGTGATCGGTTTCGGCGCACCGGGTATGCGAAAGGCGACCATTCCAAAGGCGAGCTAGACCACGGGCAGCCGTAGCGCAGTCAGTGGGATCAGTGCACGGACCAACGCGGCGACCGCCATCGCCGCGATGCTCAACTGGCACAACGAGATCTGCCCCGCGAAACCAGCGGGCGGTAAGAAACGATGCCGACTACAATCGAGCCCTTGAAGGTCATCGGGCGACGGTGGCCCGCATCTCCGCACCGGTTCTGGTCCGGTACAACAGGATTCGCAAGACCAAGGCCACCACGATCGGACGATCATCGTGAGTGCCTGACGCCAGGTGATCGTCATCGCCCCGATTGGACGGGCCGCTGCTCGGCGAAGAACCTCGGCAACAAGCGCGAGATATCCGGACAAATCCATTGGGCGATTATGATGAGGCCGCTGAGTAGGGCTTACCGTCATGACCAATTTTTCAGCGTCACCGAACCTCTTCTCAAACCCACTTCTACCGCTCCGGGAAACACTATTGTTAGCCTATGAGAATTAGATTCTCGCATCAACTTGAACGGAAGCCGATATGAGACTGGTTCCCACCGCAATCGGCTATCTGCGGAGCGATGTTTCCGGCATACGGCAAAACCTGGGACGAGACCCAGATCCGACGCTTGGCAGCGCGGCTCGGGTATAACCTCGCCAAGATAATGGCAATCAGCGACCGCACCCACGATCCGGTGGGGCAGTTGATCGCGGTAGCCAGAAAGGCAGAAGCTGACGCGGTGATCACTCCCTGCGTGACTCATTTCGGCGGCGCGATACCGGCCGAGCTAGGCCGGATCGCAGCAGTTATCACCGTCTCACCGGAGCATGCTTGACCCCCCGGTAGACCTTTCGGCGCTCGGCGGACCACCGCCGAGTACCGAAAGCGCGGCGCTACCCGCAAGCGGTCGACTTACCGCCTTGAAGTGCCATCAATGCGCAGTAGGTAGTCGCTGCGACCTTCCATTGGCCGGCTTCCTGGATAGCCTCACCGGTCTGGTCCGGCAGCACTGGGTTACCGCCCATCAGCAGCGTATAGGTGACATCGGCATGGCCGGCGCCGGTGAGTTTCACCGCCGACACGGTGACCGAGGTGCTCTGCGCCTGCGGATCAGCCGCCTGCCCCTGCAGCAGTGTCAGGAATTCCGACCCCCTCTCAACGCCCGCGGCCCTCTTGTCCGGGGCCGCCTTCCCGTCGAAGAACAGGATGTAGGCATCGCTAATGGCCTTGGTCGTCGCAGCGTCAGCTTGGCCGACAGCAACCGACGACGAGGTCGCCGTCGACGCATTGCTATCGGAACTCTTATCATCGGAGCTACAGCCGGTAACGGCAGCGAATGCAATCGCCGCAATACCACACCAGGCCACGGTTCGGCGGACAACGTTATCACGCATAATGATTCCTCTCGGTATGAGAATCGGGGTAGTGTACAAAAACCCTTGTTCGCCGCATACCCTTTTCAGTCGAATGACCATCCGGCTAAAAAGGAGAAATGCGAGACAACAGGCATGTTATCGATCTAGAGATATATACTCGTACAAATTCCACCATTTCCATCGACACTCCGGGCGCCGATTTTACACACTAGGGCGAGCTAATCACATTATCTTCTGCTTCATACTATTGAGCGCCATCATTTACCGGGCGCCCATTCACGCTCAACAGATTCCCATGACCGGTTACATGCACCGACGAATACCGACCGGATTACGGCACAGAAGCCTTGGACGATATTTAAGGTCCGGTTGACCGCCCCTCGGCCTGACG
The DNA here is from genome assembly GCF_040674755.1 of Nocardia sp. NPDC049737. Classification (NCBI taxonomy): domain Bacteria; kingdom Bacillati; phylum Actinomycetota; class Actinomycetes; order Mycobacteriales; family Nocardiaceae; genus Nocardia; species Nocardia sp. NPDC049737. The sequence goes on along the minus strand of NZ_JBFANH010000062.1, from coordinate 14,372 downwards.
CAGCCCGAGCGAACGTATCTCGGCTATCCGCGCCGCCAATGCCCGTGAGTTCTCGTCGAGCTTGTCGCACGGTATCCAAGTTCCCAGGCATGCACTTCGGAGGCGGTACAGAGTGCCTCCGCGCGTGCCTCGGACGGAGCCGTCAACCTGGCCACCCAAGTCCGATATAGGTCCGCCTCGGCGCGGCCGGATCCCTGTTCATGTCGACTACCTCGTAGATCGGTGCTGGCGGGCACTCCTCTGCGATGACATCACAGACCCTGTTCCGCCATAGCCGTCGATCGGAGTCGAACTCCAAAACCATCCAGACCGCCTCCGTTGCCAGCTATCATTGAGCGATATCGCGAGAATAGCATTCTCTTCACGGGAAAGTAGCAGTTCCCATTATGGTTGTTGAAACACACAATGAGCAGCTGGAAACATGACATTCTCCGGTAGAGTCCATCCATGTTCTGCACACATAACTTGGGACAGAGCCGATCGTGACCAGCCTCGGCGAAGAGCCCGCCTGGAAGGAGCGCGCTGTCGAACGCTCGATCCACGACGCGAAACTTCGTGCCGAACAGCGGGTACTGCGATTCCTCGGCGCCGCTCAGGCGATCATCATGGAGAAGGGCACCACCGACTTCACCGTGCAGGAGGTCGTCGATCGTTCCCGCCAGTCGTTGCGCAGCTTCTACCTGCTGTTCGACGGGAAACACGAGCTACTGCTCGCTCTGTTCGAGGATGCGCTCGGCCGCACTGCCGACCAGCTACGAGCCGCCGCCGATGACAAGCCCGACCCGCTGGATGGCCTGCAGGTAACCGTCGAGCTGCTGTTCGAGCTGAGCAAGCCCGACCCTACTGCGCAGCGCCCCCTGTTCACGGATTTCGCGCCGCAGCTGCTGGTCTCCCATCCTGCCCAGGTCAAAGTCGCGCACGCAGCGCTGCTGGCGCTGTTCACCGACCTGATGCAAGAGGCCGAGAAGGCTGGCCAGCTGAGCGAAGACTTCAATCCCCGCCGGATGACCGCCTTGCTGATGCAGACGGTCATGTTCACCGCACAATCCGCGGGCAGCACAGACGACGAGGCGGCGCACCCGATCACCGCGGCGGAAGTCTGGAACTTCTGCGCCCACGGATTCGTCCACGCATAGCGGTATCGGTCGCCCCGTGGGCCACCCGATCACCGCGGCCTTGCACTTCGCACGCGGTGCCCGGTCCGGGCGAGCGGCCGCGCGCCGCAACCGGTATCGCTCACGGCGCTATTGGCCGAGAACTCCACCGCCGCGACGAAAGAAGCTGTCCCCGGGCCGAGTCCCCCTGGTCCGCGGAATTGCCGACATCGGCCCCGGTCCCGGTTGCCGGCCGAAATCCTGTGGGCTGCCATCCTTTCCGAGGCCGATTGGACGGTTGCGCCGAAACTCTGGCGCAACGCGGATGGCGAAGTCCAGAGATTCCAGATCTAGCAGGATATTGCCACATGCAATAGGGGAGAATATGATTCTCTCAACTAGTCGAAATGATCTCTACTGGACCACTGCGGCGGATCTCACCGACCTCGACGCCGCTAGGGGGCGGCGGTCGGGACGGAGACCGCCACGAGAGGCTGGCTCCCCGTCGAAACCACGATCACGATCACCACCGTAGGTGGTTCCCGTCCGTCGCACGTCGCGGGGAGCCGGGTGCAATTCCTCGCTGGAAAGTAGGTTGCTGCATGTCCGTGTTTGCGCGACATTCACCGGTTATCCCGAAGCGCCGCCGCGAAATGGTGAGCGATCCGCTCGTCGATGATGGTTTCGAGTTCTCGGAATCGGGAGTGCCGACACGGCCGCTGGTGGTGCTGGAACTCGACGATCTATGCGATGCTCCGGCCGAGACGATCGCCAGGACGGCAACGCTCATCGGAGATTCGCTGTCGCTCATCATCGGGGTGCTGAACCGTCCGCCGACCAGGCCCATGGGCCCGGTTCTCGCCGCAACCACCCTGACATTGACCGATCTACCGGTGGCCGATCTCCTGCACCAGGTTATACCGGTCGAGGACATCAACGCCGCCCTCGCGACGCTGCGTGCGGCGGTTGCCCGGTCGCCACGAGCAGCACTCGCCTGTGGCCAATTGCTGCGCCAAACCACCAAGCTGGACACCACGCAAGCCCTGGCAGCGGAGGCTGCCGTCTACTCGATGCTGCTCGCCGGTCCGGAGTTCGCCCGATGGCTCGCCGAACGTGGACCCGCCCGCCCGCGACCCCGTACCGACCGGGCTTTGGTTCGGCTACACCGCACCGACGGACACCTCTCGATCATGCTGGACCACCCGCAGCGCCGCAACGCGCTGAGCATGCGGCTGCGTGAGGAGTTACTGGCCGCTGCGCAGGTGGCGGCCGCCGACCCGAGCATCACATCAGTCGAACTGAGCGGTGCCGGACCGGCCTTCTGCAGCGGCGGCGATCTGGACGAGTTCGGCTGTGCAACCGACTTGGTCGCGGGGTATCTGGTGCGGCTGGACCGTGCGCCATGGCGAGTGCTCGACCGCATCGCCGGTCACCTGGTCGCGTGCGTAAACGGGGCCTGTATCGGCCCGGGCGCCGAGATGGCCGCGTTCGCGGGCACGGTCGCCGCCACCCCGGACGCGTTCTTCTGTTTTCCGGAAGTGCACATGGGCTTGGTGCCAGGTGCGGGCGGGACGGTCAGCGTGCCGAGCCGCATCGGCCGATGGCGGGCGGCTTGGCTCATGCTGACCGGGCAGCGGCTGTCCGTGCCGACGGCGCTGCGCTGGGGTCTGGTTGACCGGCTGACCGATGCGAGGGGCTGAGGTGCAGCTCGGTCGCAAGGCAGACGAGCCCGGGCCACATCGACACATGCCATCGTCGGACTGAGTACGGATTTAGCTGGTGCGCGGCGCGGTCGAGCATGCCGATCACGACCGGCCGACCGCGATGCGAATGATCCTCCGACTGCCCCGGCGCGCCTGCCCGGTTCCCGAATCACCTCACTCGGCACTTTGCGTCGAAGTCCGCGTCCAGGTCACGAGCTTCTCCACGGTACGGTCGGCTCGCGGAATATAATCCTCTCAATATTCGCAAAGTATCTTCGCATCAAAAGAATCAATAGCGCCGCATCGAGGAGCACAGTCGACACCACGTGCAGCGCAGCCGAAGCCTGAACCAGGCAACTCCAGCAGGCCAAGGTCGCCGCACGCCAGGCGGCATTGACTTCAGTCTGGAACTTCTGCACCGCCGGATTGTCCACACAGTGTGCGAGAATACAATTCTCCCATAGAAAGAATATCGATTACAATCGGAAATATGCCCGACCTGTGGAGTGACCTACTCGCTTGTCTCGATCTACGTCGCTGCCCACCATCCGGTGCCACCGATCGGCGTGAAGGGTCGGCCGAACCCGGAACCGCCCTAGTCGCATTCGAGGGACCAAATCTGCCGTTGAGCTACCACCGCCTCTTTGGTGGGCAAATTCTCGGGCAGCTCATCCGTGCGGCCGGACTCGCCTACCCGGACAAGACCGTCAAATCCGTGCACGCGATTTTCGCCAAGGAGGGTCGGCACGAGGAGCCCGTCCGGTACGAGGTGGCCTGCCATCACCAGGGCCGCTCATTCGCGACGCTGACGATCATCGCAAAGCAGCGCACAGCCGTGGTCGCCAGCGCCTCGGTATCCATGCACATCACCGAAGGCGGCCCGCTCCATCAAACCAGTGCCGATATCGCGCCCATACTGCCGCCCGAACATCAGGTCACGTTCGACTTGCTGCCGTGGAAAACCCGCCCCGCCGCAGACCTGAACGCCACGGCGTCGGCCGCGTCAGAGTACGAATTGCCGATGCGTAACCCCGAGGTCAGCCGTGAACTGGCGTCCATTCTGACCGCGTACGCCACCGATTTGAACCTCCTCGGCACCGCGTCACCGCCGGTGGACGGCGTGAGCCAGCAAGGCAACGGCACGGACTTCGATTCCGCCGTGACCTCCCACACCCTCTGGTTCCATCGCCCGTTCGGCACTGCGGACTGGCTACTGTTACGCCAGCACAGCCCCGTGCTGACGGACGGCCGCCGCTTCGGCCGCGGCGATGTCTTCACTGCGGACGGCACCCTCGTCGCGTCCTATGCCCAGGAAGGGTTAACGCGATTCGAACCGGACGCGATGCCAAATATTTCGGCAACGCACCGCACCGAGCAGACAGTGTGAGAGCCGCCGAAACCGGCCGGACAGATTCTTTCCGTCGCAGAGTGAGTGCGCTGATGTTCAATCGGTGTCACCGCAGGCCGCATCGTCGGCTTCTGCCTCGGCAGCAGCCATGCGCAACACCGTCTCGGTGGTAGGACACAGCAAAGATCCGCCGCCGTATAGGCGGCGTGGCGGCCGACCGCAACAGCAGCAGCGAGGTCGTCCAAGTCGGAGCGGTGCGCAGGCGGATTTGCGCAAGAGACATGATCGGGCCCGCGCGCCCAGTCCAACGGGCAGTCGTATACGCGGCGGCGAGCTTCTGACCGCTTCAATCAATTCGCCGATGCCCGTACCAGTGATGCCACGATGGTGTGGATCGGCAGCCCGGTTTCGATGTGCAACTCCCTCGCACGGTCTGCTCACGCCCACGCGATCGGCCTTGTTGACAACAATGATGTCGGCAAACCCGAGCAGACCGGGCCTTGGTTGCCTGAATCGCGTTCGGACGCACTGGCAGCGCAGCGGCGAGCCTGCTGACGCCGCGCTCAGACCGGGCGGACCAGACGGAGATGGCACGCTGGGCGCTGCGGCAAACCCGGCGCTGCCCCAGCAGATGAGACCGGCTCTCGCTTACCGCAGTAGATACCGAGCGCATCCAGCGCCGTAGCGCCGGATGCGCTCATTTGGTCACTTGAGCATGCCTCCGGCATCCACCGGCAGCGCGACGCCCGTGATGTAGCGCGCCTCGTCGGAAGCCAGGAACAAGACGGCGTTGGTGACGTCCTCGGCCTCGACCCACGGGATTGGCAGCACGTGCATGAACTGGGAGACGGCCTTGAAGTCGTCCACTGTTGGGTGCTTCAGATCCGGTCGGAACATGCGATAGGTGCTCTCGTTCAGCAACATCGGCGTCGCCACCTGGGTAGGGCAGATGGTGTTGACGCGAATGTTCTTGTCGCCCAGCTCCATTGCCAATGTGCGCATTATGCCGATGACGCCATGTTTGGCACTGATGTAGTGCCCGATGTTCGGGCCGCCCCGCAAACCACCCACCGAGCTGGTCAAGATGATCGACCCGCCGTTACCGGCGGCGATCATGTGCGGGACCGATACCCTGGTGGTGAGCCAGACACCAGTCTGGTTGACGTCGATCATGTCGCGCCAGGTCTTTTCGCTCATCTCGTCCATCCGGGCGCCATCGCTGGCCAGACCGGCATTGGCCAGGACGATGTCCAGTCGGCCGAATTGTTTGACTCCCTCGTCTACCACAGCTTGCATGGCGTCGAAGTCACGCACGTCCGCTTCGACGGCAAGGATCCGCCCTCCGAGTGCCTTCACCTGGTCTACCGTTTCGGCCAGGTCATCCGGCGTCGACATCGCGATATTGACGCCGTCGAGCTGTTTACACACGTCGACAGCGATGATGTCGGCGCCCTCCCGCGCCAACCGCAGCGCGTGACTGCGACCCTGGCCACGGGCTGCGCCCGTAATAAAGGCGACCTTGCCTTCGACTCTTCCGGTCATCTGATGACTCGCTTTCCTGCGTCAGTTATTGGGTGGACGATTGCGGACGCCTCGCAGAATTAGCACAACCATCAGCAGCGCCACTTCCCTTTGGGCATTAGGAGCAGTCTGCTTGCAGTGCGCGGATGGCGGTGATGATCCGTCCGGCATCGGACGCCGAGGTCGCGTTCTGTACGACGTTGATATAATTCGACAGATCAGCTTGTCCCTTGTCGGTATAGACGTTGGACAGCTGGGATTGCAATTCGCCGACGTACTGGTCTCGGGCTGCTTGCCCTTCCTCCGGCGGCAACGACTGCAGCGGCGTGAGCCTACTGACCGCTTCGGACCCGATCGGGGCGAGGACTGCGCAATCCGCTGCGAGACTAGGGTCTTCGGCGTATGCGCTCGGCGCCGCGATACCGGTCAGGGCTGCCGCGGCGGCCAGTACAACGAGACCGAGGATGCTTCGTTTCTTCATCACTATCTCCATTGATCGTGTCATTCATCCGTCGCGCGATCCCTGAATGATTCGCGACGGTAAAAGCTGTTTCTCGATTCAGAGTCGGTTGCCGAGACTGACGTCTCGATTGCGGCTGAGAATGGTTCGTGCACAAATATGGATGACAATTCCTACGTTAAATCTGCCAGGCTGCTCCTTACTCTCGAGTGACAGGCGTGGGCGTCGCGGATCTACACAACACGAGTTCGCCAAAACTGTTGCCCGGAGGCGCTGAGATGGCACACCTCGCTGAGGACGGACGCACGACCACCACCGAATACGAGTCCGTGTCGAACTGATGTATGCGGCCATCGATGAACATCTCGGAGGGCGTTCGCGCGGCGCCGGCATCTTCCTGCTGGCGCATTCGGCCAGCTACGAACTGGCGCTCCGGATGGCCGCCGAGGAGAAGGGAACAGAACTGCTGGGCCTGGAACTCGCTGGTACCGGACATGCACATCAGCCGAAAAGCACGGGCCCTCCTGGGGGCTGCGCCCCGAGGGGCGACCGGCGGGCCTCGGAGATCTGCTCTGGCAACCGGCTCGGCTGCATCCGCCCGAACTCGTCGGCGGCACCTCAATCGCGTCCTCGGGGGCCCAGACACGAGGCCGTCGTCGCGGTGGACAATTGGGCTGCGCAAGACTTTCCGGAGCGGGCACGGAGGGTGCGGAAACCCGTGCACTTCTCTATCGGCGACCACAAACTCGTGAGGCGCAACGACCACTTGGGTGTCTGCGAATAGCACGGCGTCAACCACACGTTCGACCCCGTACCCGCTCGTGTCCACGCGGCATAGCCGAACGGATCCCACCAGGCGGCGGACCACACCTCGCAGCGAACCTCAGGCGAGCACGAGGTCAGCCGTCGGCGGACGAGGGGTCGACAGCGAACGACTGTGGAGCACCTCGACGGACTCGACCGACTCGACCGACACCGCAGCAGCGGCCAGAGCCTGCGCCTTGAATGTTCGCGCAGCTCTACTGAGCCGATGTTGCACCGATCCGATCCGGCGGCTCAGCTCACTCGGGCAGACCTCGCCAAGCAAAGCAACCTCGGACTGATCGCAATCCAGGATATCCAGCACGCCCCTTCGGACGCGCTCATCGGACTCGTATAGATCCACGGCCACCGCGACAGTGTGCGGTATGGGACTACGCGGTGACGCCAGCGAGCGCTCCAAGTCGAGCACCGTCGCACCGAGGATCTGCAGCGGCCGAACATCGGTGTGGTCGGCGACCAGGACCGTCACGTCCCATCCCGCCATCACACGATCGAAAAGCCATCCTCCGGCATAGCGCACCACTTCGACCGCGCTCGGGGCGACGACCGATAGCCGGTACCTCAATATGTGTCGACGGGCGTGAGCCCGTGAGTGGGCGACCGGCAATACTGCCGGAACACTGCGGTCAGGGGAATCTAAGGATCGAGGAGCCATTAGGTTTCCATTCCATTCAGAAAGGCGATAATTTCTACAGCATTGGCATCGGAGCCAAGGTCAGCGTGGTATATGCCGGCACGTTGTCCATGCCGAATTCCTTCGGCGACAGGTGTCATGGACGATTTAGTTCCTGCCGAGGCGACGGTCGTGCGGCGGAACGTCCAGCCCGAAATTCTCGGTGAGCAGGACGCACACGCCGATGAGTTCGGGCGAGCGCGTAAACCGATCGGCGCCCCTTTCGATCTGCTCGATGATGTCCCCGGACAAATCCACATGCTTCTAGTCATCGGCATCCCAAGCGTCGAGGACAGCATTCCGGCATTGCCATTTGGATTCGAAATGGTGCAGGAGAACTTCTTGGCTTATCACTGACTCCCTGACGATCCGGGCCAGTGGTATCGAGCGCCACCCATCGCCCACCAGCAATCGCAGCTCGCCGCAGCCATCTATCGGCGCATCCAGCAACGAGGTGGCGAATTCTTCGAACGAGGCGTGAATCCTGAGTGCCCAACTGATGTCCGCTCCGACAAAATGACACGGTCACCGCAACCGCGCCGATATCCTCTTCAGTGGTATGGCCTTCGACGTGGCGTACAAGAAGCCTCCTCCACGCAATAGCCATCAATTCAATCAGGCTAGCCAATCGGCTAGCTTCGACAAAACTATAGCCGATCGGCTAGGGCGATACAAGAGGATTACAAGCCGATCGGCTACCCTTGTCCCGTGAGCTCCTCATCACGTGCTACCAGCAGAAATCGAGTCTTCGCTACATCGCCACACAGATCCGCACCATCCCAGCGGCGCTCACAATGTTCGCGCAGCACCGTGTCGGCGGAACGTCACCTCAGATGATCGCCCACGCCATCGGTGTCACAAAGGCAGCCGTCTACAACCAAAGAATGACACCACTCTCGCCGTCGCCGAGTACGAATTGGCCGAGCTGGAAGCGGCGGTGGACGCCGCCGAGTCCGAAGAATACGATCTTCAGGCGCGTGTAGCGCTACTCGTGCAAGTGGTCGATCTCTCCTTCGAGCGACACATGGCAAGCACACTGCAAACCGATCCCGTAGTGATTCGGCTCGTTGCCCAGTATGAACTGTTCCAACAACTGATGGAACGCCTTTCTCGGTCCTGGCCGGCAAGGATGCGAGCGCCGAGGCGCGCGTGCCCGCAGCGATACTGGCGGCCGCAATCGGAGGTGCCAGCATCCACCCCATCGTCATGAGCCTGGCGCGGCGTCTCACCGGCTACGGGATCGAGGCCTGGTAGCGTCACCGAAAAATACGGTCGGAGCCGACATAGCCGACCACTCAGTAGAGATACATCACCAGTACCGTTCCCCAGAAGACAACCAACCAGATGTCGGTGGAAAAGCGAAGCCACCGCGGCGCCGTATGCACTTCGGCGAAGTTCTGCAGGATGAGGCGCGTCTTGATCAATCCCATCGTCAACACCGCTATAGTAATTGGCGCGCTGGCGACGATTTGCCCTCCGGTGTCCGAGTGCCCAAGAAGCCACGATATCACCGTTATTACGGACAGGATCCCCCACACGTACCCGATCCGCGTATTGGTTGCCATAGTAGTCATCGCTTCACCTCACTACATATACGAGCGCGAAGACAACGATCCAGAGCAGATCTACCATATGCCAATACGTGGCTCCGATCTCAACCATTTTCATCCGGCGAAGCCTTGGGTTTCGGAGTTCCGCCAGAACGACCGCCAGTATCACGAGACCGAGCAGGACATGAAACAGGTGAACTCCCGTCAACATGTAGTAGTACATGAAGAAGTGGTTGCTCGGGAGAGTCATGCCCTGGCTGATCTTGGAGGACCATTCGTAGATCTTGATCAGCACGAACAGCACACCACAGAGGCCACCGGCTACAGTAAACATCATCGCATGTTGATATTCACCATTCCGCGCGGCAACCACGGATCTTGCGACACACCATGAGCTGGCCAGTAGTATCAGCGTATTCACGACGCCGATGTTCAGGTCGAGATGTTGTTGCGATTGCAGGAAGAGATCCGGATCCCGATTGCGATCGACCATGAAGATAATAAAATACGACGAGAAGATGATCAGGTCTCCGAGGACGAAAACCCATACTGCCACGTCGCCCGGCAGGTGCGCTTCGGATTTCTGGCCTATGTCACGAGCCTCTGTCGGCGACGAGGCTTCGAGTTCGGACGCCACCGGGTCTGCTTTCGTCATAGTATTGGTCCCATTCTTCCGGGGATTCGGATTTCAACTGGCTGCCACGTCGGCTCCACGTCAGTCCTGAATCTGCTCATCGACAGACTGAAGGTTTATTGTCCGGCGAAGCAATGTGATCATGCATACTTGCCAGCCTGCAAAAATCGCGGTGCCGACCCAGAAACTAATAGATCCGTTCCAGGCGAAAGGTCCGGACTTGAAGACGAACACCGGCGCCGCGAGAATTTCCGTGACAATCATCCATATGGAAATATAGGCGAACCATTTAGGAAAGACATCGTTCTTATCCAAGAAGATCGCGATCGCCAAAACCATGCATTGTGTCGCGAAGCAACCCAGGGAGCCCACGAAGGACAGAAATCCGAGATCGTATAGGAGCGCGATAATCTGCGGATCACGATCGGTGCGGAACGTGGCCGTCAGAAAAAAGAACGCTGGCATCAAACAACCTGGCACCGCACCGACCGCCAATGCTCCAATGTAGGCATAGGCAAATACCGGACTCACCGACATTCGTTTGATCTGAAGAGCGATGAGGCCATTTGCGATGCCCGCGAATCCCATGACGACCATCAGGATCACGAACCCGATCTTGATGGTCGTGGCATGGTCATCGAAGAAGTCGACCATTTGATCCGTGGTCACGTCAGGCCGGGGCGGCGGCATCACCCTGGTGAGAACCACGAAGACCAACCCGAACAGATTGTAGAAGACCGGCAGGGTCCACCAGCAAACCAGCTGGTCGACCTTGCCCCGTTGAGAATAACTCCGCGGATCACCCTCCACCGAGATTGCCGTCGACACCGTATCGGTCATTGCGCAACCCCTACCAACGCTTCCCGGGCCTGCCGCCTGACTGCTGCGAGCACAACGAAGAACATGACGACCAGATAGAGGCTGAATGCACCGATCCGGAGCCAGAAGGATACGATGCCATCCCACGCGAGCGGACCGGTCCGAAAAATGACCGCGAATGCACCGGGTGTCATCGCCATGGCGATCGCAATACTGAAATACGAAACCCATCGTGGAAAGATTGGGGTCGGCTGACGGTCGAGCCAAACGGCCAGCGCAAGGCAGAGATTCAGCACGATGAGCATACCGACTGGAGCAGTGAAGGTGATCCAGGCCAGGTCGTTCAACAGCATAATGAGCTGCGGATTCCGTTCCGGACGGAATGCCGCGACAAGCCAGAAGATGTCTGCGATGGCGAACAGTGTCGCGCCGCTCGTCACCGAGGCAAGATAGCCGTAAGCAAGCACCTGGCTCGGCGTCGCCATGCGCTTCATCTGGATGACGATCACCATGAAAAAGGGAATCAGCATGATCCCGCAGAGATTGTAGGTAATCATGCTGAAACGGATCATGGCTGTATTTTCATTGTAGAAACCAGCCACTTCGACGGCGGTCATCTCGGGCGACATGACCGGCAAGAATCCAGGAAAGGAAAAGAATGCGACGAGCAGAACGGCCCCAAAAAATGGTGCCATCCAGAGACTTATCCACTGCGATCGTAGTTTCGCGCTCTCCGTCGCGCCTTCTGCCTCGATGACAGTTTGCATCACACTCTCCTGGACCACTCGACTAGGGACCTAGACTAGCCGAACGGCTAGCCTCTGACAATCCCCGCTGGCACCAGCCCCATTTCGCGGTAGAAAGCAGACCGAGCGCCCACCCAGTTCCAAACCGATCGGGGAATGCGCCCGAGCCAGCTCGTCGTCGGTGACACCGACCGCACACATTCTTCTAATCCCGACAACCGCTGATCAGGCGTTGACCCTGACTAGCCGATCAGCTAGACCTCATGGGTGAATCGGTCGGCTGGGGGTGACGATCGGTGCCAGTACGCGATCTCGACACCGACACCTGACCAGACCGTGCTCGTGCCGACCGGGAGCTGACCGCCCGCGAGACGCTCTGGCTCCGTGGGTCATTCGGTGATCAGAATGAGCTTGCCGCGTGTTCCGGGTTCGAGGATCTTGCGGTGGGCTGCGGATGCGTCGCTCAGGGGCATTGTGTCTCAGACGACCGGTTGGATGACTCCGTTGTTGAGTCCGGCCGCCACGGCCGCGAGGGCGTCAGCGGCTTCTTGCGTGGTGGCGTACCACAGCGCGGTGCCCTGGATGGTGGCTTCTTTGAGCTCTCGTCCATGTACGGTGCGTGACATCGCGCACTTGCGGAAGGTCATCGATGGGCTCCGCCAGGAGGGGGGCGTCACCGGCACCAAAACGTTGATGGTGCTCGGCTCCTGGACGCGCAGCGCTTGACACGCAGCGCGAAAGGCTAGTCGTGGCAGGCGTGAACTCGGTCAGGTTGAGCCTCTTCTGAACTGAGGGCATCACTTTTCAGTGTGTCCCCCCGTCATGCAAGGCGCGGTGTCGCTCTGGTCGAGGATGCCAGCGGGCGAAGAGCGCTGGCACGGGGGTGCCCAGGTTGGGCATGCCGCAAGGACCGCCCTAAGTTCGCGCCCGCACCGGGATGCGCGAACCCCATCGACCACATCCTCGACGAGTAGCGGCAGCGACAACCCTGAAAACAACATGCCGACAGCAACATTCACCTCGGCCACCAACGTCGCCAGCACCAAACCGCCGTCGAGATGCGACATTGAAGTCATTGGTGGATTTCGGGGTCAGCGTGGCTTTGTGGCCGCTGTTTGCCGGACGGGTCTCGATTCGGCATTGAAGGTGCTTGGCGGCGTCCGCCCCACTCACTGCTGCGCCGGGCATGGGGCGGACTGTCGGCAAAGCTACAGCTGCGCCCAAACCGATTTCGTCTGCATGTAGGCCTCGATGCCCTCCCTGCCGAATTCGTGGCCCCAGCCGGACTGCTTGTAGCCGCCGAAGGGCACGCTGTGATCGAAGACCAACTGGCAGTTCAGCGTTACGGTCCCCGCCTGCAGTCGCTTCGCGATGCGATGAGCCCGGCTGAGGTTGTTCGTCCAGGCCGTGGCGGCGAGCCCGTAGGTCGTGTCATTGGCCATGGCCACGGCTTCGTCGTCGTCATCGAATGGCGTGATCGTTACTACGGGCCCGAAGATCTCCTGCTGATACAGCCTCATTCCGGGATCGACATTGGTGAGCACAGTCGGATGAATGAAGTATCCGCGCCGGTCGAGCCGGTGCCCGCCAGTGACCACCTCGACGCCGTCCTGCTTGCCCTCATCGATGAAGCCCATAACGCGCGTGAGCTGCTTGTGGCTGATGAGAGGACCGATATTGCTCCCCTCTTCCTTAGGACCACCCAGCTTCAGTGAATTCGCCACTGTCGCAATGCCTTCTGTGACCTGGTCGTAGACACCGCGCTGAACGAAGATGCGTGATCCGCAAACACATCCTTGTCCGGAGTGCACAAAGATGCCCATCGACGCCATCAGGATGGCCATGTTCAGATCGGCGTCGTCGTAAATAAGCACCGGCGACTTTCCACCGAGTTCCAGCATGACCTTCTTGAGATTGCCAGCGGAGGCCTGCACGATCTGCTTGCCGACTTCGGTCGACCCCGTGAAGGCGATCTTGTCGACATCGGGATGTGCGGTGAGCGCTGCTCCCGCAGTGTGACCGTAGCCGGTCAGGAGATTGACGACACCGTCGGGAACGCCAGCTTCGGTGATGATCCTGTCTAGCAGCAGGGCCGACAGTGGCGTTTCCTCGGCAGGCTTGACCACGGTGCTACACCCTGCGGCGAGTGCTGGTGCGAGCTTGGCACACGCATTGAAGACCGGGCCGTTCCAGGGAAAGATCAGTCCCACTACGCCATAGGGTTCCTTGAGGGTGTAGGCGTGCATATCCGCGTAGGCACCCGAAATCCCGCCGGTCATTTGCACTTCGTGGGCGGTGCCGTTGATCTTGGTGCACCAACCGGCGTAGTAGCGGAAGAACTCGGCGCAGGTCGGAACGATCATCTTCGCCTGCGCCAGTGGCATGCCGGTATTGAGCGAATCGAGTTCAGCGAGGTCGTCGGCGTACTGGTCCATCAGATCGGCTATGCGCCACATGATTTTTGCTCGCTCGCGTCCGGGTAAACCGTGCCAGACACCCGACTCGAAGGCAGCCCGCGCACGCGCCACGGCTTCGTTGACCGCTTCTTCCCCGCAATCGGTGAACTCAGTGATCTGATCTTCGGTCACAGGATCGATGACCGGAATGACCTCACCTGTGCCGGGGCGCTTACGTATTTCGTCCAATATCGACTGCAGTGTCATCGTGGTTCCTTCCTCGTTACCGAGGTCGAGAGCTGGGCATTTGCTTAGCGAGCATCTAACTAGGCTTTTCCGATATTCGGTCAAGACTTACATTCATAGATAAGAGTGGCATTTCCACCACGTGGCGCCGTAACAACCGGAGCTGATGTCCGCGAACGTGGTTTGAGTGTCGCTGAGTCGACTCCCGCTACAGACCGGCCCTTCATGGCGAACTCTCGATGCCGAGCGGATCGGCGGATGACCCGAGTCGGCCCGCCTGCGGTAAGTGCGGGCGACGAGCGCGGAGTGTAAATACCATTTACCTTTCGAGGACAGCGGGTCCAATCCGGTTAGGGCGGT
>NZ_JBFANH010000061.1:0-21797 GCF_040674755.1 Nocardia sp. NPDC049737 | reverse complement strand
GCAAGCAGCTTCTCGCGCAACGGGTCACGCATCAGCCGCGAGCCCGCGACAATCATCAACCACCCCTCGCAGAGCGCCGAGACGAGCGCAGCCTCAACCATCGGTCGCCACGCTCCACGGTTCCGCTCGACCCGCCAACCGCCGATCGGCGCGATCCCGCTGGGTATCAGCATCATGCGTGACGAGCTGTCCGCACAGCGAACCAGCCTGCGCCCACACCCAGGACTACGAGTCCGGTCAGCACCGCACCGAGCGGCAGTGACAGCCCGACGACCACGCACCCGGTCGCGCCGACGAACGGTACCCAGCGTGGCGGACGATCCTCGGTCAATGTCGCCGCCGAAACATTGGCGATCAGGTAATACACCAGCACTGTGAACGACGAAAACTCAATGGTCGCATGCAGATCGACGGTTCCCACGACCACCGCAACCACCGCACCGACCGCCAACTCGGCCCGATGTGGCACACCGAAGCGCGCATGCACCGCGGCCAGCGCACCCGGCAGATGTCTGTCGCGTGCCATCGCAAGCACTGTCCGCGAAACGCCGAGTATCAACGCGAGCAGCGATCCGGCCGCCGCGAGCACTGCACCCACCCGGACCAACGGTGCCAACCCAGACACCCCCGCCGTCGAGACGACCCTGGCCAGCGGATCGATCGCCTGCGCGAGCCCCGCCGACCCGAGCACCTCGAGCGCGGCCACCGCCACCAGCGCATAGACCGCCAGCGCGAGCCCGAGCGCGATCATGATGGCCCGTGGAATCGTGCGTCGCGGATCGCGCACCTCCTCGCCGAGGGTGGCGATGCGGGCATATCCCGCGAAGGCGAAGAACAGTAATCCCGCGGCCTGCAAGACCCCGCGCGGACCGATCCGGTCCGCCAGAGTTGTTGCGGCGGAATGGTTTCCGAACAAGCCCACCCCGACGACCACTGCCAGCACGGTCAGAACCGCCGCCACGATGATCCGGGTGGCCAGCGCCGATTTCTGCACACCGGTGTAGTTGATCGCGGTGATCGCGAAAACCGCCGCGACCGCGACGACCCGCGAATGTTCCGGCCACGCGTATCCGCCCACCGTCAGCGCCATCGCGGCACACGATGCGGTCTTACCCGCGACGAATCCCCACCCGGCCAGATATCCCCAGAACGCACCCAGACGCTCGCGCCCGTACACATATGTCCCGCCCGACACCGGATACCGCGCGGCAAGCCGCGCCGAGGAGGTCGCATTGCAGTACGCCACCAGTGCGGCCACCGCCAAGGCGAGCAGCAGCCAACTGCCCGACGCGCCCGCCGCGGGAGCAAGCGCGGCGAAGATGCCCGCACCGACCATGGACCCGAGTCCGATGACCACGGAGTCGGTTAGTCCGAGCCTGCGTCGCAGCGCGTCGCCGTGCGTTGCCATTGCTGCATCATCGACCACACCGCCCTCGACCACGAATCGAGCGGAAATGTGAAACGCCGCCAGGTTGGTAAACCTGGCGGCGCTGAGTCGCCGGACGCCACGCCAACGTCACGACTCGAGTGCCGACGTCCCACAAGCGCCTCTCGGCGAGTGGTCGCTCGTAGCGACAAATGGGGTGAGGCCCGGGGCTGTCCGGACGCCGACAGAGGTGATCAACGGTCCGCAGGCCGGATGTATTCCACGAATTCGGATGTGATGCGCACCACGAAACTCGTCTGGTCGGATCCCGCCGACACGTCCTCGGGATTCTCAGCTGACCTGTGCGGCGCAAACCCGCCTGTAAGGCACGGATGGATACTGCGGCCACAGACCTTGGACCGACCGATATGCACCCGCTGAGCTTCCCCGAGTTGCGTCGTCATTCAGGCCGGTCGCGAATGCGCGCCGAGACACCGGAGGATGCAGCGGCTTCGCGACCCGACGCGCCAGCGTCGGCTGGCAGCACCCGGCCTCTGCCTTTACGGCAGAAGCCGACGTCTTCGCACTCGAGGCCGGATACACATCGGCAGATCCGCGGACGGCACGCCTGCGCCCAGCGACTGTGATCACATGCGGGATGGCCGCTCGATGGGTAGGTCCTGTGGATGGCAGGCGTGCGCCACGCCGCGCCGCCCGACTGTTATCAGATGTGGGATTGCTGCGGTAGGTCCTGTGGATGCGCGCACCGCACCGCGCGCCCAGCGACTGTGATCAGATGCGGTATGGCCGCTCGATGGGCAGGTTTTGTGGACGGCCCCGCGTGCACCGCACCGTACGTCCAGCGACTGTGATCAGATGTGGGATTGCCGCGGCAGGTCCTGTGGACGGCATGCCTGCGCCGCGCCGACTGTGATCAGGTGCGGGATTGCCGCGGTAGGTACTGTGGACGGCATGCCTGCGCCGCGCCGACTGTGATCAGGTGCGGGATTGCCGCGGTCGGTCCTGCGGACGGCACGCGTGCACCGCACCCCGCGCCCAGCGACCGTGATCAGATGCGGTATGGCCGCTCGATGGGCAGGTCCTGTGGACGGCCCCGCGTGCACCGCACCGTACGTCCAGCGACTGTGATCAGGTGCGGGATTGCCGCGGTAGGTCCTGCGGACGGCACGCGTGCACCGCACCGCGCGCCCAGCGACCGTGATCAGACGCGGTATGGCCGCTCGATGGGCAGGTCCTGCGGACAGCACGCCTGCGCCGCACCGCGCCGCCCGACTGTGATCAGATGCGGGATGTCCGCTCGACGAGCGGGTCCTGGCACTGTCGGCAGCCCGTGGGTGGCGGTTCGGGTCGGTACGGACTCGAGTATCGCAATCTAGAATCAACGAGCTCATGAGGTGAACAGGGGGATCGGTTTGTCCGATGATCTGGTACTGATCGAAATGCTGGCCGCGTTGGAGCGCAGTCCGGAGGTGCTCGCGCTGCGGGTGCGGGTGGTCGAGCTGTTGATCGATCGTGGTCGCCATGCCGAGGCGCTGGCCCAGTGTGCGACGGCGCTCGCCCAGGAACCGGGGCACGCTCGGGTACTGGAGTTGTTGCAGCAGTGCACGATTGCGCTCGCGGGTGGTGCGCCGGGCGTTCAGGTGCCCAGCGAAATTCGATCCCCTCGTACGGAGCGCGCACCTTCGACCGAGTCGGCACCGGATGAGGCGAAAGACGCATCGCTGCAATATGATTGGATCGCTGCCGAAGAGCAGGTCGGTGACATCATCGCCCCGGCGTTCATCAATGAGGGCTCGCGCGAATACGTCAGCGACTCCGATGTCGGCGTATTCGAAAAGCCCACCGTCAAGCTGGCCGATGTCGGCGGGATGCAGGATGTGAAGCGTCAGCTCGAACTCACCCTGCTCGGCCCGATCCGCAATCCCGGATTCGCCAAGGCTTTCGGCACCTCCGCGCGCGGTGGACTGCTGCTCTATGGCCCGCCCGGCTGCGGTAAGACCTTCATCGCCTCGGCGGTCGCAGGTGAACTCGGCGCGAATTTCTATCCGATCGAAATCGCCGACATCCTCGATATCTATCACGGGTCCGGTGAGCGCAATCTGCACGAGGTCTTCGAAATGGCCCGCCGCAATGCGCCTTGTGTGCTGTTCCTCGACGAGGTCGACGCTCTCGGGCACAAGCGCAGTCAGATGGCTGGTTCGACCTGGATGCGCAATGTGGTGAATCAGCTACTGAGTGAAATGGATTCGGCAACCCGCAGCAACGACGGCGTCTACATCCTCGGTGCCACCAACCACCCGTGGGACCTCGATGTCGCCCTGCGCCGCCCCGGTCGGTTCGACCGGATGATCCTGGTCGGCCTGCCGGATCCCCAAGCGCGCCAGGCGATTCTGCACTACCACCTCGAGGATCGTCCCGTCGCGGGCATTGATCTCCCGGCCATCGTGCGGCGCACCGACGGCTTCTCCGGTGCCGATCTGGCCCACATCTGCACCTCGGCAACGCAATTGGCGATGGCCGATTCGATCAGCACCGGCACCGTGCGCCCGGTCGGCATGGCCGATATCGAGGCCGCGCTGAGTCAGATCAAGCCGAGCGCGGGGCCATGGTTCGAATCCGCACGCAACGTAATCGAATTCGCCAATGGCGACGGCGCCTACGACGAACTCGCGAAGTACATGCGAGCCAAGAAGTTCCGCTTGAAGTAGGCGCGGCCTGTTCGCGCGGCCGCTACCAACCCGCACTTCGTCCGGCGGAGGGGCGCGTCTCGAAGCGCGCAGGCGACCGGTCCCTGCCGTGACCGCCACTGCATCCGCTGGCTTACCAGCATGGCAGACGCTTTTCTTGATCATTTCTAATTCTTGACAGACTGGAAGAGCGTGCACGCCGAACTCGGCAAGCGCGTCGAGGAAGGTGTCCGCGCCCGACTGGACGCCTGATACCGCATGTCCGAAAACAGCTCCGCCCCCGACCATTTCGGTCGGAGGCGGAGCGTTTCGTTATATGGGGGCAGGATGCCACGGGCCCCAGGTCTCGGAATTACAACAGGCCCCACCAATAGAGCAGGCAGGCCAGCACCCAGACAACCACGGTTTCCATCGCCGCTCCAATCTCCTTGGCGCCCTTATCCACCATCATCCGCCGATTCGCGCCAACGCGCCGCAAACTTGTCGGGATCTTCCATAAATAACGCGACTACCTGCGGTTTTTCTCCTGCAAGGTCTTCTTAAGTGCCCAACAAGCCCGCGACGGCATTGTTTGTGTCAACACCGCAACACAAGCCACCACCGGGGTGGGGAACCGGACTCGACCTGTTCACGAGGGGTAACAGGTCGCGTTTCGGGGGTAGTGCCAGCCGGGCCGGTCCACGAGGGGTGACCGGCCCGGCTGGCGCTTTTATCGGGGGCAACCACTTCGGATGGCTCTTCCCGGAGCTGACCGGCGCACTGAGTCGCCGCTGCCGAAGGTAACCATTCGGTGCGCGCCGACGATCCCATCCAAGGGTGTATGTAGCCGGGCCGGTTCACGAGGGGTGACCGGCCCGGCCGGGCCTCGAGCGGTCAGCCGACGGTCTGGAGCGAGTAGTCGGGCAGTTCGTAGCTCTCGGTCTTGGTGAGCATCTTCATCATGAGCGGCTTCATGATCTTGGTGGTCATCAGCCTGCTGACGAACAGGCCCGCGCGGATGCCGAAGCGGGATTTGGGCGTCATCGAGCGCAGGCCACCCGGCGGCAATTCCTGCGCGGTGGCGACGAACGGCCGCAGTACCTCTTCGTAGCGGGCCAGCGCCGCTTCGGGATCGGTTGCGTGCGCGGCGATTTCACCGGCCAGCACGTACGCGCCGACCAGTGCCATCGCGGTGCCCTGTCCAGTGAGCGGCGAACCGCAGTAGCCCGCGTCGCCGAGCAGCACCACGCGGCCCTTGGACCAGTTCGGCACGTCGATGCGGGCCAATTCGTCGAAGTAGAAATCGTCGGCGGTGGCCATTGCGTCGCGGACGGTGCTCGCGATCGTGCCGCCGTCGACCAGTCGCTCACGGATGAGCTGCTGCTGTGCCGCGACATCACGACGCAGCGCCGGATTCGCGGCGTCGCGAATGACGACCAGTGCCTTGCAAGTGGCAGGATCGGCATCCGGACGCAGTCCTACACCGGTCGCGCCGACCAGGGAATTCATCGCGATCCAGTGCTGCTCGGCATAGTCGGGCGTCGGCAGTGTGAAGAAGGACATATAGCCGCCGAGGTAGGTGGAGAAATCCTCCTCCGGGCCGAAGACCAGGCGACGGGTCGAGGAATGCAGTCCGTCCGCGCCGATCACGATGTCGAACCGTTCGGTGCTGCCGGAGGCGAAGGTGACATCCGCGCCCGCGCCGTCCTGACTGATCTCGGTAACCCATTCGCCGTAGCGGTAGTCGATGCCGCCCGCCTCGTCGAGCAGATCGAGCAGGACCTGGTTCAGGTCGCCGCGCGTGATCTCGATCTCCGCGACCGCGCCCTTACCCTCGAAGACCTCCGCGGCCATGCGCAGCAGCTCCTTGCCCTCGCTGTCCACGAAAACCATGCCGCGCTCGTCCAGTTGGGATTTGCGGATGCCCGGCATGAGCCCCATCCGCTGTGCCACCTCCACGCTCGGACCGCGCAGGTCCACGGCCTGGCCGCCCGGTCGGGGCGCGGCCGCCCGCTCGACCACGGTGGCCTGGATCCCGGCCCGGAGCAGTTGCAGGGCAACGGCATTACCGCCGATGCCGCCGCCGCAGACGAGGACCCGTGGGCGGTTGGCGGCGGGGTTGGTGTTGCTCATGATCTGTTCCTCACTGGCTCGAATGTCTTGCACATATGTCTAACAGACGAGTTGCACGTTTGTCTAGTACAAATGTGTAAGACGGATGAGTCAGTGCTGGTCTTGCATGTAGGCCTTCCAGCCGCCGAATGAGGTGATGTCGGTGGCAGATCGTGCGGCGTCGTAGGTGCAGGCGAAGCCGATAACCGCACGTCCGTCGGAGAGTTCGATACAGGTCAAGGCCATCGGCGCGGGCAGCGCGGCGAGGAAGCGACCGAGCCCCGCCGCCGATACCCGGAACAGCTCGCCGAGGATCGGCGCACCGAGTCCCGAGCCGTGCCGCACCAGTCCTGGTTTCGGGGGTGTGGTGTCCAGTGCGGTCAGGCGGTACGCGTCGGTGGTGCGGATCTCGCCGGTGAACCGCGCGCCGATCTCCTCCAGCTGCCAGTGCAGCGGCTGGCCGCGCAGGTGCGCGCCGAAGACGGCCAGTTCGACACCGTCTTCGACCAATGCCGGGGGAATGTCCTCGCCGACGATGCGGGCGGCGATATCGACGGCGACCTGATCGGTGAAGGCGGGCGTCACGACCATCACCCCGAACGGCGCACCGGTCGCGGTGGGTTGGCCGGGGACGGCGACGGCCGCCATATCCAGGAGATTGCAGAAGTTCGTGAACGTGCCCAGTCGACGGTTGATGCCGAACGGATCCGCTTGTACCGCGGCGATACTCGGATGCTCCGTGGTCGTCGGTAACAGCAGTCCGGCGAATCCCCGCAATGTCTGTGCCGCGGCGGCCTTGGCCTTCGCGAGGGTATCCAGATCGGCCGCGAATCCGGGGCCTGTCGTGGCTCGCGCGGCATTGATGATCGCCGTCACGGTGGGATCGGCACTCGCCGGTGCGGTATCGAGGAACGCCCCGACGGCCGCATAGCGTTCGGCGACGATCGCGCCGTCGTAGAGCAGGAGTGCGGCATCGAGCATCCCGGAGATATCGACCTCTTCGGTCGTGATCCCGCCGCTCGACAGCGCGGATACAGTGCGGGCGAAGGCATCTCGGTACGGATCACTGAGCGTGACGAGATCTTCGGCGCGGGGAACCGCGAGCCGGATGGTCTGCGGTGCGGCGAGCGCTACATCGGCGGGCCAGGACCGGCTGCGCGGATCCCGCGATTCCGGTCCGGCCATGACAGCGGCCG
This sequence comes from Nocardia sp. NPDC049737, assembly GCF_040674755.1. Classification (NCBI taxonomy): domain Bacteria; kingdom Bacillati; phylum Actinomycetota; class Actinomycetes; order Mycobacteriales; family Nocardiaceae; genus Nocardia; species Nocardia sp. NPDC049737. The sequence continues at coordinate 14,436 of NZ_JBFANH010000061.1, read as the reverse complement.
CTTGGACCGCGCGCTCGAGGTCAGTGGCGAAGACCGTCACGGCGTCGTAGTCCGCACACGCTCGGACGACACCGTGCGCGGGAATGAGCCCCAAAGTGGCTTTGATACCTACGATTCCGTGCAGTGCGGCCGGGACACGTCCGGAACCCGCGGTGTCCGTACCGATCCCGATATCCGCGATACCCAGCGCCACGGCGACCGCCGATCCGGAACTGGACCCGCCGGAGATCAACTCCGGATCGTACGCGTGACGCACCGCGCCGTAGGGGCTGCGAGTACCGACGAGCCCCGTTGCGAACTGATCCAGATTCGTTTTACCGAGGACCAGTGCCCCCGCCGCGACCAGGCGCTCGACCGCCGCCGCCGTGACCTCGGCGGTGTAGGCGAATTCGGGACAGGCCGCGGTCGTCGGTAGCCCCGCTACATCGATATTGTCCTTGACCGCGACCAATACCCCTGCCAGCGGCAAGGATTCACCTGCGGCGACCCGTCGCTCAATGGCCGCGGCCTCGGCGGCGACATCGGACTCGACGCGCAGCGTGATCCACACCTCCGGCCGATCGACCTCTGCGATCCGCCGATACGCTGCCGCGACCCGTGCGGTGGGCGTGCCGTGGACTTCGGTATTGCCTAGGACACCTGAGGTCATTCGGCGGCTCCGATCACTGCTAGTGGGGTTCCCGGTTCGACTTTCGCGCCTGGTGCGGCCAGCACCTTCAGTACCGTGCCGGTGCCCGGGCTGTGCACCGGCAGTTCGAGTTTCATCGCCTCCAGGATGGCCACCGGATCGCCCGCGCCGAGGCGTTGGCCCACCTCGACCTCCACCCGCCAGACATTGCCGATCATCGGTGCGGTGACCACCGTCGCGTCCGGCGGTAATCCGGCCAGTGGGTCGGTCACGGGTTCCGGTGCGCTCTCGGCGGTCGCGCTCTGCTCGAATTCCCCTGCGGCGCGCCAGGCCTGCTTCTCCGCATCGAAGGCGATGGCCTGTTTGGCCTCGAATTCCGTTATGGCTTCCGCATTTTGGGCGAGCAGTCGCAGATGGTCGGCGAGTGCGAAGGTGCCATCGCTGACCTCGGCGTCGAAACGCCCCGCTGCGGCGGCCGCGCGCTGCTCGAGCAACTGCTCAGCAGTCACCGGCTCCCAGACGATCCGGTCGAAGAATCGAAACAGCCATGGGGTGCCTGCTTCGAATGGCGCGGATTGCCGGTAGCTGGACCAGATCGGCACCGTCCGGCCGATCAGTTGATAGCCGCCCGGTGAGGCCATGCCGTATACGCAGAGGTACTTGCCGCCGATACCAACCGCATCCGATGGCGTCCAGGTGCGTGCCGGGTTGTACTTGGTGGTGACCAACCGATGTCGCGGATCGAGCGGAACCGCGAGCGGTGCACCGAGGTATACGTCACCGAGGCCGAGCACCAGGTACTCCGCGTCGAATACCGCGGCACGCACATCCGCGATGCTGTCGAGGCCATTGATGCGGCGGATGAACTCGATATTCGAGGGCAGCCACGGCGCGGTATCGCGGACCCCGCTGCGGTATCGATCGATGGCCTCGGCAATCGAGGGATCGTCGAACGACAACGGCAATCGAATCGTGCGACTGGGCACCACGAGGTCGTGGGTGGCGGGCAGTTCGGATTCGAGGTCGGTCAGCCTGCCGAGCAACCGATACTGCGGCAGCACCTCGGGATCGAAATGGATGTGCAGCGAACGGACACCCGGTGTCACATCGATGATGCCCGGGAGGCCGGTGCCCGCCAATGCCTCGGCGAGTGCGTGTACCCGCATGCGCAGGCCGAGATCCAGCACCCTCTCGCCGTATTCGACCAGGATATTGTCATCGCCGCCGCGCAAATAGGCGACCGGCGGACGATCCGCACCCGCCGCGACGGTGCCGAGGATGCCGCGATCGTCCAGTCCGACCGGCGCGCGGGAACCGGTGAGCAGGCTCGGTGTCGCAGTTGGGGCATCGGCCTCGGCGCGGGCGGCGTTCGAACGGCGCAGCGCCGTGGCCCGGGCATCGTCGACGGGCACGAAGCGGACGGTATCCCCGGGACGTAACTGGCCGAGCTTCCAGCGATGCGCCGAGATCACGGTCAGCGGGCAGGCGAAGCCGCCGAGGCTCGGACCGTCCGGACCGAGCAGGATCGGGGTATCACCGGAGACATTCAATGTTCCTACGCTGTACGGGTTGTCGTGCAGATTCGACGGATGCAGCCCCGCATCGCCGCCGTCGGTGCGCGACCAGGTCGGCTTCGGACCCTCCAGCCTGATACCGGTGCGATTCGCATGACTGCCGACTTTCCAAGGGTGCGAATAGAATTGGTCCATATCCGCGTCGGTGAAATAGGTTGGCGCGGTCTGTGGTCCGATACCGACGGCCAGTTGCCAGACATGCGTGAATCGGGGTCGTTCGTCGAGCGGAACCTCTTGCGGCTCAGCGAGTTCGGGTCGATCCCTGACGACTCCCAGCACGTCACCCGCGACAATTGCTTTACCGGTGCTGCCGCCGAAACCGCCGAGCGTGAAGGTTGCGGCGCTGCCGTGATAGAGCGGTGCATCGATGCCACCGCGCACCGCGAGGTAGGTGCGCAGGCCGGCGTCCGACGGTGCGCCGATATCGAGCACCGACCCGGCCGGGACGGTCACCGGCTGCCACATCCGGATCGGCCGTTCATCCACCGTGACCGGCGCCGAGGCGCCCGTCACGCACACCACGGTCGTATCGGTGAAAAGCAGTCGGGGACCATGCAGCGTACATTCCAGCGCGGGTACCCCGGATGGGTTGCCGACGGCGATATTCGCCAGGGTGAACGACAGATCATCCATCGGGCCCGACGGCGGAATTCCGACCTGCCACAAGCCGATTCGGCCCGGATGATCCTGAATCGTGGTCATCGTGCCTGCGCGCAGCACATCGATGCGATGGCTGGCGGGTCGGATATCGGCCAGCGTGGTCGTGACATGGTCCGCGGCTAGCACCACGGGATCTGCGCTCGCCGCCCGCAACTGGGGCAGATTCGTTTGGACCCCGTAGATCCTGGTCGCGACCAGCGCATCGCTCAATTCCGCGAAGGCGGCCGCGCGCGTGGCTCCCGAGGTGATCACCTTCGCGAGCAGCGGGTCGTAATACGGACTGACCTCGGTGCCCGTCGTGACCCAGGTATCGACGCGAACCCCGGTATCCACCGGAAACGTAGCCGAAGTGATCAGCCCGGCGCTCGGTCGGTAATCGTGTCCCGGATCCTCGGCGTAGACCCGCGCCTGCACGGCCCATCCGCTGATCACCGGTCCGGTCTCGGGCAGTTCGTCGACCATCGAGCTGTCCCCACCCGCCAGCCGCAGCATCCACCCGACCAGATCGATCCGAGTGATCGCCTCGGTCACCGGATGCTCGACCTGCAGCCGGGTATTCATCTCGAGGAACGAGGCCGCACCGCGCTCGATGTCGTAGACGAATTCCACCGTGCCCGCCGATCGGTACCCGACCGACCTGGCCAACTCCCGCGACGCCGCGAGCAACTGCTCTGACAGCTCCGGCGCGAGTTCGGGTGCGGGCGCTTCCTCCAGCACCTTCTGATTGCGCCGCTGCAGCGAACAATCCCTGGTGCCGAGGCTCACCACACGCCCGTGACCGTCACCGAACAGCTGCACCTCGACATGCCTGGCCCGCGCCACGAACCGCTCCAGGAAGACACCGGTCGAGGAGAAATGTGTCGCGGCCAAACGCTGCACACGCGCATAGGCCGACCGCAGCTCATCGGCATTTTCGCAGGCCTGCATGCCGATGCCGCCGCCACCACCGACGGCCTTGAGCATTACTGGATAGCCGATACGCTCGGCCTCGGCAACCGCGTGCTCGGCCGATTCGAGCAGCCCGGTGCCCGGAATCAATGGCACCCCAACGGCTTTGGCCGTCTCGCGGGCGGTGTGCTTATCGCCGAAGATGCGCAATTGCTCCGGCGTCGGCCCGACGAATGCGATCCCGGCATCGGTCACCGCCGCAGCGAAATCCGCATTCTCCGAAAGGAATCCGTATCCGGGATGAATCGCACCCGCACCCGTCGACAGCGCCGCTGCGATCACCCGGTCCGCGCGCAGGTACGACTCGGTCGCCGGACTCGACCCCAGATGTACTGCTACATCGGCGATTTCGACATGGGCGGCACCGACATCGGCATCGGAGTACACGGCGACGGTCTTCAGTCCGAGCGCATGCGCCGTCCGCATGATCCGGCAGGCGATTTCGCCGCGATTGGCGACCAGAACTGTATCGAATTCCAATGTCACCGAAAACTCCCTATTCAGTTGCCAAGGACATCGCGGTAATGGCCCGCGTGACCCGATCGAGAACGACATCGAGCGATTCGCCGATGTGCGTGTGCAGCAGTCGGTATGCCAGCGCAAGATCTTGTGCCAGTACGGCATCCAGAATTCCCAGATGCTCGGCAATGGTGGTCTCGATCCGGTTGTTGACCATGAAGTCGTACATCCGGACATGCCGGATCCGCGAATTCACCGCCTTCAGCGAACGCACCAGCTCGGCATTGCCCGCCGCCGTCAGCAGCGTGACGTGGAACTCCTCGTCGCGCACCACGAAACCGGGCTCCTGCTCGGGCGGATCCGCCCGCAGGGCCAGCCAGGCCTCCCGTTCGGCCGCCAGCAGCGCATGATCGTGCACGACCGCCGGATTATCGATGGCGCGCTGAATTCCGCTGAGCTCCAAGGTGATTCGCAGCTCGTACAGGTCTCGGATCAGCGGAATGCTCGGCCGCACCGGAGTGAAGCCGTATTCCTCCCGATGTAAAAGCCCGTCCGAGCACAGCATGGTCAGCGCCTCCCGGACCGGCGTGCGCGAGATACCGAACCGAGTCGACAGCTTGGGCTCGGTCAGCCGCTCGCCGAACCGGATATCACCGTTCATCAACTCGCCGCGCAAAGTCGTATAAACAACGTCTCGCAGCGGCCGTCCCCCCGCATCCGCCAGTGTGGCCACCCGTGTCGACATGCGTGTATACGCTATGGACCTCGCGTTTCATCGAGATGACCGCACGTTAGCAAGCGGTAAGAGTCTGCTCACCGCCCATATGGGACGACCAGGGACATATCGGAACCGTCGCGCATTCCTTCGGCGCGCCGCCTTCCGGAATTTCGCACCGGCGGTGCACAGTGAGGGGGAGCAGACAGCAACACTTGGCAACGTCGCCGCACCACCGCAGGACACATTGTCCCAGCAGGCTGATGACAGCCGCGCACTTTCGTGCCGCCGGTCGGTGCAGATCCGTCACGACGCCGGGTGCACCTACGAGAGGTCTCGGGAGGTATGGATGGATGCGTTCGTGATCGTTGGCTTGCTCGCCCTGGTCTGCGGGCTACTAGCGGTCATCGCCTGCGCGGTGTGGTGGCCCACCCCGGACCGCCGGGCCAACCAGCGTAAACAGCTCCGCCCCCGACCTGTGCGGGCCGGGGGCGGAACCATTCGTCTCAACCACGAGTCGGGGTGACAGGATTTGAACCTGCGACCTCTTCGTCCCGAACGAAGCGCGCTACCAAGCTGCGCCACACCCCGTGAAGCGAACCTGGAGTAGCTTACAACAGCTCACGTCCAGACGTTAAACCCGCAGGTCAATCAGCCTCCGTGGGGTCGAATGCTGGTGAAGATGCGCATCGCGGTGGCCGTGTCGACGGCATTGGGGACGCCGGTGTCGGCCGCGATCACCATGACGAAATTGCCGCTATCGGTCGGGGTCGCGAAGGTGTAGATCGAGTACTCCGTCGCGCAGCCCGGGTTGACCTTGGTCGCGGTGCCCTTGGTCTCGACGAACATGCCCTGCTGGGAGCCGTCGAGCGAGCGCAGCGGCTGCGCGGCGCCGGGTGTGCCGCCCGGTGAGTCGGGGTATGCGATCTTGGCGGTTCTGGTGCCGAGTTCGGTTGCGGCGGTTGCCGAATCGGTGTCCTTGGAGCCGGTCAGGAAGGCCACGGTGCGGGTCGAGCCGGGGCAGTAACTCTTCCCCTCGGTGGCCAACCCCTTACCGGTGACGGCATTCGGCGGTTCGCCGAAGCCACCGACCTTGCCGTCGGGGGCCACCGTCCAGTCGGCGGGCACGTCATAGGCGGCACCGAGATCCGTGGCCACCACCACCTGGTAACCGGGTACGACCGGCGTTTCGTTATTGGCCGGGGCGTGCTTGGTGGTGGTCGGCTGAGTCGAGGTATGCGAACCAGTGGGGGTGAGTGCACTCACCATCGAGGGAGCCGGATTTTGCGCCGTGGTCTCGTCGGAGTCGTGGTTGGCCGTGACGATCGCCACCGTCGCCCCGGCCGCGACCACGAGCGTCGCGACCGCGGCGGCGATCCAGGTGGTGCGGCGTCCGTGGGTCGGTCGATTCGCGCTCGACGCGGCGGTCAAGTGCGATGCGAATCGGTCACCGAAGAGCGCATTCGAGCCCGGGCCCTGGGGCACTTGCATCCCGCCATACGGTCCGGATGGCGTTGCACCGGGCTGGAATTGCGTCGCCGAGCCCGCCTGCGCCGAGCCCGCCTGCCATGCCGGAGCGGGTTGCGGCGCCCACTGCAGGGTCGGATCGAATTGACCAGGGGCACTTGTCGTTTGCTGCTGGGGCGGCCACGGCATGGGCAGCGCCGGTGCGACGCCGCCGTTCCACGGTGTGGCCGTGGGTTCCGGGCCGAACGGTGACAGTGCGGTCGGATCGAGCTGTACCGGCGCACCGAACGTGCTGTGCGATTCGTCGGCCGCTGGCCGAGCGGGCTCGGACTGCCCCGGCTGTCCCAGCGCAGGGCCGAATTGCTCTGCGCTGGAAGGCTGTTGCTGATAGTGCGTACCGGATTCGCGCCGGTCGTCGGAATCACTCACGACTGTGCCCCGCTGGCGCTCGGCTTCGTCGTGCGCGATTGCACGCTGTGTTGATGGTTCACTCGCTCCGCCCGCTCACGCTGTCCCCTGCCTGACGTCAGTCTCGGCAAAGGACCTTAGCGGAACTCAGCGAGCGATGGCTTCCGAGGGTGAAACGCCCTGTCCGCTTTCGGCATTGGGACGCTTCGGCGGTGCGGCGACCAGAGTCAGCAGCGTCGCCTCGGGGCGGCAGCAGAACCGGTACGGCGCCCACGGCGAGGTGCCCAGACCTGCGGAGACGTGCAGTTGGGTGTGCGCGCCCCACTTGGACGAGCCCTTCACCCGGGAGCGATCGATACCGCAGTTGGTGACGAGCGCACCGTATCCGGGCAGGCACAGCTGGCCGCCGTGCGTATGTCCGGCCATGACCAGGTCGTAGCCGTCCTCGGCGAAACGGTCCAGCACCCGGGGTTCGGGGGAGTGGGACAGTCCGATGCTCAGCACGGCGAGCGGGTTGGGCGCGCCCGCGACGGTGTCGTACCGGTCGCGCTGCAGGTGCGGATCGTCGACGCCCGCGCTCGCGATGCGTATGCCCGCGACCTCGATATCGCGGCGGACGTGGGTCAGATCGAGCCAGCCGCGTTCGGTGAAGGCCGCGCGCAGATCCTTCCACGGCAACGGCGCGCCATACACCCGGCGGTGATCCTTCTTGAAGTACTTCGCCGGATTCTTCGGCACCGGCGCGAAATAGTCATTGCTGCCGAAAACGAAAAGGCCTGGGCGGGAAAGCAATCCGCCGAGGGCCTGCACCACCGCGGGCACCGACTTCTGGTGCGAAAGATTGTCCCCCGTATTGACGACCAGATCCGGCTCCAGCCGATCCAGCTCCCGCAGCCACTGCTGCTTGAGCTTCTGACCGGGCATCATGTGCAGATCGCTGATGTGCAGTATCCGTAGTGACGACGAGCCCGGCGCTAGGACGGGCATCGTGGCCTCGCGCAGTACGAAGGCATTTCGTTCGATCAGCGAGGCGTAGCCGATACCGGCCACCGCGGCCCCGGCGGCTCCCAACGCGGTTCGTCGGATGGCGGAGGTCGAGATTACGGGCATTTGCCCAGCATAGGTGACCCCGGTGCGGAACGCCGAGTGTGTTTCCGCACAAGCGGTCGGCTGGTCGTTTCGAGCGACCTGCAAGCAGTCGCTACGGAGCGTGTGGTGAATCCGGGTCGAGCGTCAAATGTAGTGGGCCGGGAACGGGGAAACGGCTACCGTGTGGCACATGTCGGAACTCAAATCGCAGCTGCGTGCGGATATGACCGCCGCGATGAAAGCCAAGGACACGCTGCGCCTCGCCACCCTCAGGATGCTGCTCGCCGCCATCCAGACCGCGGAGGTCGCGGGCTCGCAGGCGCGTGAACTCTCCGACGCCGAGGTCATCGCCGTACTGCAGAAAGAGGCGAAGAAGCGCAACGAGTCGGCCGAGGTCTACACCCAGGCCGGGCGTGGCGACCTGGCCGCCAACGAACACGCCGAGGCGCGCATCATCGATGAATATCTGCCGACGCAGCTGACCGACGCCGAGGTCGCCGACGTCGCCGATACCGCGATCGCGCAGGTCGCCGAGGAACTCGGCGAGCGGCCGGGCATGCGCCAGATGGGTCAGGTCATGAAGGCGGCCACCGCGATCGCCGCTGGTAAGGCCGACGGCTCCCGGATCTCGGCCGCCGTGAAGGCGCGCCTGTAGCCATACATATACGAAAGCCGCCGATCCGGGATCCGGGTCGGCGGCTTTCGTATTGTCAGTGGCGCTATCGAGGCACTGGGAATCCCGGAATATTCGGCAATCCCGGTATGCCGGGAATACCCGGAATCGGAAGCCCAGGCGCCGGTGCCGGTCCAGGTGCCGGCGCGGGTGCCCGTTCGGTCCCATCGCTGATATAGATCGTGATCACCGACCCGGGAATCGCCGACCCATTCGGCGCTGTCCCCATCACCGTCCCCTTCGGCGGCGCACCGACGCCGTTCACCGGCGAGACCTGGAATCCCGCGGCGACCAGCGCGGCGGTCGCCTGACCCTGGGTCATGCCCGCGACATCGGGGACCTGAGCCTGATTGGATCCGCGCACATACTTATCGTCCAGCGGTGGCAGTCCGGGTGGCGGGAAGTTCCCGATCACCGGCTTGACCGCGTTGAACCAGGTGCGAGCGGGTTCATTACCACCGAAGAGATTGCCGTCGCCGCAGCTGCGCAGCGGGAAAGAGCAGATCTCACCGGGCGTCGGGCTGTCGCCGTAGATGTAGGCCGCGGCCGCGAGCGAATTGGTGAAACCGAGGAACGCCGAGGAGCGGTGGCTCTCGGTGGTTCCCGTCTTGGCCGACAGCGGCAGATTCCAGCCGGTGGCCTGGGCCGCACCGGCCGCCGTACCGCTGACGTCGTCCTTACTAAGGGCGTTGGCCAGGGTGTTCGCCAGCCCGGGATCGACGACTTGCTCGCATGCCTGCTGGGTCAGCGGCACCGTCTTACCGTAACGGTCGACCACCTCCTTGATCGGCGAGGGCGGGCACCACCGGCCGCCGGAACCCAAGGTCGCGGCCACATTCGACAGTTCGAGCGGGTTGATCGCGACCGGGCCGAGGGTGAACGAGCCGAGGTTCTGCTCCTTGATCATGTCCGCCAGGCTCTGGTTGCCGTGGCCCGAGCTGCCCGCCTCGGTGTAGGAGCGCATGCCGAGGCGAACCGCCATATCGACAGTCGGGGTGACCCCGACGGCCTGGATCAGCTTGACGAACGCGGTATTCGGCGAGGTGGCCAGCGCCTCGGTCACCGACATCGGCGACTTGTAGTTACCCGCGTTCTGCACGCAATAGGTGGCGGGCGGGCAGCCGCGCGCACCACCGTTACCCATGCCCTTTGCCTCGAATCGGCCCGGTACATCGAGTTGAGCGTTGATACCGAGGCCCTTTTCCATGGCCGCGGCCGTGGTGAAGATCTTGAAAATCGAGCCGGCGCCGTCACCGACCATCGAATACGGCTGCGGCTGCACCGTTTCATTGGCATCGCGGTTCAGGCCGTAGGTGCGGCTGCTGGCCATGGCGAGCAGCGGATGCGAATCCTGTCCCGGGCCGACCACCGACATCACCTGCGCGATGTCGTCCAGGTTCGGGTTCGCGGCATCGGTAACCGAACGTTTCACCGAATCCTGCAGAGCCGGATCGAGCGTGGTCTTGATCGTGTAGCCACCGGTATTGATCTGCTCGCGGCTGATACCGGCATTGGCCAGATACTGCATCGCGTAGTCGCAGAAGAACCCACGATCGTTGGCGGCGATGCAGCCGCGCGGCAGCCCCTTCGGCTCGGGCAGCACGCCGAGCGGTTCGGACTTGGCCTTGCGGAATTCCTCGGTGCGGCTGGGGATGTTCTGGATCAGCGTGTCCAACACGGTATTGCGCCGCTGCAGCACACCCTCGGGATTGGTGTAAGGATTCAGCTTCGAGCTGGACTGCACCATGCCCGCGAGCATCGCCGACTGCGGCACATTCAGATTCGCGGCGTCGACGCCGAAGTAGGTCTGCGCCGCGTCCTGGATGCCATAGGAGGAGTTACCGAACGGGACGAGATTCAAGTATCGAGTGAGGATCTCGTCCTTGGTCAGCTCCCGGTCCAGCGTGAGCGCCATCCGGATCTCGCGCAGTTTGCGCGCGGGTGTGGTCTCGATGGCGGCCCGGCGCTCGGCGTCGGTCTTGGCAACGACGAGTAGCTGGAAGTTCTTTACATACTGCTGATCGAGGGTGGACGCACCCTGTTGCACCTCGCCGCTGCTGGTATTGGTGACGAACGCGCGCATGGTGCCCGTCCAGTCCACACCCGCGTGCTCGGCGAAGCGCCGATCCTCGATGGAGACGATCGCCAACTTCATATCGTTGGAGATTTTGTCGCTGGGGACCTCGAAGCGGCGCTGCTCGTACAACCAGGCGATGGGCGTTCCGTTCGCGTCGACCATGGTCGAGACGGCGGGGACGGTGCCCTCCACCAACTCCGCGGACACATTGTCGACGGCGTCGGCGGCCCGGTTGGAGACGAACCCGAAACCGCCTGCGAGAGGGAACAACAACCCGGCGACGAGCACGGCGGCCAGCGCGCAGCTGCCGGCCAGCCTCGCGAGCGTATGTGTGATCGGCACGAGCCCAGACTACGGGGTGCCGATTTAGCGCTCTCGGGTGTGTTTGCGTGTAGCGCGGATCCTGGAGTTCTCGAGCGAGCACGGCGAGTGAGCAATAGACACGGCCCGGCACGGAGCTGGCGGAGCTGAGTGCCAGCGAGGCGCAGCCTGCCCCGATTGGGCGTGTCGTGGGATGGATTCCGGCGTGTCGCGGAGGGGCGGACCGCAGGGCGAGTCGACCGCCCGGTTCTGGATCACGGTTGCAGGGACGGACGTACCAAAAAGTCTCGGGACGGTCTTGCGCAGAGGCCATACCTTTACCTAGATTGAGAACCCAGTGTGATAGAGCTAACACTCAAAGTGGAATGTGGTGCAGTTCGCAGCGGGGTTTGGGTTGCTGCGACACTGACACGCGATTCTGGAGCGCCGTTGACCCGGTGTTCGGACTGCAAAGGGGCACACCAAATGCACATGACAACCCCCATCGCTCGATTGGACGTAGAGCAGGCCGAAGCAAGGATCGCCTGGGTAGCCCAGGCCCGATGCAAGGAAGTAGACCCCGATCAACTGTTCGTCCGCGGCGCGGCGCAGCGCAAGGCGGCGACGATCTGCAGGCACTGCCCGGTGCTGATGCAGTGTGGGGCCGATGCGCTCGACAATCGAGTCGAATTCGGCGTGTGGGGTGGAATGACCGAACGGCAGCGTCGTGCGCTGCTCAAGCAGCACCCGGAGGTGACGTCCTGGGCAGACTTTTTCCAGGCCCAGCGTCAACATCAAATTGCAATCTAACCCTGGAAATGAAGCCGAGCCCGCGATTGCGGGCTCGGCTTCGTTAATGGGCCTATATCAAACCGACATCAGAATGACACAGTCGCTCAGTCGATTTCGGCTCAGGCGGTCACCTCGACCTCGTGCGCATCGGTGAGCTGTGCACCGACGGCACGCAGCGCCTCGAGATCGGAGACCTCGAAGGGCAGCGCGGTCACCGAGGTGATCGGCACGCGCGGATGCGCACCGGTGAACCGGTGCAGCAGATGCTGTTCGCGCTTGGCGGTGGCGACCCGCTGAGCATGGATGCGCAGCACCGCGGCGGTCAGCGGATCGGATTCGGCCAGTTGATCGGCGGCGGTCAGCGCGTGATCGGCCGATAGTGAGCTGAGCACCGGGTGGGTCCGGTTCAAGATCAGTCCGGCCAGCGGCATGCGTTCGGTGGAGAGCCGGTCGACGAAGAACGACGCCTCGCGCAGCGCATCCGGTTCGGCGGCCGCGACCACCACGAAGTGCGTGCCCGGCTTGGACAGCATCGCGTAGGTACGGTCCGCGCGATCTTGGAACCCACCGAACAGCGACTCCAGCGACTGCAGGAAATTCGACGCATCCTTGAGCATCTGGCCGCCGACAACAGTCGACACACCGCGTACGGCCAGGCTCATCGCACCGGTCACCAATCGGGTGACACCGCGACCGGGAGCCATGATGACCCGGATCATCCTGCCGTTCAAGAAGTTTCCGAGCCGCTTGGGCGCATCGAGGAAATCGAGGGCATTGCGCGACGGGGGAGTGTCGACCACGATCAGGTCCCACTCCTTGTGCCCGGCCAACTGACCGAGCTTCTCCATCGCCATGTACTCCTGCGTACCACCGAAGGAGGAGGCGACCGTCTGATAAAAGGGATTGGCGAAAATCTGCTCCGCCTTCTCCGGATTGGTGTGCTCGAGCACCATATCGTCGAAGGTGCGCCGCATATTGAGCATCATCGCGTGCAGTTCGCCCTTGACCTCCGGGCCGAGCGCCACCCGCTGCGGAGTGTTGTCCAGATCGGCGACACCGAGTGACTGGGCCAGCCGACGTGCCGGGTCGATGGTGAGCACCACGACCTTGCGACCCTGCTCGGCCGCGCGCAAGGCGATGGCCGCCGCGGTGGTCGTCTTGCCGACGCCGCCGGAGCCGCAGCAGACCACCACTCGCGCGGTGCGGTCGGCGATAATGCTCGAAATATCCAGTGGCGCAGCCATATTCGGATTGCTCATCGGACCCCCTGCTTGCTCAGATGTTCGGCAAGTTCATAGATGCCACCGAGATCCATGCCGTCGGCGAGTGCGGGCAGATACATCCGCGATACATCCACTTTCGCGAGTTCGGCGGCGCTGTCGTCCTGTGCCCGCAAAGTGGCCGAATGCTCGACGGTTTCGGTGATAAGGCCCTGGAAGTCCTGGTCCGATAGGGAAATTCCGGCCTCGGTGAGTCCGGCGCGAATGGCGTCGAGGTCGATATCGCCCTGCGCGGCCTTATTCCGCACGTCGGCGGGTAGCTGGCCCTTGGTCGCGCGGTTCACGATGACGGTGCCGATCCGAAGGTCATTGGCGGTGAGTTCGGCGACCGCGTCGGCGGTTTCCTGCACCGGCAGTGCCTCCAGCAGGGTGACCAGGTGGATCATGGTCTGATCGGAGTGCAGCAGCCGCGAAACGCCCTCGGCCTGCGAGGCGATCGGCCCGCCCTTGGCCACCTCGACCATGGCCTGGGTGACATCGAGGAAGCTGGCGATGCGTCCGGTCGGCGGTGCGTCGACGACGATTTCGTCGAATACCTGCTTGCCCTGCTTGTCCACTCGGACAGCGCATTCCTTGATCTTGCCGGTCAAGATGACATCGCGCAGACCAGGTGCGATCGTGGTGACGAATTCGATGGCGCCGACCCGGCGCATCGCCCGCCCGGCGAAGCCCAAGTTGTAGAACATATCCAGGTATTCGAGAAAGGCGTGCTCGATATCCAGTGCGAGCGCGACAACTTCACCGCCGCCGTCCGCGGTGGCGATCCTGGTTTCGGTGGGCGGCAGCGGCGGCAGATCGAACAGCTGGGCAATGGATTGTCTGCTCTCCACCTCGACCAACAGCACCCGCCGTCCGCCCGCGGCCAGCGCGAGTGCCAGCGCGGCGGCGACCGTCGACTTGCCGGTCCCCCCTTTGCCGGAGACATAATGCAGGCGGGCCCTATCCGCGCGCTCCGGCCAACCCGTTTCCAGCCCCGGCTCCGCCGAAATAGGCACTGCTGTTGGTACTCCCACGATCGCGAGCCTATAACCAGTTCCGAGACCGCGTCCCAGCGATATGGTCAGTGCCTCATTTTCCAGAGATTCTGCCTCAGACAGTTGCGCCAGAGTTTGCCGCAAGGTGAGATACCTGCCCTACCGAGCACGACGGAGCGAGTCTTACGAGGGACCCATTCGTGGCCTTCTCGCGGCCGAGGGGCCGAAGCGCATGCGGGCATCGACCATCCGGCGCCTGTGCATCGGGTGCTGAACGATCCGCCATCAGCAACCACGACGGAGCGAGTCTTACGAGCGACCCGTTCGCGGCCCGTCTCGCGTCCGAGCCGTCGAAGCGCATGCGACGAAGTCGCGAGTCTCGACGGCTCGGA
>NZ_JBFANH010000060.1:0-24083 GCF_040674755.1 Nocardia sp. NPDC049737 | reverse complement strand
CCGGCCGCCGGACCGAACCGCCTGACGAGCCGGCTTCGTCGGCTCCAAGGGGTCGGCGTCGTGGCGAAGGCATCCAGCGGTGCCTACGCGTTGACGGAGTTCGGTGAGGGACTGCGGACGCCCGTCATCGGCTTCGGGCTCTGGGGACTCGGTCTGATGTCAGAGGGAATCGAGCCGGAAACGGCCCGACCCGACATGGTCGCGCTCTGTATGACGGGAGCGGTCTCCCCGAATCTGCTGTCGGGCCTGAACCTCGTGTGCGTCGTACACACTCCCGAGGTCTTCACGATGAGCGTTCGCGAGTCTGCGCTGTCGGTGGCGTCCGGGGAATCAGAGTCGGAGTCGCCGATCAGGCTCCACTGTTCGTCCGCGACCTTCATCGCGTTGACCATGGGCACGCTCACCTTGGCGCAAGCTCGCTGGGCCGGTGACGCCCGCGTGCTGGGCAAGGGCACAGGCCTTCCCAAGTTGTTCACGGCATTCGCGGCCACCACCTGGGAGTTCAAAGCAGCTCTCTGAGCCTGATCTTGCATGCGAGTCCTCGGTGGTTTCGCCACAATGGTTGGCACACCGGACTTTTCCCACGCTCTGGCCGACGAACAGCTCGCCGATGCGGTACTCGAACAAGGCATCAACGATGTGTTCATCGGAATCTGCGCCGGCGCTCTGCGTCGTTATCTCAGCGAATTCCATGAGGTGCCGCAGGAGAGCCTCGTGGCCGGAACGCCGGTCTCGGTTCGTCGCGCGGGGGACGGTCGCGGTAACGCGGTCGCTATGGTCATTGCGAAACTGTTCACCGATATTGCCGACCCGATCGACCGGATCAAACTGGTCAGCCGGTCGACCACGCTCGCCAAGCAGAAGTTCTATGATCTGCCGCAGGTGGTCGGCGATTACTACGGAGTGTTGACGAACGGCCCCTTCATCCTGCAGAACATCATCGGAATTGCGGGCCGCTCCCGGCCACCCTTCAATCTGGTGATGTCCAATGTCCCAGGTCCGCTGGAACCGCTGTATCTGTGCGGTGCACGGGTGCAGGAGACCTATCCGATTTCGTTGCTGGCGCACGGACAGGCGCTCAACATCACCGTGCTCTCCAGTGCCGGGCGGTTCAACGTCGGGTTCGTCGGCTGCCGAGATCGGCTACCGCACATGCAAAGACTCGCGGTCTACACAGGCGAGGCGTTGGATGAAATTGAGGCCATGCTCGGACTCGTCGTGCCGGAACTCCAGGAAGCGAAGTAGTCCGTTGAGACGGGACGCTGCCCGGCCACAGATCGGGCAGCGTCCTCTACTGGGAGGGCCTATTGCCCGAGGAATTTCAGGGCCACGGTGACCAACACTTCGCGATTCTGGAGGATGGCGCCATGTCCGGCGTCGGCGTACAGCTCGGTTGGGCGCACGAACTCTGCTCCGCGATTTATGCACCCGCCTGCACCTCTCGGCTGTCAAGCAAGTTCGGTCAGGACGGATCTGCCGAGCCAGTGGCAGGCCCGCAGTGCGATTTCGATGTCCAGCCGGTGTAATTCGATACGGCGGCAGATTTCCTCCTCGGCTCGGCGAACCCGGTAGAGCACCGAATTGCGGTGGAGGGCGAGTTGCTGGGCCGTGGCGGTATAGCTGCTTCCGCTCAGGAGGAATGCGCGCAACGTTTCCCGAAGACGGGCGTGCGATGGGTCATCGAGCGCGAGCCGGCCCAGCGTCTCTGCAACCCACGCCTTTGTGGCTGGGAGATCGTCGCAGAGCGGAGCGATGGCGCCGATCTCGGAGAAGGTTGCCACCATGGGCACGTCGTCCGCCGCGGCGAGCATGACCTTGTATGCCTGACGCGCCTGCTGATGGCTCCGGCGGAATGCGGAGATACCAATGCCTGCTTCTCCCGCCGCGACTGAGATTCCCGCCGCGAGCTTTTGCACCGCTTCCATCAGATTCCCACGGGTCGGGGTGTGTGCGAGAGGTAGCCAGGCCCAGCCGGTTCCTTGATCACGTGGCAGGAACAAAGGGCGCTGGGCGCAGCCGAGCTCGTCGGCGAGGTCGTTGGTGAATCGGGCGAGGTTGGCGACATACGTGCCTGCCTGCTCGGCGAGTGGGGACCAGACAATCAGGGATAGGTGTCTGCGGTGTGACAAGCGGTAGCGGAGTGTGGTTTCGACGCCGGCGAGGTCATCGGGCTCGGAGTCGAGCAATTGGAGGATGAGCGCCTCGCGCGTCGCGTTGCGGTCCTGCAGCCACCGATCGCGTTCCTCTTCATAGGCTTCGAGAACCTGTTCGGTCACGCTGTCGATGTAGGCGAAGTTCGCCGTGGCGAGCCGGCGGGCGACGGCGGCAACCAGTTGCGGGTCACTGACCTTGGTCTCGACGATTGCCAAGGCATGCTGCAGAGCCGTGTCCTGGGCAAGCCGGTACGCACGGACGAGCGCCCGAACCGGAATGCCGTGCTGGGCAAGACGACGGGCGTACTCGGTGGCTGCGGGCGGGGCCTCCGCAGCGCCGATGTCGGCACCGTACTGAAGAAAAGGCAGCACGGTTTCGACGTTGCCCTCGATGCTCGCGATCAACAGTTTGTCGAGACCCGCATCGCCGCGCAATTCCATGATCTCGCGCGAAAGCCGTTGGTAGAGCTTGCGAACCAAGGTTCCACGGCCGTGGCTGAGCTCCTCGCCGACCGCTGCCACGCAAGTTGCGGTCAGTGCCTCTAGGTCCAGCGATCCGTTTTGCATCAACTGATCAGCGCTCGGCCGACTGGTAGGCGATGACGGCCGGCGGCATATCTTTCCTTTCAGAGGGTGATTTCGCGCTTGAGGATTTTCCCGGTCGGACCCTTCGGAAGTGTGTCTACGATGTGGACCTGGCGCGGGTATTTGTATGCGGCAACGCGCTCCTTGACGAAGTCGCGCAATTCTTCAGCGGTAACAGTGGCACCGGGTTTGAGGGCGACGGCGGCACCGACTTCCTCGCCGAGTTCGCCATGGGCCACACCGAGCACCGCCGCCTCGGCGATATCGGGGTGCTCGTAGAGCACCTCTTCGATTTCACGTGGATACACGTTGTAGCCGCCGCGAATGATCATGTCCTTCTTGCGGTCGACGATGAAGTAGTTGCCGTTCTCGTCTACTCGACCGAGATCGCCGGTGTGGAACCAGCCGTCGATGATGGTCTCGGCTGTCTCCTCGGGCTTGTTCCAATAACCCTTCATGATGTTGTCGCCACGGATCACGATCTCACCGATGGCACCGTCTGCTACGGCGCGGCCATCGTTGTCGACCACCTTCAACTCGACACCTCGGACCGGAGTTCCGATGGAACCGGGGACACGGGTCCTGTCGGGGTGAGCGAAACAAGCGGCGGGCGAAGTCTCCGACAGCCCGTATCCTTCGAGCAGAACACACCCGAACTGCTTCTCGAATGCGTGCAAAACCTCAACCGGCAGTGCGGATCCGCCGCTGACACAGACGCGCAGCGCGCCGAGATCGACGTCGGCCGCGCCCGGTTGGTTCAGCAACGCCGAGTACATCGTCGGCACTCCCCCGAAGATCGTCACCCCATCCCGGACCAGAATTTCCAGAACTTTGGCCGGGTCGAACCTCGGCAGCAGTGTCAGCGTCGCGCCCACCCGCACAGCGACGTTCAACCCACATGTCTGCCCGAACACGTGGAACAGCGGTAGCCCACCGAAAATCACGTCCTCGGAACGCGCGTGAATCAGTGTCTCGGCGCACACGTCTACATTGCCCGCGAGATTGGAGTGAGTCAGCTCCGCTCCCTTCGGCTGACCGGTGGTGCCCGAGGTGTACAGGATTACCGCGGTGTCATCGGGTTGGCGATCGACCATGATGTCGCGCGGCTCGGTGGCCATCACCCGATCGAGAAACGCAATCGGATCAACCGTGATCACGCTAGCGCCCGTCCGCTCGGCACCTGCGGAGGCTTCGGCGTCGAAGCCCTGCCAGACAAAAATGATCTTGGCACCGGAATCGCGCAGATAGTAGGCGACTTCACGCTCTTTGAGCAATGGGTTCATCGGCACGACGATTGCCCCGGCGCGCAGGATGCCGTAGTAGAGAGCGGCGAACTGCGGGACGTTCGGGAGCATGATCGCGACCCGATCCCCCACCGCGACATCGTATTCGGCCAGTATCCCGGAGACCCGCTGACTGAGCGCTTCCAGTTGCGCGTACGAGATGGTTACTTCATCGAGTCGAATCGCGATTTGAGCCGAGTGGTTGCGCGCGGTGATCACGAGATTTTCAGCAAGGTTCATCAGCTATTTCCTTCTTCGGATATCAGACGGGCGTGATGTCGGAGATCAGCCATTGGCCGTCGACCTTGGTCATGCCGACTCGAATTCGGCTGCCATCCAGGCGAGGTCCTTGGTATTTGGTGCTCGAGGTCTCTTGGTTGAGAAATAGCAGCACTGTGACTTTGTCGGCGGCCGCGGTGACGATCGACGATTCGACAACCTTCGCCGTGGTGATGATCGAATCTCGGTGGGCGATGGGGATGATCACCTTCGAACTGAGTTCGGCGAAATCACTCCGGAACTTGCCGGTCAGATTGTCTGTGCCCCTAGGGAATTCGGTGTCGATCGTATTGAAGTTGTACGACAGCACGGTGGAGATCTTCGATCGCGCCGATTCCTGAGCGGACTGCGCGGCGGCCGTTGTCGCTTTGTGCTGCGAAACGCTGCGTCCGAAGACAACCGTCGTGGTGGTCGCCGCGCCCAGCAGCAGCACCAGTACGACAAAGGTGGTGATCGTCGTCCGCTTGTTCATCGTCGACAGGCGCCGGAACCAGCGTTGTGGGAGGCGCTGTCGCGACCCGCCCGCCTGTGCCGAGGACTCGGCATTGTCGAGTTCTTCCAGGTCGAGTTCTTCTACATCGACATCGACCGCGTTGTCGGTGGCGCCGGCGGTCATGCGACGAACTCCACGTTCGAGACGAGCCATCGGCCGCCGGTGTGGTCGAGAGTCATCTTCATGCGGTAGACCCGCTGCTGTCCCTCGGGGGCTTCGGTGTTCTTAACCGTGGAAGTAACCGCTGTCAGCACGGTGGCCTGGCTGTCATTGATCGCGACGATCCCGGCTTCCTTGACCTCCCCGGTGGATTCGACGTTGCCGTTGCGCAGCACCGTGACGAAATTGCCGGAGATCTTGTCCCATTGGTCACGGAACGATCCGGTCGAATCGGCGGCGATCGCCCCGAGATTCTTTTCTGCCGAGGCATGATCGAGCGTGATCAACTGGACGGCAATGCGGCGGGCAGTGTCGAGTACGGCATGGTCGCGGCTGTCGTCCTGTTGGTTGTGCCGGACATCGAGCCACAGCTGCATGCTGACGCCACCCAACGCCACCACGGCCGCGGCGAGAACGGCGATAGCCCATACCCGCCATGACGGACCCGGACGTGACCGCGGTTCCCCCACTCCGGAGTCGGACGCGACCTCGGCCACGTCTACTTGATCAGCAGTGATTGCCATCCCTGGTACTCCTTTGCTTGGGTGACCGATTGGGCCGAGTGCCCAAGGACATAGGTGATCCCGTCCGGTCCACGGAAAGTCCCGTCGTATTCCGCATACGGGGTGGTGATCGCCGCCGGGGTGGAAGGGGGTGGCATCGGGGCGGGAACGGCCGGCGCGGCTTTGCCGGGATCGGAGAGTTGCGGAGCCGCGCCCGGTGCGGGATCACCGGGATGGGCGAGCATCCCCGGCCAGGTCGAGGGCAGTCCGCCTGGGCAATTCGCCACCTCGGCGGTACGGACCGTGGGATCGCTGGCGCATGGAAGGTTTCGGGCGCCGCGGACCACCTTCGGGTTATCGGGGGAAATGCGGCAATAGTTGTTGGCGGACACCTCGGCGGGACCTGTATCCGAGGGGTCGCGGCGGACGGTGCCCTGGTAGCCCTCCGTGCACGGTGGTGAGTTCTCGGTGTTTCCCAGTTTGACGTCCAGTGGGATCTGCGCGCCCATGGTGTCACCGTTCGTCTGGAACCCACCGCCGACGAAGCTGGAGTTCAACGCTGTTGCCAGCGCCGGATATACGACGAGGATCTGCCGAACACCCGCGATATCGACCCGCAGCACCTGTCCCAAGGTTTGCAGGTCGGCCAGCAGCACCGGGAGCGGCGTCGTGAGGTCGGCGAGCGTACCGGAGATGGTATCGGCGGTGGCGGGGCCTTGCTCCAGTACCTCCCGCACTTGCTCGTCGCTCTGCGCCAACTGCTCGGTGAACCCGGCCAAATCCCGAGTCGCGGAATGGATTTCGGTCCGGACCGAGGTTCCGGTGCGCAGCAGCGGCTCGGCGTCGGACAGCAGGGTGAGGGTGGGATCGATATCGGCTTGCGCGAGGGCGAGCAGATCGGCGGAAGAGTCGATCAGTGTCGCCAGGGCGGGGCCGGTGCCGTTGACGGCCTGGAAGGTTTCGTCTATCGCGGTTCGCAGCGAGTCGGTGGATACGCTCTTCAGCAGCGTCTGTGTTTGGTCGAGCACTCGCGCGGTGGGTATCGGCACACTGGTCTTCGACCGCGGGATGGCGCTGCCGTCCCGGAGGTAAGGGCCTTTGTCGTCGGAAGGAATCAGATCCACATACTGTTCACCGATCGCCGACATGCTCTTGATGGCTGCTCCCGCCGAGGCCGGGATTCGGTAGTCGTTGCGCAGTTGCATGCGCACACGCACGAGATCGCCCTCGAGATCTATTCCGGCGACGCGGCCGACCTCCACCCCGCGATAGGTGACCGCACCGGATTCGTACACCCCGCTCCCGTTCTCGAAATCCGCTGTCACCGTGTATGTTCCGAGTCCGGTGAGCCGCTGGATGCCCACGTAGTTGACCAGGCCGTAGAGCAGACTCACCACGGCGAGCAGCGTGAAAGCCATGAGCTGGCCCTTGACGAGACGGGTCTTCATCGCGGTCCCCCATTCGGGTCGGCTGCCGGCGCCATCCCATCGGCAGACGCCGGCAGGGTCGGTGCGATGAGCGGATTCACGGCGCGATTGGACATGGGGACCAGGCGGTTGAACGGAATACTGCCGAGGACCTTGTTCTGGATGCCTTCAACGGTGAGGTCGAGAGTGAGGAACAGGTTGAGGTAGTCGCCCTTGATGGCCCGCTCGGCCACCGTGACCGGGAACGGGAAGCTGAGGGCGAGCAGCAGTGCCCCGCTGAGATCGGAACCGGCCGCGGCGAGCTGGGTCAGTGTGGGCTGCAAGTTGTGCAGGTCGGCGCTGAGGTTGTCGCGGCTGTCGTGCAGCACCGCCGCGGCTTGCGCGCCGAATTTCCCGGTACTGTCGAGCATGGTCGTGAGCTGTGCCTTCTGCTCGTCGAGCACGGCCAACGCCGGTTGGATCTGCTCGATGCCGGTGCCGAGTGTGTCCTTCTGCGCGGCAAGCTCTTTCGCCAGCGCGTCGAGGCTGTCGATGGCGCGCACAATATTGTCGCGCTGAGTGTCCAGCCCGTTGGCGAAGGTCGCGAGCCGTTCGAAGGATCGGTTGATCGCCTCCTCCCGGCCGCCGAATGCCTGGTTCAGTTCGGCCAGGATGGTCCGGATCTGTTCCAGCCCACTGCCATTGAGCACCAGCGACAGGGCCGCGAGTACGTTCTCGGTCGCCGGGTACTCCGAGGTCGCCGCCAGCGGAATCACGTCGCCGTCACGCAGCAACCGGTCCGACTTACTCTGCGACGGCGAGATCAGCTCGAGGTATTGGGCGCCGAGCACACTGGTCTGCGCCAACCGGGCGGTGGTGTTCGCGGGTAGCCGAACGCTCTTGTCGATCTCGAGGGTGATGTCGGCGTGGTAGTCACGGACGGTGATCGCGGT
Source organism: Nocardia sp. NPDC049737 (assembly GCF_040674755.1). Lineage (NCBI taxonomy): Bacteria > Bacillati > Actinomycetota > Actinomycetes > Mycobacteriales > Nocardiaceae > Nocardia > Nocardia sp. NPDC049737. Next base: position 16,269 of record NZ_JBFANH010000060.1, on the reverse strand, counting down.
GATGGTGCCGACGGTGACGTCGTCGGCCTTGACGAAGGAATTGGCGATCAGGTTCTGGGTATCGCGCAGCTGAACTTGAATGGTGTATGAGCCGTGATGAATCGTATTGCCCGGCAACGGGATTGAATTGGCGCCGTCGAAACGGCAGCCGGCGGTCAGCAGTGCCGCGATCAGCAGCACTCCACCGGCGCTCAGTCGTGCAGAAGCTTTCATCAGCGGGCTCCGGGGACTAGGAGATCGGACAGTCCGGGGATGACCGGCTGCGCGGACGGGCCGGGGGTGGGGACGGGTGATGAGCCCGCGCCCGTGGCGGCGCGTACGGCGGCGCCGAAGAGATCACCGAATTGCGCACTGGCGCGCGAACATTCGGCCGGTGGGGCGTCGACTGTGGTGAGCAGCGCGCAGATCAGCGACATCGGATCCGGGAAGTCCGGGATATTGGCGTTGGCGGTGGCCGATTTCGAGGACGGGTCGTAGATGTTGTAGAGGTCGTCGATGGTGGTCGGCGCGGCATGGAGGATCTGGGCGAGGTCGTCCTCACGGTCGATCAGCAGCGAGGTGATCCGGGTCAGTGAGGTGACATCGGATTTCAGTGCGTCGCGATTCTCGGCGACGAGGGTACGGATCTCGGGCAGCATCGCCTGAACCGCGTGCAGCGCCGCGTTGAGTTGAGTCCGGTTGTCGTTCAACAGATTCGACACTCCGGCCAGCTGGTCGACGAAAGTACGGACCTGTCCGTCGTTCGCGGCGAGCGCCGAGATCACGGTTTGCAGGTTCCGCACGGTAGCGAACAGGTCGGGGCCGCCATCGGCGAGCGTTTGCATCGCCTTGGACAGGTTGACCAGTGTGTCGTTCAGCGTTGCGCCATTGCCTCGTAGCGCGCTCGCGGTGGCGTCGGTGAATCGGGCCAGCGGGCCGATCGGGTCGCCGGATTCCGGTCCGAGCTGGGTGGCCAGGTCGGTGACCTGCTTCTTGATCTCGTCGAACGGTACCGGGACGGCGGTGCGTTCGAGTGGAATCACCGCGCCGTCTTGAAGTTCGGGCTCCGAACCGCGTTTCGGAATGAGCTGGATGTAGCGGCCCGATACCAGGGTGGGGGCCACGATCACGGCGTGGGTGTCGGCGCTCACCGGGTGTGCCGAGTCGAAATGCAGGGTGACACGGACGCGATCACCCGCGGGCGTGATGTCGTCGACCGCGCCGATCGGCACACCGCGCAGCGTGACGCGGTCTCCGGTATACAGACCGGCCGAGTTGCCGAAGTACGCGGTGACGCGGACGGTCGCGTTCCGAGTGAGCCCGAAGGTGACACCGGTACTGATCAGCGCCGCGACGAGCAGCGCGGCGAGAATCCGTCCGGGCGTGGGGATGCGGGACCAGCCCGCGCGCAGTGTGGTCATCATCGGCCTCCTCCCGGGCTGCCGGGCTGCTGTCCATTGAGGTTCGCGGGCGTGATGTTGTGCAGGAGCACACCGAAGAACGGTCCGCTGCCGACGACCTCACCCATTTGGGTCACGTACGGCCGCAAACCGGAGATCGCGGAGTTGATGTTGTCGTAGTTGGAGTTCAGCAGCGCAAGGACTCGATCGAGGTTGGCCAGCATGGGCGCGAGTGCCTGCTTGTTGTCCTGAGCCAGCCCATGCAGTTCGGTGCTGACATCGCGAACATCGACCAGCAGTGCGCGGATCGTGGCGGCACGGTCGTTGAGTGCCGCGAACAGTGAACCGCCATCGGTGACCAGAGTCGTGAGGTTCTGATTGCGTTGGGCGAGAATCCCGGTCACGCTGCCGGTGTGGTCGAGGAGATCGCGCAATGCGCCGTCGCGGGACGCGATCGTTTGCGATAGCCGCGACACCCCGTCCAGTGCGGGGCGCAGGTTCGCGGGCAACGCGGCGAGCACCTTCGAGACACTGTCCACGGCATCGGCCAGCTGGGCCTTGTCGGTGTCGGCCAACTTCGACGTGAGCTGATTCAGCGATTCGGTGAGGTCGTAGCCGGAGGTTGTGTGGTCCAACGGAATTCGATCACCGATGGTGCCGTCGCCGTCCGGCCGCAACTCGACATAGCGGCGGCCGAGCGCCGTTTCGACCTTGATCGCGGCGGTCGTGCGAGTACCCAGACGCTGATCATGGGTGTCCACGCGCAGGGCGATATCGACGTGGTCGCCGCCCAGCGTGATGCGGTCGACCGTACCTACCTTGATGCCCGAAATCTGCACGGCGTCACCGGCGTTCAGGCCGCTGGCATCGGCGAACTCGGCCACCATCGTCTGATGTCCCGGCAGCCCGGGGATGCGCTGGTAATTGAACGCGCCGACGAGCAGGGCAACGGCAATGCCAGTGCCCACCAAGCCCATTCGTACGGGGTTACGTTCGGAGAAGGGTTTCATTGCGGCGTCACTTGCACCTTTCGGCCGGGACGGTGAACGTCGGCGAGTCCTGGTAGCCGGAGCCACCGATCGCCGGGTACCGGATCGTGAGACCACAGAGAAAGAAATTGACGAAACTGCCGTAACTGCTGGCCCGCCCCGCCAGGCGATAGGTGATGGGCAGCTTCGCGAGCAACAGCGACAGCGAGTCGGAATTGGCATCGAGGTTGCCCGCCAGCTGTTGCAGCTGTGCGACGTCACCGGCGATGGCGGGGCGGTCGTCGCGCAGTAGTCCGGCGATTTCGGCGGTGCCCGAGTCGATGCCGGTCAGACCTGCGGTTATGGTGTCCCGATCCGCGTTGAGACCGCTGACGACCTGTTGCAAGTCGACGACCAGTGTGTCGAATTGCTTGCCGCGCTGATCGATTACCGCAAGCGCCGCGCCGAGATTGTCGATCGTCGATCCGATGACCTGGTCGCGATCGGCCAGCGTATTGCCCAGTGAGCCGATCTGCTCCACGAACGCGGCGATATTCTGCTCCTGGCCGTTGAGCACCGCGATCAACGATCCCGACAGCCTGTTGGCCTGGTCCGGGTCCAATCCCTGTAGGAGCGGCTTGAAACCATTGACGAGACTGTCGATGTCGAGCGCCGGAGCAGTCTGGGTAACGGGAATGGGATCCTGCTCGGAACGCACGCCTGAACCGTCGGGTTCGACGGTCAACTCCAGGTAGCGATCGCCGACCAGATTCTTGTATCTGATCGCGGCACGCGAACTGATATGGACTTCGATGTCCCGGTCGACGGTGAAGGCCACCTGCACGAGCCGATCGTGAGCGAATTCGACGGATTTCACCTTGCCGACCGGCACTCCGGCGAGCTTGACGTCATCGCCGGATTTCATGCCCGAGGCCGAGGTGAACAGCGCACGGTAGGTGTGGGTCGGCACGAAACGCAATTCGCCGACGACCACGACGAGCATGGCCGAGATGACCGTAGTGATCACCAGGAAGATAATCAGCTTGAGTCCGGCGTGGCGGGCGATCATCGTGTCAGTCCATATATCAGTGCGGCGAACGGGTTACCCAGCAGATCCTCCGGACCGCGAATCGGCCCGTATACCGTTGTGCCGGTGTCGAAGTCGATATGGCCCGCAGCTGGGCTCTCCTTCGTGTAGGGGTATCCATAACAGGAGGGAGCGCCGTTGGCACCGTTCACGGGCAGATCCTTGTCATAGCGGTAGGGCGCGTCACCCAGCAAGAGGCTGCTCAGGATGTTCAAACCGGGCCGCCCACCGCCGAGCGCGTTCTCGAGGAACCCGCGATCGTGATCGAGAGCCGACAGCAAGCAGGTGAACGACGGAGACTGTTCCGCGAGCACCCCGGTGGTCGGTTCCAGTGCGTCGGCGGCACCGATCAACGGCGCGGACGAAGCGCTCGTGAATGCGGCTCCGGTATTGCCGAATTGGGTGAACGAGAGCAGGAAGGCGCTCAGGCTCGCCTGCTTCTCGACGAGGGTGGTGCTGGTCGTCGACAGATTCTTCAGCGTGGCCATGACATCCGGTGTGACCGCTGCCAAGGTGTCGAGATTGTCGGCCAGCAGTGGCACGTCGCGCCGCAATGTCGGTATCGCCTCGTTGAACTGCCCGAGGTAGCGATCGGTGGACACCAGTAGGTCGCCGAACCGCGCGCCGTGCCCGTCCAGGGCGGTGCCGAGCGCGGCCAGTGTCGCGTTAACCTTTTGCGGCTCAACGGTTTTCAGTAGGGCGAGCAGTGTGTCGAACACGTCGTTCACTTCGACGCTGACCTTCGACCCATCGATCGTCGAGCCCGCACCGAGTGTCGTCGCCGCCGGTTGATCCGGCCAGACCAGGGTGACGAATTTGCGCCCGAACAGGGTGGTCGGGGCGATCTCGGCGCCGACGTTCGCCGGAATCCGCCGCGCCTGGCCGGGATTCAGGTCCAAGGTCAGCTTCGCCCGATCGTTGTCGACTTCGACGGCGCTGACCCGCCCGATGACCACGCCGCGCACCTTCACATCGGATCCGGGCCCCATCAGCAGCCCGGCCCGGTCGGCGAGCAGGTAGACGCGAGTGCTGGCGACGAATTCGCCACTGCAGGAGGCGATTGCGCCGGTCCAGGCAAGTACGAAGGCGGCGATGGCGCTGATGCCGAGCAGCAGGGCGCGGCGCCGGGAGACTTCCAGGGTCATCCGGACACCCGAACGGTCGAGTGGACGCCGCCGTAGACGGCGACTCCGATGATCAGGTCGATGATCATGATCGCGATCAACGAGGTGCGCACCGCCCGGCCCACCGCCACCCCGACACCCGCGGGGCCGCCCGCGGCGTGATAGCCGTGATAGCAGTGCACCGACATGATGACCACCGAGAACACGATGACTTTCAACAGCGACCACAGCACGTCGGTCGGCACGAGGAAGAGATTGAAGTAGTGGTCGTAGGTGCCCGGTGACTGTCCGGACAGCACGATGCTGACAAATTGGGTCGAGGCGTAGCCCATGAACAGCGCGATGCCATAGAGCGGGATAATCGCGAGCAGCCCGGCCAGGATGCGGGTCGTCACCAGATACGGAACCGAGGGAATCGACATCACCTCGAGTGCGTCGATCTCCTCGCTCACCCGCATCGCACCCAACTGCGCGGTGAACCCAGCGCCCACGGTCGCGGTCAACGCGACACCGGCCACCACCGGAATGGCCTCACGCGTATTGAAGAATGCGGAAATGAATCCGGACATCGCTTCGACGCCGACGCGCCCGAGCGAGGTGGCTCCCTGCTGGCCGACCTCGTAACCGGCGGCGGCGGTGAGGAATCCGATGACAACAACGGTGCCGCCGATCACCGCGAGCGCACCGGATCCCAGACTGACCTCGGCGATCAAGCGGACCACCTCACCGCGATAGCGGCGCAGTGTGCGTGGAATCCAACCGATTCCGTGCAAGTGAAACGACAGTTGGTGGCCGAGGCCGCCGACGGCGTCGCCGGGGCGCGCAGCGGCGGCGGTTACGCTGCGCCCCCACGACTTCCGTCGTAGCAGCTCGGCCGCGGACGGCTGTTGGCTGGTGATGGTCATATCGGTCCGTTCATTGCAGCCACAGGGTGGTGATGATGGAGTTGGCCAGGAATAACAAGACGAAGCTGAAAACGACGGTCTGATTGACGGCGTCCCCGACCCCTTTCGGGCCGCCCTTCGCATGTAGACCCAGATGGCATGCGACCAGCGCGGCCAACAGCCCGAATATCCCGGCTTTGAGCTCGCTGACCAGCAGATCCGGTATCCCGGTCAAAAGCGGAATCGCGGTAATGAACTGGCCGGGTGTCGCGCCCTGGAGATAGACCGCGTAGAGGTAGCCACCGGCCAGGCCGACTGCGGTGACCAGTCCGTTCAAGAACAGCGCGACGACCGTGGAGGCGAGCACCCGAGGCACGACGAGCCGATGTATCGGGTCGATGCCCAGCACCCGCATCGCGTCGATCTCCTCGCGGATGGTCCGTGCGCCCAAGTCCGCACAGATCGCCGTCGCGCCTGCACCGGCCACCACCAAAACGGTTGCTACCGGACCGATCTCGCGAATCACGGCGATTCCGGCGCCAGCGCCGGACAGGTCGATGGCTCCGATCTCGTTGAGCAGCACATTGATCTGAAAGATCACCATGACGCAGAACGGGATCGCGATCAGCAAGGTCGGCATAATCGATACACTGGCGATGAACCAGGCCTGATGAACGAACTCCCGAAATTGGAAGGGCCGCCGGGGCAGCGTCCGCAGGGTATCCAGCGTGGTGCCGAAAAACTCTCCCACCGCACGTGGGACGACCTCCGCGGCGGACCGTGTTCTGTCCCAGCGGGCAGGCGAGGAGATCTCGCCGGATTCCACCATCGTTGAACCTTTCAGAAATCTGAAACCGATTAACCGGCCCGCGATCACACCGCGCTGAAGTCGCTGTCCATATCCGCCCGCCGCGAACCGCAGCGGCCGGGTCGCCGCACCGGACAACTCACCGAACCGATGACCCAGAAAACCGCTGATTCAGCGGCCTCCTAGAAGATCTTTCGTAGGATCTGCAGCGCCCGTTTGCCGTACGGGGATAGATCAGCTGCAGATCCGGCGTCGAGGTCGCCCTCCTCGAATTCGGTGGGCCGGATTTTCAACATCGAAGATCTATTTCTGTCCGCACGGCACGGACGGTCTCAGCGGCCCGGTCGGTGATCGCAGCGGCGGATCGAAGCGACGTCCTCACCGGTGAATCTCCTTGTCGGAACATGCAGTCCAGTTCGATGGCCGGGCCGGGCTGTCGTCCAGTACCGGCCCTGGTCGGCCCTGCAGCTTCCTACCGGAATTGCTAGTGGTGGCGGCACCGAACGCTGCATCCGGCCAGTCGGCCCGACCATCGGTGTCTCCGTTGGTGATGCCGACGATGGGCAGCCGGAGGGCGGCCGGCGCGGCCGGCGGCACTACCGGGTGCGCGGGCGCGATCGGCGCGACCCGCTGGTACGCCGCACCCGGTGCGGGGCGCGGATCGGCGTGACCGCGGTTGGGCCATAACGACATCGCACGTTCAGCCAGTGCGGTAATGGTGAGCGAGGGGTTCACGCCCAGATTCGCCGAGATGGTCGATCCGTCGACGACGTGCAGGCCGGGATAACCGAACAGCCGGTGGTAGGGGTCGACGACGCCGGTCTCTGCGCTGTCGCCGATAGCGCAGCCGCCGATGAAGTGCCCGGTCATCGGAATGTTGAAGACGCTGCTGCTGGTGGCCGCCGCGGGGACACCGTCGATCTTCTCGGCCAGCCGCCGCGCGACCTCGTGGCCGGCCGGGATCCAGGCCGGATTCGGTTGTCCCTCACCCTGTTTGGTGGTCATGCGTCGGCCGAACAGGCCGCGCCGGGTGTAGGAGGTGAGCGAGTTGTCCGCCGACTGCATCACCAGCAGGCCGATCGTCTGTTCCGACCAGCGACGCGGATTGTGGATCCGGACCAGATCCCGGCGGCTCCGGCCGAGTTCACGCAGCCAGTCCAGTCCGCGCGGGCCGTCGCCGCTGACCATCACGGTGGTCAACAGTGATATGACGTTGCTGCCCTTGCCGTATCGCAACGGTTCCACGTGCGTGTCCGGATCCGGGTGGACGGAGGAGGTGATCGCGATGCCCTTGGAGAAGTCGCGGGACTTGTCTCGGCTGCGAACCGCCAGCAGCTCCTCGGAATTGGTCCGGGTCAAATACCCGAGCCGGGCGGACAGGTCGGGGAGCGAGCCCCGGTCGCGCAGCCGGTGCAGCAGCTGCTGCGTGCCCAGCGCAGCGGCGGCGAACACGACCTGCTCGGCGGTGAATCGCTGCCGCCGCTTGCGCATCCACCGGCCGGTGCGGGCCGTGGTGACCTGGTAACCGCCGTCCGGCAGTGGGCGGACATCGGTCACTGTCGTCAGCGGATGCACGGTGGCGCCGGCCTGCTCGGCCAGATAGAGGTAGTTCTTCACCAGTGTGTTCTTGGCGTTGTGCCGGCAGCCGGTCATACATTCGCCGCAGTGGGTGCAGGCGCGCCGGTCCGGCCCGGCGCCGCCGAAGAACGGGTCGGGAACATCCTCGCCCGGCCGGCGCCCGGGCCCGCCGAAGAACACACCCACCGGTGTGCGCTGGTAGGTGTCGGCGATTCCCATGTCCTGCGCGACCTCCGCGATGACGCGGTCCGCAGGCGTGATCGCCGGATTGACAGTGACACCCAGCATGCGCTTCGCCTGGTCGTAATGCGCGGCCAGCTCGGCCTTCCAGTCGGTAATACGCGCCCACTGGCCGTCGGCAAAGAAGGTATCCGGCGGCTCGTACAGGGTGTTTGCGTATACCAGGGAGCCGCCGCCCACCCCGGCTCCGGCCAGCACAAAAGTGTCCTTGAGTAGCGTCATCCGCTGAATTCCGTAGCATCCCAGCGCCGGTGCCCATAGGTAGCGCCGGATACGCCACGAGGTTTGCGGGAACTCGTCGTCGGCGAACCGGCGGCCGGCCTCGAAAACACCGACGCGGTAACCTTTCTCGGTCAGGCGCAGCGCGCTCACGCTGCCACCGAAGCCCGAGCCGACGACTATGACGTCGTAATCGAAAGTCATGGGCACTTTACCTTTCAGGATCGCGTTCAGGCGAGGCGAGGTCATCCGGAAGTCGGAGGGATTCGAACCGCTGGTCTCGCGACGGTAGGCGGTCACGGTTCTTTCACTTGTAGCCTGTCCCGCCCACACCCAGCGATTTCTACCGCTGTGGGTATCAGGAGCGGGGACAGGATCAGCCCGAACAGCGGCACGAGGATTGTCGGTTTGGGTTCCGGTCATCGGCGGGAGTCTTCGGAATCTCAGAGATCCCTTCGCAGGGCGAATTTTCGGGGGCAAGTAGCTAGAAGATCTTTCGTAGGATTTGCAGCGCCCGTTTGCTGTACGGGGGATAGATCAGCTGCAGATCCGGGTGGAAGGTCTTGCGCAACACCGATTTCCGGTGACTGAGTGCTTCGAACCCCCAGCGGCCGTGGTAGGCGCCCATGCCACTGGCGCCGACACCTCCGAACGGAAGCTGCGGCACCAGGCAGTGCATGGCAACATGGTTGATCACCGCACCGCCGGACGGGATCTCGTCCACCAGGCGCTCGCCCACCGCCGCCGATTTCGTGAAGTAGTACCCGGCAAGCGGTTTCGGCCGGGAGTTCACGAACGAGATCGCATCGTCGAGGCTTTCGTACGACAGCACCGGCAGGATAGGTCCGAAGATCTCCTCCTGCATGACCGCATCGTCGGGATCCGGGTCGACGATCACGGTCGGCTCGATCGACAACGACGCCTCGGTGACCCGCCCGCCCAGCGCGATCGTGCCGCGCGTCCGCGCGAGATAGGTAGCCAGTCGGGCGAATTGGCGCTCGTTGACGATCCGGCGGCCGACTGCGCCCCCCTCCCCCTCGAATTGCTCGATCGCCGCTACGATCTCGTCCACCAGCCGATCCCGGATACGGTGATCGGCCAGCACGTAGTCCGGCGCGATGCAGGTCTGTCCCGAGTTCACGCACTTGACCCAGGCGATCCGGCGGGCCGCGATAGCGAGGTCGGCGTCGGCGGTCACGATTACCGGGCTTTTACCGCCGAGCTCCAAGGTCACCGGAGTCAGCGTCGCCGCGGCCGCGGCCATGATCTTCCTTCCGATTTGGTCGCCGCCGGTGAACAGTACGTGGTCGAAACCCTGCGCCAGCAGCTCCTGGGTGACCGGGGCGTCGCCCTCGACCACGACGACCGCCTCGGAGTCCAGGTATTCCGGAACCAGCCGAGCCAGTAGGGCCGAGGTGGCCGGCGCCAACTCGGACGGCTTGAGCACCGCGCAGTTCCCCGCGGCGAGCGCGGCCACCAGCGGCGAAAGAGTCAGGTACACCGGGTAATTCCACGGGCCGATGACCAGAACGACGCCGAGCGGCTCGTACTGCACCCAGGCCGAACCCGGATACTGCACCAGCGACAGCGGCTGCCGCCGCCGACGCATCCACCGGCGCAGGTGTTTCAGGGCGAACACGGCCTCACCCCTGGTGGACGATATATCGCCCAACCAGGCTTCGGCCCGGCTGCGTCCAAGATCACTAGCCAGCGCGGCTACGATCTGATCCTCCTGCTCATCAAGCAGCCGGATCACGTTCCGCAACTGCTCCGCACGCCAAGTGCGGTCTCGGGTCCGGCCCGAGGCGAACTCGCGGCGAACCCGTGCCATCGCATCGGGGATGTCGGGCAAATTGGAGACCGCTGTTGCGGTAGTCGGTATAGACATCTTCGTTACCTCTGAGGAGTTCCGTCACGCCTTCGGCGACGGAATCAGGCCGTGTTCGAGAAGTAGTTCCGTGCCCGCGACGCTGGCACGAAAGTGTTTGTCGTGCAGGGTGCGTCGTTGACCGGAATGAGTGAGGTCCCTCAGCTGTCGTAGTCGACTGCGACCGTTGGGGTGGTGGGATGAGATTGACAGGTCAGTACGAAGCCGGCGTCGACCTCGGCTGGGGTAAGCGCAAAATTTTGCTCCATCGATACCGCTCCTGTTGTGATTCTGGCTTTGCACGTGCCACACGCGCCGCCAAGACAGGCATACGGCGCATCGATATTGTTTTTCAGCGCGGATTCGAGGACGGTCTCGCCCGCGGCGAGTTCCACGGTGTGATGCGCGCCGGACAGAGTGATGGTCACTTCGGACTCGCGGAAGGCATCGACGTGTGTGGATCGGTTCGTGCCGCGGAACAGTTCGAGGTGTATCCGCTCGGTCGGCACTCCTTCGGATGCGAGGTCCTCGCGCATTGTCGTGACGAGATCGTTCGGGCCGCACAGGTACCACCGGTCGATCGAAGTGACGTCGGTGGCGAGCAACTGTTGAACCATCGCCAGGTCGATACGGCCACGAACAGCGGCGGGGTGGTGCGCCTCGCCTGAGCGGATGTGGAATATGCGTAACCGGTCTGCATATCGAGATTCGAGCTCATCGAGTTCGGAGGCGAACATGGTCGACTCTGCGGTTCTGTTGCCGTAGAAGAGGATGAAGCGACTCTCGGTCTCGATCTCCATCGTGGTGCGCATGATGGACAGGATGGGCGTGATGCCGCTCCCTGCCGCCACCGCGACATAGTCGCGCCGAGCGAGTGGATCAAGGGGTGCGCCGAAGCTACCCGTGGGCGTCATCAGCTCCAGGACGTCACCGACTCGCAGCGTTTCGACCGCGAAGGTCGAGAACATCCCGCCCGCGATGTGCCGTACTCCGATCGCCAGTTCTCCCGATGTGGCCGAGGTGCAGATCGAGTAGTTTCGCCGCAGCTCCCGCCCACCGATGCGGTGTCGAACGGTCAGGTGTTGGCCCGCCTGGAATTGGAACTGGTCGCGCAGGTGATCGGGAACGTCGAAAGTGACTTTGACGCTGTCCGGAGTCAGGGGCTCGACGCTTGTGACGGGGATCGGGTGGGCGCTGGCATGGCGTGCCGCGGAGGAACGCGGCATTCGGACCGGGAGCAGTGCGGCTAGTTTGCCGTTGAGGCGTTTCCACTCGCGGTACTGCGTGGCGTCGAGCTGCTGCCCGAAGACGGTGCCTATTGCCGAGTCGCGCTCGAGGTAGGCGGCCTCATTGCGTCGCCAGACCGCGACGTAGCGGTAGAAGGGAATGGAGGGATGCAAGTGGTGGACCAGGTGGTAGTTCTGCGACAAGAGCAGGGGAGTCAGGATCCACTCCGAGCCGACGCGGTTTCGGGTCGCGCGATAGCGGTTCTCGCGCTGAGTGTCTTCCAGGTCGTGGTGGGGTAGCCAGTCGAACCACCACGCGAGCACGAACATCGCCACCCGCCCGGGAATCAGGCAGATCACCGCGAGCGTCCACAGCTGTCCGGCGAAAGCCGCCGCCACGATCACCGTCACCGAAAAGGTCATCAACGCCGCCGTTTCCAGGACCTCGGCGCGTGGGCGCCGGCGCAGGTGACGCACCAAGAAACCGATATACGGCAGGTCCATTGCCGGGAAACGGATCGGCAGCTGCCACCAGGGCGCCGCGCTGACGAAGTGATCGGGATCGAACTCACCGTCATTGGTATTGCGGTGGTGCTCGATATGGATGAACGCGAACGACTTGAATGAGATCAGCGGCGAGACGAAGAACATTGCCACGCGACCGAAGGCGACGTTGACCCAGCGATGGGAGCTGATCGAGTAATGCGAGGCGTCGTGCAACACGGTGAACAGGACGAAGATTGCCGCGGAGCTCGCGGCGATGGTGGCGATCGCAGGCAAAGCGTCGGTGAGCGCGGCCCAGGTCGAGGCGCCGAAGAGCGCAAGCGCACATGTGAAGATGCCGACTATCGGCCAGGACAGCGTAGGAACTTGCTCGCCCGGATCAGGCAAAGCGTGCTGCGAGGCGGCTGCTGGGGGTTGGGGGTGTCGAGTCGTAGTCGACATCTGACTCCTCCTTCGCGCTTCGGGATGAGATGCCTCACAACGTACAAACGGCTGGTATTGGTCAACAAGGCCATCTCAGCCCTCTCCGGTGTGCTGCGAGCACATCCCGACGCACTCGGGCTTCCGTCAGTACGGCTATGACTCCCGCAAAACCGAGGCCCCCAGCACGTCGCAGACGAGGAGGGCGGCGTGCAGTTCGGCGATCTTGACAGTTGCGGGCCGGCCCCTGCGCTCTTCGGCACGACGCACCCTCTGCAGGACCGTGTTCCGGTGGATTCCCAAGGTGCGTGCCGCGATCACCAGACTCCCTTGCGCGTCGAGCACAGCCAGGAGTGCGGCGCGCTCGCCGCGCTCTTTCGCGTCGTCGCGTGCGAGAGCGCCGAGCTGAGCGGCGACGAAGGCTCGCGCCGCATCCAGGTCACGCGAGATGGCATCCACCAACGCGACATCGCTGAACTGAGTAATCGATGGCGCCACGCGACCGGACAGTTCGATGACCCGGCGAGTGCGTAGAGCCTCCAGGTGGGAGGTACGGAAGCCGGCAGCCCCCGGATAGGGCGAGCCCACCGCGATGTGAACGTTTTTACTTTCGCCGGGAAACTCCGTCGCCATGCCCGTGAGCGAAGTCCTCACCTCCCCCGTGATCGATGCCCATCCCCACACCGCGAGTGGACCGTCCGCCATGACGAGCGAGTGACCCGCCCCAAGGAACCTTCCAACCTGCCGAGCGAATCCCTCGAGGTCGACGCCACGGTCGTCGACCCAGCACACGAAGGCGATCTGCCGACCGGTGAGCCGGTGGCCGAGCACACGTTCGGCCCGGGCGATGTCGACACGTTCCCCAGCGAGCAAGGCGCGCACGACATCGGCGCGCTCGGCCCTTGCCTGGTTCTGGCGTCGGTCGAGCTCGGCGACGTACTCGTCAGCCACAAGAGTGGAGATGCGGTCGATGTATCGAAACCCGTACCGCTCGAGATCGACAAACGTCCGCAACGCGATGGCGGGGTCGTCGATCCGTTCAGTGAGCGATTCGGAAAGCTTCTCGGTGAAGTACTCATGTCCCAACCGATAGAACCGCAGCATCACATCGACGCTGTGCCCCCGTGATGCCATTGCTCGCGCGTGTTCGAGCGCCGTTACCGGCGCCTCCGCCGCCGCTACATCGATCCCATGGCGAACCATCGAAAGTACCGCTTCGAGATTCGACGAGCACGATCCCAAGGTCAGGCCGCGAAGCTCAGCATCCCCAGCGACCTCCGGTATCCGCTCGACTATGTACCTCTGCATGTCGTCGGCCAGGCTGGACACATTCGCCAGCAAATACGCAGCAATACCCCTTCCAGCCTCCACACCGTGAGCCGGCTCCAGCGCCTCCATATCTGCACACTAACCTCGACCGAACTGCTACAGCCGACCGTTCACGATCGACCCAGCAACGGAGTTGTTGCGTGGCTGAGACGCGAGGACCTGTCTGCTGGTCCGGCCGGAACCCCTCATCGAGAAACCGCGCCACTGATCGGATACGCGCACTGCCGCGACACATCCATCTCGGCAGCCACATGAGCGGGTCCATGACCACCCACCAAGATCCGATCGACCAACAATCGCCGGCCATCTACCCCGGTCACGAAATCTCCGGTATTCAGGTTCGTCTCGGTAGCCAAACCCTCTACTGGCGACCTCACCCATTCCCGCTCACCGGCCACGTCCGCACCGGCATGAGCCGCGGCTACATAGGACACTCTGTTGCACTGGTTTGCCAACGTCGAACTGCTCCGAGCGCTGCCGCTACGGCCGCTCGCACCGCCTCTTCTGAAGGGGTGGGCATTCCCATGGCAGTGGCCATCTCCGCGATGGAGGTCATCGTCACCTCGGGCAGCCCGCAGGCGGTGAATGCCGAAAACGCGGTCAGGTCTGGCGCGATATTCAGAGCAAACCCATGGCTCGTCACGCCGCCGCGAATCCGCATACCGATCGAGGCAACCTTCTTGTGCTCCAACGTCCAGACTCCGACCAGGCTCTGAGCCATGGCCGGCGTGTCACGCCGAACAGCCCGCAGGCCAAGCGAATCCAAGGCGCTGATCAAGCCTTGTTCCAGCCAGCGCACGATATCCCCGGGGCCGCGCTGACGGAGATCGACCACCAGATAACCCATCAGCTGCCCCGGTCCGTGGTAGGTCGCTTGACCCCCTCTGTTCACCTCGACCAGAGGAATCTCGGTCTGCAGCGGCAATTCATGACGGGGGGTCCGGACACCATAGGTGATCACTGCGGGATGAGTGAGCAATACCAGCCGATCCGCAATCAGCCCCTCTCGCCGCTCTCGAACCCAGGTTTCCATCTGCGCAACGGCCTCGAGATACGGGACCTCGCCCAGATCAACCCACTCCAGCTCACCCTCGCTCACACTCGGCCCTCTCTGTGCTACATGCATACCCGACCGACAGACGGGATTGCGGCTCATAAGCATGTCAGGAGGCAGCAGACTCGGGACCGGTGTGCTCGCTCGCTTCTACGGCAAGTGCGGCACCAAGCAGCACTTCCGCGGCCACGCGTGCCAGCGGTCATGAGGCGATTCCGAAGAGCTTTGTCGTGGGGTTATGCCGCATTCGCAATGGACCGTGCTCGCAGTGTGCTGATCCCCTGCCGCCCACGAATCCCACCGCGACCGTCGACGGCGAATGCCTGTGCGTCTCGTGTGTCGATGAGCTGTCGGTGTGCGTCGAATGCGGTGGGCACACCCGCAGCCCGCGCCTCCCCAGCGAAGAGACTCTGCTGTGCGCGCGGTGTGTGTCCGTATGGGAGCGGTGCGTGGACTGCCAGAACTACAGCCGCGCCACCACGACGGCGGTCGGTGCCCGCGAGATCTGTGGCAACTGCGTCCGCGAATACCAATCCTGCGACGACTGCGCCCGGCTGTGCACCGACACCTACGGCGTCCAAGACGGAAACCGGGTGTGCGACACCTGCCTCGATGAGGTACCGCGAATGCGCTGCGTGCTTCGATCTCATCCCCTACGACGAGACCTACCGCCGGGACTGCGCCCGTCCCGGCCATCCTGTGGTCTACGGCTACGACTACAAACCCGTCCACGCTTCCACGGCGACGGCCCACTGTTCCTGGGGCTCGAACTCGAAATCAAAACCACCCCCGCCACTTTCGACAATCCCGTCGACACCGTGCTGGCCCACGCCGGTGACCTCGCCTACCTGAAGGAGGATTCCTCGATCAGCCCGTGTGGCTTCGAGCTGGTCACCCACCCCGTGTCGTATGAGTACGCGCCTGAATTGCGTTAACGCAGCCGAAGTCAAACCAGTTCCCCAACAGTTACCCAAGGTAGGCGTCGGTCACGACTACCCAAGACGGACCGTTCATCTTCGGCAACCATGAATGGTGGCGCCACCACCAAGAATAAGGTTTCATGGGTGAGGGAGAATCAGCACGCGGGTTGCGCAGTCAGGCAACCGCATGCTTACAGTAACCCCAGTCCCATTCTCCCCACCACTGTCCCGAAGCCGAAACGCGATACGCCAGTTGGACAGTCACCACCCACTATCGGCAACAAGCGGGCACGTCAGCAGCGAGCAACCGTTGACCGACAACGTCGAGGACGGCCGCGAGTGGACCGCCGAAGAACCGGCCTACCTCGACAAGATCCAAGAACAACTGGCTGCGCCCCTTACGGAACGACAACTCGCCATACTTCGCCGCTGCTGGCACGGAAGCTACACATCAGACCAATGAGCGCCTGTGCCGACTGTGCCCGCTCCGCCACAACGATGATCCTCCGTGCCCCTCCGGACCATCACCTCGACACCATTGTCCACCGCAGCTCACCCAACGAGCCCCCCGCTAACCCGCGGCAGCATGATATTGCTCGCGATGCTCGATCCAAGGCCGTTGGCGCTCTTCCTCACTCATCGCCAACAACTCACGCAACTTC
>NZ_JBFANH010000059.1:0-24518 GCF_040674755.1 Nocardia sp. NPDC049737 | reverse complement strand
ACGGAGCGAGTCTTACGAGCGACCCGTTCGCGGCCCGTCTCGCGTCCGAGCCGTCGAAGCGCACGCGACGAAGTCGCCAGTATCGGCCGCTCGGCCGCGAGACACTAGGGGGCCGCGAACACGCAGCGCCGCAGGCGCTGCAAATCAGGCAGAGCCCAGACGCTCCTTCAGCGCCTCGAACTCGTCGCGCACCCCGGAAGGCAGCTTGTCGCCGACGAATTCGAACCACTCCTCGATGAGCGGGATCTCCTTGCGCCATTCGTCTGCATCGACGGCGAGTGCCTCATCGACATCTACGGGGTCCACCTTCAGACCCTCGAGGTCCATCTGAGCGGCGGTGGGCACATTGCCGATCGCGGTCGGCTCGGCCTGCGCCGAACCCTCGATGCGGCCGACGATCCACTCCAGTACGCGGGAGTTCTCACCGAATCCGGGCCACAGGAACCGGCCGTCGCCGCCGCGACGGAACCAGTTGACGTAGAAGATCTTCGGCAGCTTGTTCGCATCCGCGTTCTTGCCGACATTGATCCAGTGGTTCAGGTAGTCACCGACGTGGTAGCCCATGAACGGCAGCATCGCCATCGGGTCGCGGCGCACAGTGCCGACCTTGCCTTCGGCGGCGGCGGTCTGCTCCGACGACAGGGTCGCGCCCATGAAGACGCCGTGCTGCCAGTCGAAGGATTCGGTCACCAACGGGACGGTGGTCTTTCGGCGGCCGCCGAACAGAATGGCCGAGATCGGCACACCCTGCGGGTCGTCCCATTCGGGAGCCAGGATCGGGCACTGTGACATCGGCGTGCAGTAGCGCGAGTTCGGGTGCGCGGCAAGGGTTTCGGTCTCCCGCAGGTACCAGTCGTTACCCTTCCAGTCGATCAGGTGATCGGGCTCGCCCTCCAGGCCCTCCCACCAGACGTCATTGTGGTCGGTCAGCGCGACGTTGGTGTAGACGGTGTTGCCCGCCTCCATTGTGGCCATGGCGTTCGGGTTGGAGCTGTAGTTCGTGCCCGGTGCGACACCGAAGAAGCCGTATTCGGGGTTAACCGCGTACAGGCGGCCGTCCTTGCCGAAACGCATCCAGGCGATGTCATCGCCGAGGGTCTCCGCGCGCCAGCCGGGAATCGTCGGCTGGATCATCGCGAGGTTGGTTTTACCGCAGGCGCTCGGGAAGGCCGCGGCGATGTAGTACGCCTTGTTCTCAGGGGAGATCAGCTTGAGGATCAGCATGTGCTCGGCCAGCCAGCCCTCGTCGTGGGCCATTGCCGAGGCGATGCGTAGGGAGTAGCACTTCTTGCCGAGCAGCGCGTTGCCGCCGTATCCGGAGCCGTAGCTCCAGATCTCGCGGTCCTCGGGGAAGTGGGTGATGTACTTGGTGTCGTTGCACGGCCACGGCACATCGGCCTCGCCCTCGGCCAGCGGAGCGCCGACGGAGTGCAATGCCTTCACGAACGGCTTGTCGGCGCCGAGCTTCTCCAGCGCGGCGGCGCCCATGCGGGTCATCACGCGCATCGAGACCACGACGTATTCGGAGTCGGTGATCTCCACGCCCAGCTTGGGGTCCTCGGCACCGAGCGGGCCCATGCAGAATGGCACCACGTACATGGTGCGGCCCTTCATCGAGCCGCGGTACAGCTCGGTCATGGTGGCGCGCATCTCGGTGGGGTCGACCCAGTTGTTGGTCGGGCCCGCGTCGGCCTCGGTCTTCGAACAGATGTAGGTGCGGGATTCGACACGCGCCACATCGGAGGGGTCGGAGAGGGCGAGGAAGGAGTTCGGCTTCTTGTCCTCGTTGAGTTTTTTGAAGGTGCCCGCCGCAACGAGTTGGGTGGTCAGCCGTTCCCACTCTTCGTCGGAACCGTCCGCCCAGACCACTCGCTCTGGTTGAGTGAGTTCTGCGACGTCCTGTACCCAGGCGAGTAGTTCGCTGTGCTCGGTCGGCTGCTTGCCGTCGGAATCGCGAAGACCAGGAATGGTCGCTGAGGTCATGAAAACTCTCCTGAGATGGGCGGTTCACGGTGTAGCCGCCTAGGCTGACCATTTCGAGCGACCTGCGAGCAGTCGCTGCGGTAATGCCCATGACCAGCGCGAATACACCGAGCGCCACCGTTGGCGGGAAGGCACCCGCTACGACCAGTCGAAAGCGCGTCATGGCTGGACCGCGTACAAGGACGAAGCGGACGCCCAGGTTCCTGCTTAAGAGGTTAACGCGATGTGACGACCAGTACGGAATCGGGTTCCTGCAGGAGTACCCACTAAGTTACCTAATCAAAAGAACTGCGATACCGATCGAGGATGGCGATATCGCGTTCGCAGGCGGCGAGCTGACCAGGTTGCTCGGACGCTGCGCGGCGCAGTCTGGCCTCCAATTCGGCCACCTGACGGTCGATTTCGACGATTCGCTCGGTGCTCGCGCGGATGACGCGGTCCGATAGCGCGGTCTCCGATTCCACCAGTGCGGTGGCGACCCGCTGCTCCAACTGGGCCTTCACATTCACCAAAGCGTCCGCGACCCATTGACGGAGGTGCGCGCGGTCGGCGACCTGACCGCGGGCGCGCACCACCCAAGCCGCCGCACCGGCTCCGAGCAGCAGCGTCACCGGTACGGTCGCGAAATCAAGGGCCTGCACGACCGAGAACGGGGCGACCAGTAGACGGCCGATGCCGACCCCCGCGGAGGCGCCGAGCGCGATCATGAGGTGATCTTCGACACCTCGATGCCGCGGCTCCGGATCCGGGCCGACGCGCAGGGCCGGATCGCGCCATCGCGGTGGCGTGTCGCGGTCGTGTTCCGGTACTGCGCCGATGCGATCGGTGAGCTCGGACAGCCGCTGATCGATGGTCCCGTCCACGGCGTTGGTCAGTTCGTTGACCGCCTGCTGTAAGCGTTCGGGATAGCCGGCGGATTCGGCGCGACGCAAACGGTCGAGTTCGCCCCGGGCGGCGGCGTGCAGTGCGCGGACCCTGGCCCCGACATCGGTCATCAGATCGACCCTGGCCAGATGCAGTTGGCTGCGCAGGGTGGACATGGCGGTGGCGCGGCCGCCGTCACGTCCGGCGAGCAGCACGGCGCGTTCCTCGCGCCACTGGATCGGTTCCGCGCCGGAGCGCAGCACCGCGACCTGTTCGGCGACCCGCCTGCGGGTATCGGTCAACACGCGCGTGGTGACCGTGGCGATCCGGTCGTCGGATTCGGCGCCGGCCGTCGCCGCCGCGAGTTCCGCGTGTAGCGCGCCGAGGCCGGAGCGATCGAGCAGGCCGGCATCGCCCGCCGCCCGGCCCGCCACCGCGAGCCGCGTCGATACCGGCACGATCGCCAGATCGTCGATGCCCTGGGCGGCGAGCAGTTCGAGGTTGTGCGCCTGCACCGCGCGCCAGTCCTGATAGGCGTGGATGCCGTTCATGGCGAGCAGGATCCTGGTGCCGTCGGCGCGCAGGCGCCGCACCACATGCAGGGTGTCCGCACCGAGGGCACTACCCGCGTCCAACAGTATGAGCGCGACCGCTGACGGCGCATTACCCGACGGCGACGTGGTCTCCACGGCCGCGCTCGCATCGGGCGCCGGATCCGAGAGCGGGATCCACGGCTCGAACCGAGCCAGCTCGGTGCGCAACAGGCTCGTATTTGCGTCATCGGGCCCGATCAACGACACCGCCGACGCCACCCCCGTCCCCCGCACCGCGCGCAACAGCGCCGTCCCCTGTGGATTCCACCGTGCGATGACCGCCTCGACCTCTGGCGCCAGCGAGCCCTTCTCGGGTTCGGGCGATCCATAAGGAGCCCCGCGTGACGCAACCGCTGACCGCCCCTGCGCGGCGGCCGGTCGCTCCGCTGGTCCAGCCGATTCATCCCCGCTGGGCGGCGATCCGCTGGGCGGCGATGCCTGTGCCGCCGAACCACTCGCGGATCGGCGTGGAGCAGTGGCGGATTCATCACGCTCGGGCGCACTCGAGCCCGGCTCCGCGCGTGCGGAATCCGGTTGTTCAGAGGCCGGCACTGCTCATCCGTTCCCATAGCCGGATGTAGCCGTTGTGGACGCGGAGGGCGGCGCGGCGAGCGGCGGGGGACATATCGCTGGAGACCACGGCGCGCCAGCGGGCGGCCCGGGCCAGGGCGTCGTCGGCATCGGACGGTGCGGGTGCGCGATATCCGGCGGCCAGATGGGCGACCTCCGGGTAGGCGAGGCCCGCGCAGAGGCCGAGCCAGAGCGCGTCGTCGCCGAAGAGGTAGTCCTCCAAAACGTCCCGTGCGTTCGCGCCGTCGACGGGCACGGCGCGGGCGGCGAGGCGGATCAGTTCGTCGAGGAGTTCGCCGCCGCGCAGTGCGGATACCTGTTCGTAGCGGCGGTGCAGTAGGCGGTGCAGCGGATCGATACCGCTGGCCGCGTGCATGATCTGCAGCAGTGCGTGCGGACCGAGTTCCGGGTCCTGGCGCAGCGCGGACAGCGCGCAGGTCACGCCGTACAGATCCCAGCGCTGCAGCAGTTCTTCGCGCTCGGCGACATCGGGTCCTGCCGATGCCGCGACGAACAGGTCCGGCGAGAGCGTGAGCGCCGGATCTGCGGTTTCGGCGAGGCGGCGCAACGTGACCATATCGGCCTCGCTCACCGCACCGGCCCTGGTGCGCACGGCCAGCGAGGCGACCACGGGCAGTGTGATGGTGCCGAGGCCGCCGCTGCACTGCTCGGCGGCGGCGACCACATCACCCCACCGCGACCCGATGGCATCGGCCTTGTTCAAGACCGCGACGGTGCGCTCCGGCGGCAATTCCGACAGAATCCGCCGGTCCGCGGGCTGTGCCGCACCGGAGAGCACGTAGACGATGACGTCGGCGTCGAGTTCAGGATCGGCCACGCCTGGTTCGTCGATCGGAGCCGTCTCCACCGCCGACATCAACGCCAGCGCATGCAGCACCGTGGTCCGTCCGGTATGCGCCCGCCCGGTCACCTGAATGCGCGGCGGCCGACGCCACCGCGCGATGGCGGTCCCCACCTGGCCCACGATCCGCGGATCAGCACCCGAGCGCAGCACCGCGAGCAGGTGGTCGAGTTGGTCCAGTTCCCGTGCGGGCCCGCCCGGTCGGATCCGGGGCCCCTCGGATTCGGTGGTTGTCGGCAAAGCTGCACACCCCCTTTTCGGTGCGCCATTCTTGCAGACATACCGCGCGGACGGGCCGCTGGCGACTGCTTGTGGGTCGCTGGAAAGGATCAGCTGCCGCTGAAGTATTTGTTCGCGGTTCGCACGGCCCAGTTCGGCGCGTATTTCGCGGCGGCCGCCAGTACCTTTGCCTGCGCGCCGATTTCGTAGTGCACGCGCGGCAGCCGTCCGCGCTTGCGGGTCACGTCCCAGATCCCCTGCGCGACGTCCTCGGCGGTCAGACGCACGCCGAGCGACTTGGTCGTGCCGGTTTCCATCCCTTCCACCATGGCGGTGGATACGAACAGCGGCCACACCGCGATCACCCGGATATCGTGGCGCTCCCACTCGAGATCCAACGCCTCCGTGAGGCTTTTGACCGCGGACTTGGTCGCGCCGTAGCTGGCGAGTTCGGGCTGTCCGTAGATCGCCGATGCCGAGCACAGATTCACCACCTGAGCGCCGGGCGTATCGCGCAGATAGCTGAACGCGGCATGCGTACCCGCTATCACCCCGCCGAGATTGACATCGATGATCGTCTGGTGCGTGGCCAGCTCGATCGATTCGAACCGTCCAGCGCGCAGAACGCCAGCATTGTTGATGAGGATGTCGAGCCGATTCTCGTCACCGTTGAACTCGGCGAGACGCTCGGTCCAGTGAGTGTCGTTCGTCACATCCAGTACCCCGGTGCGCACACTGCCGTCGGTGGCGTGGATGTCGGACGCGAGCCTGGTCAGCCCCAACTCATCGATATCGTATGCACCGACGTGATACCCCTGTGCAGCGAAAAGTAGGGCCGTGGCCCGGCCGATACCCGCCGCCGCACCGGTGATGAACACAGTCGGTCTACTCATGCGCGCAGTCTAGTGCGGGAGCAAGCCCCCTACCTCGGGGTTCCCACAGATGCCGTGGTCACTTAATCTGGCGGGATGGTCGGCACCATAGACGGTGCGCAGCTTCGCTTTTCGAAGGCGGCAAGCCGACCAGGCGGAATCCGTTCCGCTGGTCTCGATGAGGAGGTTGCCGTGACCGTCGATGTCATCGGTGCTGAGCCGGACGCGTCCGGCGATAGGAAGCCACTGCTACCCAGTAGCGATCCCTTCCTCCGACCACCGAAAGGCTTCGCGGCTCGTCCGGCCGGGACCATCCTGCGCAGCCGTCGCGTCGAACTCGCACTGTTCGGACTTGTGCCGCAGCAGGTCTCGGCCTGGCAGCTGCTCTACCGCAGCTGTGATATGCACGGCACGCCGGAAGCGGCGGTCACCACGGTGCTGCTGCCGCTCGACGCCGACCCGAACGAGGACCGCCCGCTGCTGGCCTTCCAGACCGCGATGGACGCGGTCGCCGAGCGATGTTCCCCCTCTTACGCCCTGCGTCGCGGTTCGCACGCGCTCGGCTCGGTCACCCAACTCGAATGGATGCTCGTGGCCAACGCACTGCGCCGGGGTTGGGCAGTGAGCATCGCCGACCACGAGGGCCCGCACGGGAATTTCGGTGCGCCACGCGAGCCCGGCTACCGCGGACTCGACGGAATCCGCGCCGCGCTGCGCTTCGCACCGCTGGGTCTGCATCCTGATACCCAGATCGCGGTCTGGGGTTATTCCGGTGGTGGCATGGCCAGTTCGTGGCTGGTGGAGATGGCGCCGACCTACGCGCCGGAGCTCGATATCGTCGGCGCGGTGCTCGGTGCGCCGGTTGGTGATCCGGGCCAGGTCTTCACCCGGCTCAACGGCGGGCACTACGCCGGATTACCCGCGATTGTGGTCGCGGTGCTGCGCAGGCTCTACCCGGCGCTGGCCGCGGTCTTCGAGAGCGATTGCGATGCCGAGGGCCACCGGCTGATCGAGCACGCAGAACGGTCCACACCGGTCGCGGCGGTTCTCGGGCTCATCAATAGAGATGTCGGCCACCATCTGAGCCGTCCGCTCGCCGAGGTGCTCGCCGCACCCGAGATGCAGGCCATGCTCGACGACTTGCGCCTCGGTCACTCCGCCCCGACCTGCCCACTGCTGGTGGTGCAGCCGGTGCACGACCAGATCATCCATATGGACGGCGTCGACGGCCAGGTCGAGCGCTATCGCCGGGGCGGCACACAGGTCACCTACGTGCGCGACCGGCTCAGCGAGCATTTCTCGCTGCTTCCGCTGGCCACCCCGATCAGCCTGGACTGGCTCAGCGATCGGCTCGCCGGAAAACCGGTGCGCGATGTCGGCGACAGCACGGTGTGGTCGGTCGCCGCCTCGCCGACCGGCGTGCGCGGGCTATGGGAAATGCTCGGCACCGCGCTCAAGGTGGCGCTGGGCAAGCCGCTGCGTCAGGAGACCGAGCCAGCGACTCGAATCCCCCGCGTACGCGCCGCATAACTGTTCGTCTCGGGTGATCCGCAAGCGGTCCGCTACGACCGCTTGCTGCCCGCATCCTGCGATGCTGGACAATGGAGCGCGTGAACGACGCCGCGAACCATACTGCCGAGTCAGTTCCCGGACCGCCGTCCACAGCTTCGGCTCCGGCGGACAGTGGATCCCGAAAAGGCTCGGGCTCACGCCTGTACCCCCGAGTGACGAGCTTCCGCTCGCGTCGGGGCGCACTCACCGCGACCCAGCAGCAATCCTGGGATCGCACCTGGCCCAGGATCGGCCGCGATGTGGCCGACGAACCACTCGACGCCGCCGCCTGGTTCGGTCGCGACGCTCCGCTCGTCATCGAGATCGGTTGTGGGACAGGCACCGCCACCGCCGCGATGGCGCAGGCGGAACCGCATCTGAATCTCATCGGCATCGAGGTCTATCAGCCCGGTCTCGCGCAACTGGTGCAGCGCATCGAGCGCGAGCAGATCGACAACGTTCGCCTGTTGCGCGGCGACGCCGTCGATGTGTTGGAGAACATGATTGCTGAGCAGTCGCTCACGGGCGTCCGAGTCTTCTTTCCCGACCCGTGGCCGAAGGCGCGACACCACAAGCGGCGGCTGCTGCAGCCCGCGACATTCGCATTGATCGCCAATCGCCTTCGGCCCGGCGGTGTGTTGCATGTCGCGACCGACCACGCCGACTACGCGGAGTTCATCGCGGCGGTCGGCGCGGCAGAACCACAGCTCATCGGCCTGAACGAGACCACGGGCGGGGTCAGTGCCGAGCATCGCGACAGCGCGCCGATCGGTTTCGAAAGGCCAGTCACCAAATTCGAAGGCAAGGCACATCGCGCCGGAAGCGCCATCAACGAGTTCATATGGGGGAAGATCGGATGATGAGTGTCGGTGAGATGGCCCGTGAGGTCGTGGATGTTGCCGGGGAGGTGCACGGGACCGGATCCGAGGTGATCGGCGCGGTTACGCCCGATGTGCGTCGGGTGCTATTGGTCTGGGACGCCCCGAATCTCGACATGGGCCTCGGCGCGATCCTCGGCGGCCGCCCGACCGCCGCCTATCGACCGCGCTTCGACGCGCTCGGCCGCTGGCTGCTCGCGCGCACCGCCGAACTATCGGTGGGCAGCGCGACCCGGGTCGAACCGGAAGCGACCGTCTTCACCAATATCGCGCCCGGCACCGCCGATGTGGTGCGGCCGTGGGTGGAGGCGCTGCGCAATGTCGGCTACGCGGTCTTCGCCAAGCCCAAGATCGATGAGGACTCCGATGTCGACGCGGATATGCTCGCGCACATCGAGCTACGCAGTCGCGGCGCCGGGCTGGCGGGCATCATGGTCGCCTCCGCCGATGGCCAGGCATTCCGCGAACCGCTCGAACGATTGGCCGCCAACGGAATCCCCGCTCAGATACTCGGCTTCCGTGAGCATGCGAGTTGGGCCGTAACATCCGATACCCTCGAGTTCGTAGATCTCGAGGACATCCCGGGCGTGTTCCGTGAACCACTGCCCAGGGTCAGCCTCGACTCGCTGCCCGACGAGGGTGCTTGGCTGCAGCCGTTCCGGCCGCTGTCGGCGCTACTCACCTCTCGCCCTGCCCAAGGAGTCGCTTAGTGTTCACACGCTGGGGCGATCTGGTCTATCGGCTGCGCTTTGCCGTCATCGGCATGGTCGCGGCCGCACTCTTGGCACTCGGCGGTTACGGCCTAGGCCTGGAAGACCATCTCAGCTCCAGCGGGTGGGATGATCCCACGTCGCAATCGGCCACGGCGGCCAAGTTGTCCGACGAGGCGTTCGGACGTGATCACAACAGCGATGTGATCGTGCTCTACCCCGCACCGAACGGTACGACGATCGATGATCCCGAATTCCGGCAGAAGATCGTCGACAGCCTCAACAAGCTGCCGCGCGAACATCCGGATGAGATCGCCAAGATCAACGGCGCCTACTGGCAGACCGAAACCGGTCCGGCGTCACCGTTGACATTCGGTTCGAAGGATAAGAAGTACACCTTCGCCTCGATCGCCATCCAGGGCGATAACGACACCGATATGGTACGCAACTTCCGGAAAGTGAAGGATGTCTTCGCGATTCCGGGCATCGACGTGCAGGTCGCGGGTCTGCAGGCGGTGGCCGGCACGCTGAACGACACCATGGCCGCCGACCAGAAGCGGATGGAGATCCTGGCCATCCCCGCGGTCGCGGTGCTGCTGTTCTTCATCTTCGGTGGTGTGGTCGCGGCGGCGCTGCCGCTGATCGTCGGTGGTCTAACGGTGATCGGCGCCTGGGGCATCGTCCGGTTCGTCACCCAGTTCACCGAGGTCAACTCGTTTGTCTCGCCGGTCGTTTCGATGATCGGTCTCGGTCTGGCCATCGACTACGGCCTGTTCATCGTGAGTCGGTTCCGTGAGGAACTCGCCGAGGGCTACGACACGCGCGCGGCCGTCCGCCGCTCGGTGATGACCGCGGGTCGCACCGTGGTGTTCTCCGCGACCATGATCATCGCCAGCCTCGGCGGCATGCTGCTGTTCCCGCAGGGCTTCCTCAAGTCGATCGCGTACGGCTCCATCGCGACCGTCTCGCTGGCCGCGCTGACCGCCATCACCATCCTGCCCGCGATGCTGAGCATCCTCGGGTCGCGGGTGGATATGCTCGGGCTCAAGCGCTTCCGCAAGACCAAGACCGCCGAAGAAGTCGAGACCAGCCTATGGGGCACGACGACCCGCTGGGTGATGCAGCATCCGCTCAAGATCGCGATCCCGATCTGCATCCTGTTGCTTCTGCTGATCATTCCGGTCAAGAATCTGGCCTTCGGCGGTATCAACGAGCGGTATCTGCCGCCGGATAACGCGACCCGACTCGCACAGGCGAAGTTCGACTCGATCTTCCCGCTACGCAAGTCCGATCCGATTCAGCTGGTTTTCGTCTCCGGTAACAGCAATGACGTCGGCAAGTTGTGGACCGCGGCGAAGCAGGCGCCCGGCTTGAACGGCACCTTCGACGTGCCTGCTCAGTCCAACACGGACAAGGAAGTTTTCCGCACCAGCGCGACGCTCGCGGATTCGGAGAACGCGGATCCGACCATCGACTATCTGCGCTCCCTGGAAATTCCGGACGACGTGCAGATGTATGTCGGCGGCCAGCCCGCGATCCAGAAGGACAGCATCGACGCGCTGCTGCACCGGATGCCGTTGATGATCGCACTGGTGCTGTTCGTCACCACGCTGCTGATGTTCCTCACCTTCGGCTCACTGGTGCTGCCGATCAAGGCCGCGTTGATGAGCGCGCTCGGATTGGGTTCCACGCTCGGCATTTTGACGTGGATCTTCATCGATGGACACGGCGCGAGCCTGTTGAACTTCACGCCGCAGCCGATCATGTCGCCGGTGTTGGTGCTGATCATCGCGGTTATCTACGGTCTTTCGACCGACTACGAGGTATTCCTGTTGTCGCGCATGGTCGAAGCGCGCACGCAGGGGGCTTCGACGACCGAGGCGGTGCGCATCGGTACCGCGCAGACCGGGCGCATCATCACCGCCGCCGCGCTCATCCTGCTCGTGGTGACCGGCGCGTTCGCGTTCTCCGATCTGGTCATGATGCAGTATCTGGCCTACGGCATGATCGCGGCGCTGTTCATCGACGCGACGATTCTGCGCATGCTGCTCGTCCCGGCCACCATGAAGCTGCTCGGCGACGACTGCTGGTGGGCGCCGGCGTGGATGAAGAAGGTACAGCAGAAGGTCGGGCTCGGCGAGCCGATTCTGGACGACGAGCGTCCCGGCGGGGGCGAGGTCGTCGACCTGGTGAAGACCACGCCGATAACCGATCCGGTGACGATGCAGATGCCCGCGCTCACCGATAACGTCAGTACTCGGTCGCGGTCACCGCGGCGGCCGCGCACGGTCGAGGAGATCGAGGCGGAGGCGCCGACACAGCATTTCGCGAAAATTCCGGCAGACCCGCCGGTGCCACCGCGGCCGGTCACGCCGCATGATCCGACTCGGCCGCGCGCGAGTTCGCCGTTGCATACGCCACCGCCTGGACCGCCGGTGCCCCCATCCGGGCCGCCATCCGGACCTCCTGCATCGTCCGCGCCGGGATCGCCATCGGGGCAATCCGCACCAGCCGCGCCGCGGTTGCCGTCCGCGCATGCCGCATCGCTCGGCCAGTCGGCGCCTCCCACACCGCTCGGCCAGTCGGCGCCGCCCGAGCCCATTCGGCCGCGGCCGGTTCCGACGATTTCGGGGGCGTCCGAGCCGACTCGTCCGATTCCGCCTGCACCCACGCCCACGCCTCCCCCGCCGCCCGCTCAGCCGACGCCGATCCCGACCGCGGACCATCCGTCCCACCACGCGGCACCGCAGCTGCCCGGCACTTCGAATGACGATGCGCCTGAAGAGAACCGCAGCAGCATCGAAAACTGGATGGCCGAGCTGAGGTCCAACCGGCGCCGCATCGGCAAGCCCGACGAAGGTCGCCATCACAGCGCGGACGGGCGGACGGTCAGCGTGAACGAGTTGCTGCGGCGGCGGGATCGCGAGTAATACGTTGTACGGCTGTGGCTTTCGTTGCCGCTAACACAGGTGTCAGCGGGATTCTGCTGAATCCGGGTTTGTGGCACCGGCTTCGGCGAAGGCGCGGGCGTAGCGGGTACCCGCCAGCAGCAGCAGGACGCCGACTACCAGGAAGGCCGCTACTCGGACCAGACCGTCGAGGGTGGCGAGGTCGAAGAAGAACAGTTTGGCCAGAGCGGCTGCGGTGACGAGAAGTCCGGAACCGAGGGCCAATTTGGCGACGGCGGCCGAGCGGGACAGGTTGCGCAGGCCGAAGAACAGTGCGGCGGTGGCAGCGGCCATCCACAGGATGGTGGCGGCGCTGTGGCCGATAATGAAGCCGTCAGCGCTGCCCGTCGCGATGCCGATCGAGACCGCGGCGGCGGTTATGGCATACAGGCCCGCAATGCTCGCGACGACGAACAGCGTCGATTCGTCGGTTCCGCCCTTGGTCATGCCGGGGAGTCTCCGAGCGCACCAGACGCCCACAACGATCACTGCGAGCGCGAGGACGGCGTCCAGTGCGGTCGAGATACCCAAGCGCAGGTGCGCAAGCCGTTGTGTCGCAAGCGCTTCCGGACTCACGGTGGCGAAGTACACTACCGAACCGAGCAGCGTGAACGCCGCGCCGATGGCGGCGGTGATGCGGGAGCGCTGCTGTCCGGCTGAACCGAGGTAGCAAAGCGCAACCAGGAACAGTGCGATCGGCAGGGTCTGCACTCGCGTCACGCCGACGCATGCTTCGAACAGCGCGAATGAACCGGCGATCGCGGCGACGAAGGCGATCGAACCCGGAATCCGCACCAGCTCACGCAATTTCGGCACGCTGTGCAGCGATGCCACGGCCAGCAGCACCGCCGCATAAGCCGCCGCGACCAAGGTCGCCGAATGCCGCTCGAACATTACGGGTGCGGCCAAGAGCGGAACTGTGGACAGCGCGAAAGTCAGCGCGGCGACGATATCACCGGATCGCCTGCGCACCACTAGAAAACCGCCGACGAGCCCGATCACCGCAATCGCCACCGCGGCCGTGAGCAGCCAGTACACCCGGCTCGGCGCCGGATTATCCACGGCGGCAATGGCAATCGCCAGCAAAGTCGCCAATATCGCGGGCACCGTGCGCACCACATGTAGGAATGGCCAATCGCGGACCAATTGCACCGGCACGCATGTCAACTGCAACACGATCAGGAATGCGAGCAGCACCAATTCCGAAGTGACGAACGGCGACAACAACGCCGCTCCCGCGACCACGAGCACCGCAAGCGGCTGCGACTGCCACCGCATCGCCAACCCGACCCCACCCGCCGCAACACCTAATGCCACCGCGAGCCCGACCACCGGCTGTAGCCAGTCGTAGATCGCCGTCACCGCAACCACATCCAGATACATCCCGGCAATACCTGTGGCAGCCAAGGAAATTCCACCAACCCGGCCACCCGCCCGCCCGAACACCCGCACCCCGGCTCCGGCCAGTGCCGCCGAGAACACAGCTCCAGCCACAACTCTCGGCACCGGCCCGAAGAACCCCGCCTGCGCGGCAAGCACCAAAAGCATCACCACCCCGATCAGCGTCACCCCTACCCCGGCCACCGCCAGCACCCGACTGATCATCCCCTCCTGCTGCCACCACGGCGTCTTCGCCGCACCCCGCCGCGGCGGCCACGGCGGCACCCCCGGCGGAACCGCCCCACCAGCCGCCCGCGGCGGCACGAACCCACCGCCCACGCCCGAAGGTCCTAGCACCCCACCGGGCACCCCGCCCGGCGCCGCAGCCCATCCGGACATCCCAACACCGCCCGCCTGTCCATATCCAGGCACCGGCCGCGTCCACCCCGAAGGCGCAACCGGCGGCATCGGAATCCGCCCTCCCTCGCCAGGAACTGGTGCCGACGGCACAGCACCCGCCATCGGCGCGCCAGACACCGCCCCTGCGGCAGGTACACCCGGTGCCGCACCCGCTGCGGGCCCCTGGGCTGACGCCGCCGCCGACGCACCTGCCGCGGGCATGGCACCAGTCTCCGGGGCCGATCCCGCACCCTCCGACGCCGGAGGCATGGCCGGAACACCCGGTACCCCACCCGTCCCAGGCGCAACGGGAACGCCCGCAGAAGCTGACTGCCGCGGCACCGCACCACCTGCAGGTACAACCGGCGCACGCACACCCGACACCGCAGGCTCTGCAGACACACCATGAGTACCCGAGGCCGCGTCCTCGACGGCCGCACCCCCCGCTGGCCAGGCCGGAACACCCGGCGCCGCACCTGTCCCAGGCGCAGCGGAGTCACCAGAGATCGCTTCGGCCGTCGGAGCCAACGGAGCACCACCCTGCTGGCCACCCACCGCCTCTGGGGGTCCGGACACAGGCTCGCCGCTGCCGCCGAGCGGCACCGGGGTCGGACCGAGCGGATACTCCCCGCGAACCGAGAAGCCGGTCGAATCCTTCGAGACCGCGGGTGCCGCAACTGAATCCGCGATGATCTGCGCTCGTAACAAATCCAAATCTCGGCCGAGGACGCCCATCTGCGTTCCCAACGCAGCGAACTCCCCGGACAACCGCGAAATCAGCGCGGGATCGATAGACGTAGTCATATCCCCAATGCTGATTTCTCGAGCGCACCGGAACATGAGTAGAAACCACTGGTACTCATCCGGGATCTACTCGAATTCCAGCTGCGCGAACGAGTCACCCAGTACCGAGCTGCGCCGCAGCGCTACTGTGGCCGCTACACCCGAACCACCTTCAACAGCCTCGCCAAGCCGACGTAGTCATTACCCACAGCTGATCGCTGAGTCACCCCTGCCGATCAACCCCCGCCCGCCGGTGGCAGGGCGGGGGTCGGCGCTGATTACAGGGTGTGGGAGCGCATGTTGGTGACCTGGTAGACCGCATTGATCACCGCGGAGCGGGGTGGCATGAGCAGAACGCCGGGGGTTGGTTCGCCCGCCCAGTGCCAGCCGAGTGGGGAGTCGGTGGTGGGGAGCAGGACGTGGCGGCCGGGTGGGGTGACGGTTACGTAGTGTCCGGCCAGGCAACGGCGCACGCTGATCTCGACCGGTACGGCCGGGCTCGGCGGTGCGACGAGGAAAGTCCAGGTGCGTTCGCCGGGTTCGGCAACCACCGGGGCCGTGAACGTCCGGTCGAGGGCGGCCAGGACTTTCTGGCCCAGATCCGGTGGCATCACCAGGGCGCCGAGGATGGAGCCGGTGGTGATCATCGGGCGACCGGCCAACAGTTGGACCGGCAGTCCGTACCGATGTCGCAGCATATGCGCGATTTCGTGAGGGGAGTGACAGCGCTCGAACATGGCCTACGCCTCCCCTCGTCCACAGACCGGGCAGCCCCCTCTGCGTAGCAAACCGTGCTGTTCGCGCACGCGGTGGGTGTGGCGCGCGAATCGACTGGTCTGGACACCCGGCTCGAGCGCGCGGTCGGCGCGAAGAGCTCGCACGGTGGTATTCGGCATGGTGATCATTGCCGCCGCCCTTTGCATTCTCAAAGTTGCAGAAAGGCAACGGTATTCCAACTGAGCAGGAACGAGTCGTACGTAATGTCCCACTTCCGGTGAGCGCGATCACTTAACGTCGTACGCTGAAACAAGGATGTAACAAAGGACTTGGCTAAATGGACGATTCGTCGATCGGCGTGCGGATAAGACTGTTCCGCGGAAAGGCACTCACGCAGCGCCAACTCGCCGACCAAGCCGGTGTCAGCGTTGACCTGGTGCGCAAACTGGAACAGGGTGGCCGCCAGACCGCGTCGATCGCCAGTCTGCAAAAACTCGCGCGCGCACTGGATGTCGACATCTCCGACCTGGTGGGCAAGCGACACGGTATCCCCTCCGGCAATCCCGATGCCGGTATCGTCGCCATCCGACGCGCACTGACCCCGGTCGACGATCTGCTCGGCGAGATCCCGGACGAGGATGCGATCGGCCTCGACGAGGGCAGTCGGGCCGTCGATTACGCGTGGGGCGCCTACTGGACCGGTCACTACGAATTGCTCACCTCGATCCTGCCGACCGGGCTCATCCAGCTGCGAGCAACGGTGCACACCGCCCGCAACGGCGCCGTCGCATCCGCGAATGAACTACTCGCACGGATGTATTGGGTCACCGGCTGCACCCTGGTCCATCTCGGGCAGACCGACCCGGCGTTCCTCGCGATCCGCCAGGCACTCGCCGCCGCCGAGCTCGGCAACGATCCGCTGCTGCTGGCCACCATTCGCGGCTCGGTCGCCTGGCAGCTATTGGTGCAGGGCCGTTACGAGGAGTCGCGCAAGGTCGCGCTGCGTGCGGCGGCGAATCTGGAGCCCGACGGTGACGAGACCCCGGCGCATCTGTCCGCGTACGGATCGCTGATTTTGCAGGGCGCTACCGCGGCCGGTCGATCGCAGGACGTTCCCGAGGCGTTGTCGCTGGTTCAAGCGGCGGCTGAGGTCGCGCTGCGCATCGGCGCCGATCGCCACGACTACGAAACCTATTTCGGCCCTTCGCAAGTCGTCATGCAGACAGTCGATGTGAATATCAGCTCCGAACGCTATCCGGAGGCGCTGACCGCCGCACAGGACATGCCCGCGAATTGCGGTCTGCCCCAGGCCTCGCGCGCCCGGCACCTCACCGATACGGCCGTCGCCTTCGCCCGCACCGGCCAGCACAAGCGCGCCCTCGCCGCCCTGCTCGACGCCGAACGCGTCGGCGGTGCCGATTGGATCAAATACCAGTCGCTGCCCCGGCACATCGTCTCCGAACTACTGGACCACGACCGCCGAGTTCCCTTGCGTACCTTCGCCCGCCGCATCGGCGTCAACACCTGACCCCGGTCGGCTCCGAAATATGCTGACTACCAGGTGACTTCAGGCAGTTCGATATCGAGCGGGAAACGACGATCGACCTGCACCCGGGTCCGGTGCACGCCCGTCGGCGCGTATCCGCCCTCGGGTAACAGCTCGAACATGTAGATCACGATCGCGTTCTCTTCATTCTCCACGCGCCAGAAGCATTTGATGCCCGCTTCGGCATACTGCGCGGGGCGAAGCACTCGGTCCCTGGTTTTCGTTCCGGAAGAAACGACCTCGATGGCGAGGTGAACATCCGGGGGCCGCAATTGTGCACACGATCAACCCCCCATCAACTTGCGCCACTGGGCGCGCAGGGAGTGCTTGGCGGTGATCGAGCCGAAGCGGATTCGGCCGTGTACGACGACGTGCAGTGGGCCGAGGGGTGGTCCGGTGCGGACCTTGTTGTTGACGCTGGAGCCGATGAGGTCGACGGCGTTGAGGTCGACGGTGGCCTCGGCGGGGACGATCAGGGTGAGTGAGCTGAGGTAGTCGTCGACATGCACCTCGACGACCTGAGTGGACATGATCGCCTCGGTGAAATCGAGGGTGACGCCGGAGAGCCAGTTGTTCAGCTGCAGCGCGGGCGCCACCTGCCAGGGACCGCGGCGATTGACGCCGGAAAGGCGGCTGCGGATCACATTGCCCGGCGTGACCTGTGTCGGGACCGAGGGCGGCGGTGAGACCCGCTTCGTGAATGCCGGCGAAGCGTTCACGAAGGTCGAGGGCGGTGCGGCGGGCTGACCGATGAGTCGCACGCCCGGCAGGTCGACAAGTACGGCATTGAGTTCGCCACGGGTCTTGGCGGCCAGCGCGGTATCCATCCGCTCGGTGAACTCCCCGAGGGAGAGCATGCCGAGCCCGACGGCGCGCTGCAGCAGTTGACCGACATGTTCGCGCTCGGCATCGGAAACGCGCAACTCACGGTCGCCGACCACGTCACCGGAGCCGACACCGTTGGATACCGATTCGGGGCCACCCATGAATTCGAGATTACCGAGCCCAGCGCACCCGACGCATCAGGGCAATCCCCGAGTTCCCGCTCCCCTCGGCCCGATCTCCCGTTTTCGGCACCGTTCCGCCGGGCACCTCATGTGGGGGCTCGCTAGTGGAACCGGTGTGGCACGGTGAATGTTTCCCACGCGCCGTCCGCGACATGTTCGGTATCCCCCCGCAGGACGATCGGGCCGCACCCGGAGCCTTCGAGGTGGCCGAAACCGTTACGCAGTTGCTCGAGAACCTTGCGCCACCTACTTCGAGAACCGCTACGCATCTACTCGGGAACCGTTGCGCACCTATTCCAGTCCCTGCTCGATGGCATAGCGAGTCAGTTCAACCCGATTGGCCAACTGCAACTTCCGCAAAGTCGCCTGCACATGGTTTTCCACCGTTCGATGACTGAGCCCGAGCCGCGACGCAATCTGCTTGGCGGACAAGCCTTTCGCCACCATCCGCAGCACCTCGGTCTCCCGCTCGGTGAGCGCGGGACGATGCGGTTCATCCGGTTCGGTAGGCGCGGTCGCCATCCGCCGATACTCACCGAGCACCAACCCTGCCAGGCCCGGCGTGAATACCGGTTGCCCAGCCGCGGTGGCCCGCACAGCCTCGATCAACTCGCTAGCCGATGCACTCTTCACCAGATACCCCGAGGCCCCCGCCTTGATCGCATCCAACACATCACCGCGCTCGGCCGAGGCCGACAACACCAGCACCCGACTCTCCGGCGACACCCGTAGCACCTCCGCAGTGGCCTGCGCCCCATTCCCATCGGGCAACTGCATGTCCATCAACACCACTGCAGGCCGCACCGCCGCCGCCCGCCGAGTAGCCGACCCCACCCCATCCGCAGTCGCGGCAACCACGAACCCGGCCTCGGCCAGATCACGGGAAACCCCGTCGCGCCACATGGGATGGTCGTCCACCACCATCACCGAAATCGCCTCGGCCGCTTCGTCCCTGGTCACAAGGTCCTCCTTTGCACACGGATACCCAGGCAGCCAGGGGTAACCGATGACCCGATCGCCTCGGCCGCATCACCACTGGTCACAAGGCCCTCCTGCGCGCTCGAGCTCCTGGTCGCTAGGGGCAATCGATGACCCGATCGCTTCGGAAGCATTACCACTGGCCATAGTGTCCTCCTGCACACTCGAACACCGGTATGCACCGACCTCTGGCCGCTGCGGGAGTTCACGCGGCAGCGTCCGCACGCCGGTCGTCATTCACGACGAAACCTGCGCCAGCGAGATGTTGTCGCGCACTCACCCCACCCCTCCCGAACGCGGCACCCGAAACTCCCACTCGGTACCGAACCCAACCCCACCAGCCTCCTCGGTCAGCAATACCGCCGTTCCCCCCAACGTCTCGATGCGACCGATAATGGATCGCGAAACCCCCATGCGCCCCTCGGCTTCCGCCTCCGCCAAACGCCCCGGCGCAATCCCGACACCGTCATCACGCACGCTGACGATCAGCTCATCACCGGTATCCTCCAGCAGCACATAGGCTTTTGCATCCGGCCCGGCATGCAGCGCGACGTTGGACAGTGCATTCGCCACCGCCGCCGCAATCTCACCCGCCATCCATCGCCCGACCCGAACCGGCTCGCCCGGCGTCGAAACGAAGACCGATGGCGTCGCATGCACAGTCAGCAGCGGCCGCAGGTCCACATCCGCGCCACCGGTATCCCCGTGCCTTCCCTGCTCGGAGATCAAAACCCGCAGCGCCACTTCCTGTTCCGCCGCCCGCTGCGCCAATTCCTCGGTGGCACCGCCGATCTCGTTGCCACGCCGCTTTATATAGCTGAGCACCTGCAGCACGCCGTCATGCACCTCACGAGCCAGCCGCTCCCGCTCCTCGGTCGCCGCGGTCAAGCGAACGGCCCGTTCCAGCTGTCCCTGTGCCCGACGCGCGGTATTGGCCGCGAGCCCGAGCGCGAGCCCGATGGAGACGAGCACCGGCGCGGTCGCATCGGCCCACACGTCTTGACCCCACTGCTGCCGCACCGTCACGATCACCGCCGCAATCAAAAGTCCGGACAGCACACCGGCGAGTGGTCCACGCAGAATCGCCACTGAGACAACGGCATTGGCGACCCACAGCGTGGTCGGCAGCGTCTGATGGCCGTGGTACCAGCCGTAATCGGCGACCAACCGGGTCGAGGCGATCAGCGCGATCACCATCAGGTGATCCCCGATCACCACCCACGACCGCAGCCGCGCTACATCGGGAAAGTGCCACTGCGACAACATGAATGCGGACGCACCCGACCACACCGCCATCACGGCGATCAGTACCCAGCTCAGCTGCCGGCTCTGGTAGTACTGCACCGAGGCAATCTGCTGGCCGACCGCATAGAGCAGCGTGACCAGCCGCAATGCCTGCACCGCACGCCACAGCGGCGCGGTCGCCGCATCGGCCGCGCTCAGCTCGGCTGCCCTGACCTCAGCCTGGACCGGTCGAGTCATCCGAGCGGTCCTCCCGATGCATCTCCTTGGTCAGCACCGCATCCACATCGAACCGGCCGGGCTCCGGTTTATCCGGCTCCACCGCAAATCGACCACCGTCGCCGGTATGCAGTTCCTCGAACGCCTCCTC
This sequence comes from Nocardia sp. NPDC049737, assembly GCF_040674755.1. Taxonomy (NCBI): domain Bacteria; kingdom Bacillati; phylum Actinomycetota; class Actinomycetes; order Mycobacteriales; family Nocardiaceae; genus Nocardia; species Nocardia sp. NPDC049737. The sequence continues at coordinate 4,046 of NZ_JBFANH010000059.1, read as the reverse complement.
CGGACCTTCCGACAGCAGCGACCGAATCGCGGTATTCATCACCGCGACAAACGGCACCGCCAACAGGCCGCCCGCGATCCCGCCGAGCACAATGCCCGCGGCAATGGCCAGCACCACCGCGAGCGGATGGATGCTCACCGCCCGTCCGAGCAGCAATGGTTGCAGCACATGGCTTTCCAGCTGCATCACCGCGATGATGATGCCGAGCACGATCACCGCGGTCACCCAGCCCTTGGTCACCAATGCGATGAATACCGCGATGGTCCCGGCGAGGAATGCACCGACGATCGGGATGAACGCGCTGATGAACACCAGCGAGGCCAACGGCAATGCCAGCGGGACCCCGAGAATGGCTAGGCCGGCACCGATGCCGATGGCATCGACGAGCGCCACCACCACGGTCGCGCGCACGAACCCGACCAGCGTGCCGAAGCCGAGTTGCCCTGCGGTGCGCACCTTTTCCCGATGCGGGGTCGGCACGATCCGGGTCACGAAGTGCCAGATCTGGTCTCCGCCATAGAGAAAGAAGATGAGAATGAACAGGGTCAGGAAGGCGCCGGTGAGCAGGTGACCGATGACCGTCGCGGTGGTCAGCGCACCGCTGGTGAGACTGTCCTGATTCTCCCGGATCGTCTTGACGATCGTGTCGCCCGCACTGCGGATCTGCTCATCGCTCAGATGCGGTGGACCGTTGATCAGCCAGTCCTGAATTTCGTGAATGCTGTGCGTAATTTCATCGGACAACTGCGGTACGCCCTCGATGAACTGCTCGATGACAAAGGTCATGATCCCCGCGACCACCCCGAGTGATCCGACCAGCGCGACGAAGACCCCCACCGCCCGCGGCACCCCGAGCCGCTGCATCCAGTCCACCAGCGGCGCCAGCAATGCGGCGGCCAGCATGCCGATGGCGAGCGGGATGACCACCGTCGCCAATTTCTGCACCACCATAGAGCTCGCGATCAGTGCGGCGAACATCACCAGCAGCCGCCACGCCCACTCGGCGGAAACTCGAACGAACGGGTGCACAGAATCAGCAGCCGACCGTGCAGCATTGGCTTTTCCGAGAGCACTTACCTTCTGGTCGGTCACCTCCGCGAGCCTAATGGCCGCAGAGCGCCGCGGACATGCTCGATTGAGCTGAACGCTAGATTGGTCAACGTGTCAGCGCCCTTGGAAGCGGTCAAACAGACCATGCGAACGCGCTGGCCGCTGTACCTGACATCGATGCTGTTGGCCAATGCCTTCGGCGCGGTCCTGGTGTGGGCGTTCATCCAATATGGACTCCCGGTTCCCGAGGGTGAGGCGGCCGGTGCGCGACGCACCGGCCTGTTGATTCCGGGTCTGGTTTTCACCACGGGCGGTTTGCTGAGCCTTGCCGCTTCGGCGCTCATGCTGCGTCCGGTCATGCGCTGGCAGATGCGTGGTGGGCCGCCGAGCCACCAAGAACAGATGGCGGCACTGCACGCACCGCTGCGCCAGGCGATCCTGCATCTGGTGCTGTGGCTGATCGGCGGCGCCATTCTTGCCGCCACCATCATCGCGGACGCGCCCGAGCTGGCGGGCGCGGTCATCGTCACCGAATGTATGGCCGCGACGATCGTCTTCGGTTTCACCTACATGCTCGGCGAGCGGATTCTGCGCCCGGTCGCCGCACAAGCCCTCACCGAGGGCTCGTTCGACCACACGCTGACGCCGGGCGTCGGCACCAGGATGGGGATGACCTGGGGTATGGGCACCTTCGCCCCCACCATCGCCATCGTGCTGCTGTGCGTCACCCAGATCTCCTCGGATGTGAAGTTCTCCGCGCAATCGCTGGCCATTTCGATTCTGTTGCTGTGCGGCGTGGTGATCATGCAGGCGCTGGCGCTATCGATGCTGACCGGCTCCAGCATCTCCGACCCGGTGCGCCAGCTCAGCCAGGCCATCGACCGGGTACAGGAGGGCGCCCGCGACGTGCAGGTCGAGGTGTTCGACGGCAGTGAGATCGGACTGCTGCAGGTCGGCTTCAACCGCATGATGGAAGAAGCCGCCAAGCGCCGCCAGCTCCAGGAACTGTTCGGCCAGCATGTCGGCGAGGAAGTGGCGCAGCGGGCACTCGACTACGGCACCGAACTCGGCGGCGAGACCCGATTCGTGGCCGTCCTGTTCGTCGATATGGTCGGCTCCACCGCGACCGCCGCGGAGCGACCGCCGACCGAGGTGGTCAGCCTGCTCAACGAGTTCTTCCGGATCGTGGTCGATGTCATCGATCGACATCACGGCTTCGTCAATAAATTCGTCGGCGATGCCGCGCTGGCGATTTTCGGCGCACCGCTGGACCGCCCGGACGCGCCGACCGCGGCCTTGGCCGCCGCCCGCGAACTGCGCGAAGCCCTGCGCGAGGTGCCCGGACTCGATATCGGAATCGGAGTTTCGGCCGGCCTGGCCGTCGCCGGAAATATCGGCGCCGCAAACCGTTTCGAATACACCGTGATCGGCGATCCGGTGAACGAGGCGTCGCGCCTGACCGAACTGGCCAAGGATCAACCCGGCCGCGTACTCACCTCGGGCAGCGCGCTGTATTTCGCCGACGAGAGTGAGCAGGAGTTTTGGCTGACGGGCGAGGAAGTCCAGCTGCGCGGGCGGCGACGAAAGACCATGTTGGCCTGGCCGAAGGATGGGGCCGCGGTGCGAGCGACGACGGGCACGGAGGAGGCAGCCTGCGTAACCACGGAGGGCCCCGGGAGCACCGCCGATTAGATGCTGGCTCCGCACGTCGATGCAGACAGCGAATCAGTCGGTTCGTTAGGCTGACCGAGTGACGGCCAATGGGGAACTAGCCGGCGAGCCTGCGCCGCAGCCGTCCGACGACCCCACCGACAGACCGGCGAGACGTGGTCGCCGGAGCAAATTCTGGTGGCTCAAATGGGTTGCGGGCATCGCCCTGCTGGCATTGCTGATCGGCGAGGGTTACTACCTCTGGCCACGATTACACGATTCCTGGAATAAGCTCACCGAAATTCACTGGGGTTGGGTCGCGGCCTGTATCTGGCTGCAGGCAATGTCGATGAGCGGATTCAGCCGGGTACAGAAACAACTGCTGCATGCGGGCGGTGTCGAGGTCCGCCAGCACAAATCCGTCGCCGTCGTCTACGGCGCCACCGCAATGTCGGTGACGCTGCCTGCCGGACAGGTGTTCTCCACCGCCTTCACCTATCGCCAGACCCGCCGATGGGGTGCGAATCCGATCGTCGCCTCCTGGCAGTTGGTGATGTCCGGTGTGATCGCGACCGCCGGACTCGCACTGCTCGGCGTCGGTGGTGCACTGCTGGTCGGCGACCGGGTCGGGCCGTTCAAGCTCATATTGTCGCTGGCCGGCGTGGTAACGCTGGTGTGGGCGGGCAACCATCTATCAAAGAATCCGGGCGCGCTGGAGACCGTGCTGCGCCGCGGACTCGCGCTGCTCAACCGGATCCGCAAACGCCCCGCCAAGCAGGGCATGAACAAGCTCGCCGATATGCTCACGCAGCTGGAATCGGTGGATCTCGGAAAGCGCGACGGGGCAATGGTCACGGGTTGGGCGCTGGTGCACCGCTTCGCCGACGTGGCCTGTCTGGGTGCGGCTTGCTATGCGGTCGGTGCCGATCCGAAGCTGGCCGGTCTGCTGATCGCCTTCACCGTGGGCAAGGCCGTCGGCTCGATCCCGTTCGCACCCGGCGGCATCGTCTACGTCGATGCGACGCTCATCTACGGCCTGACCGCCGGTGCGGCCCTGCCCGCCTCCCAGGCCGTCGCCGCCGCCTTCGTCTACCGCCTGGTGAGCTTCGTCCTGGTCGCGATCATCGGCTGGATCGTCATCGCTTTCCTCTTCCGCAAACCGCAGGCCGATGATGCCGAATTCGAGAAGGAATTCGAACAGCGCCGGCTGTGATGTTGGCCGCGCCTGCGGCGCGGCGTGTTCGCGGCCCCCTGGTGTCTCGCGTCCGAGCCGTCGAGACTCGCGACTGCGTCGCATGCGCTTCGACGACTCGGACGCGAGACGGGCCGCGAACGGTCGCTCGCAA
>NZ_JBFANH010000058.1:0-26189 GCF_040674755.1 Nocardia sp. NPDC049737 | reverse complement strand
ACCGAGCGCACCCAGCTCGACGGCACCGGCAATGTCAAGGGCACCGGCGTGTTCAAGGACTGGGACATCCAAGCGGTCTACCGCGCCGTCGGCTACCTGTCGCAGAACCTCACCAACCTGCCATTCGACGATCAGGCCGGGGTCGTCCCGAACGAGGCCGGACGTGTCCTCGCCGACGAGGACGCCGACGGTGCGGACCGCTATCTGCCCGCCACCTACGTGACCGGCTGGATCAAGCGCGGACCGGTCGGACTCATCGGCCACACCAAGGGCGATGCCAACGAGACCGTAGCCTGCCTGCTCGACGACAGCGTGAACTTCACCCCGGCCGCCGAGCCGGAACTGGATGCGGTCACCGAATTCCTCGAGGGCAAGGGCATCCCGTTCACCACTTGGCAGGGCTGGTACCGCCTCGACGCGCATGAGCGCGCCCTCGGCGAGCCGGAGGGCCGCGAGCGTGTCAAGGTCGTCGAGCGCGAGGACATGCTGCGCGCCAGCGAGCCGCACAAGGTCTAGTCCACCGCCGGGCGGCGACGGAAAATCCTTCACCGAAGACGTGGCGCGGATGCCCCGTCCCGCAGGGCGGATTCGAGCGCTCGCCGAGTGAGTGGGCGGCATGAGCCAGAAATCTCCCACCTTAGGCGGGAGGCGATGCAATGAGGCATTCTGTACAAGTGTTCGATGCCCATCTCCACATCTTCGACCCGCGGTTCCCGCTGGCCGAGAACGAGGGCTACCTGCCCGACCCGTTCACCATCGCCGATTATCGAAAGCGCATGTCGCGCTTCGATGTCGGTGGTGGCGCCGTGGTCAGCGGATCGTTCCAAGGCACCGATCAGACCTACCTGAAAGCGGCGCTGGCCGAGCTCGGCGAGGGGTGGGTCGGCGTCACGGCGCTGGACCCGGACGCCACCGACGAAGAGATCATCGAACTCGATCGGATCGGTGTACGGGCGCTGCGATTCAACGTCAAGCGCGCGGCCGCGGATATCACCGCGATGACGTTGCAGGCATTGCGCGCGCACGACCTCGTCGGCTGGCATGTCGAGGTGTATATCGACGGCAACATGCTCACCTCCATGCGGCCGGTGATATCGAAGCTGCCGGTTTTCTCCATCGACCATCTCGGTATGTCCGAGGAGGGTCTGCCCTATCTGCTGGATCTGGTTGATCGCGGGGCGCGGGTGAAGGCGACCGGTTTCGGGCGGGTGCAGATGAAGGTGGCCGATACGCTGCGCCGGATCCACGCGGTCAATCCCGGGGCGCTGATGTTCGGCACCGATCTGCCCGGTACCCGCGCCGGGCGGCCGTTCCAGGATTCCGATGTCGATCTGATCTGCGATGTGGTGGGCACCGATATGTTCAAGGTGCTGGAGGACAATGCGCGGGCGTTCTATCGACTGCCCGCCCGCCAACGGGCGATTCCGGCTGATCCGACGCCCACTTTGCCGATCCGCCGCACCGAGCAGCCGACGCTGCCGCTGCGGCGTGATGAGCTGCCGAAGCTCGAATCGGCGGACACGATTCCGTTCCCTGCCATCGAGTGAGTACGACGATCATCAGCGTCATCGCCGACATGACCTCGTAGCCCGGAGCCCGGCGGCGGGAAACGCCATCGATGCCCGGCCTCGACTCAGGTCACGATGGCACCGATGACCCACACCCCGGTCGCCAGCAGCGCACCGAAGAGTTCGATGAGCATCGACAGGCCCACACCCTTGAGCGCGTGAACCGTTGCCTGCCAAGCGGGTTGGTTGTCGCGAAGCCGCTGCAGCTCCGAAAGGTATACGCCCAGAACGAATCCCACGAACAACCCGACCACAGGAATGAGGAAGAAGCCTACGATGCCGAAGATCGCGCCGATGAACAGCGCGCGATTGGATACACCCGCATCCTTCATCTTCCGGCCCGGCCAGGTGTATTTGATGACCCCGGACAGCACCAAGAACGCTGTGCTGATGGCGAATACGGTCCACGCCGTCGCGCCCCCGGTCATGAACGCCCACACGGCAATGGCGCCGAAGATCAAAATTGCGCCCGGCAGAATCGGGACGATGATCCCGACCAGCCCGACCAGAATTACCAGGCCGACAACGACCTCACCCCAAGCTGACACTGCCGGTCCCTCCGCTTTCCGCGTCTAGTCACGCTGCCAGGATTCTGGCCCATTCGCCGGATCGGTGCACGGTGTCGATTCCCGGCGTTTGTGAGGCCGCTCACAGGTTGTCACAGCGTGCGCGGCCCCGTCCGTCTTAGTGGGCATGACGAACACAGAACAGACCACAGTGTTGATCACCGGAGCCAACAAGGGACTCGGTCTCGAAGCGGCGCGGCGGCTCGGGGAACAGGGGTGGACGGTGTTCCTCGGCTCGCGTGACGCAGCTCGAGGGCAGGCCGCCGCCGACAAACTCGCCGCTGAGGGGGTGAACGTCGTGATGGTGCCGCTGGATGTGACTTCGCAGGAGTCGGTGTCGGATGCGGTACGGCTCGTTCGCGAGCACACCGACCGGCTGGATGTGTTGATCAACAACGCCGGTGCACCGGGGAATATTGTCGCGCCCGCGGACGCGACGGCTGACGAAATTCATTCCGTCTACGACACCAACGTGTACGGACCGATCAGGGTCACGCATGCGTTTCTGCCCTTGCTGGAGGCGGCGGAGAATCCACGGGTGGTGATGGTGTCCAGTGGTGGCGGTTCCTTCGCGGTCGTGACCGATCCGGATCAGCCCGTCTCGAAAATGCACGAGCTCGCCTACAGCTCGTCGAAAGCGGCGCTGAACATGATTACCGTGCGGTACGCCCAGGCGCTTCCGAAGATCAAATTCAATGTCGCCACTCCCGGCGAGGTCGCGAATCGCAAGTTTGCCGCCACCGACATGAACCATCACACCGGACAGCTGACGGTTACCGAGGGCACCGATTCGATCGTCGAACTCGCGATGATCGACGCCGACGGGCCGACCGGGATCTTCATCGATCGCCTCGGCCCAGTTGCCTGGTGACGGGCGCGGTGGCCCGTCCTCGGAACAGGGGACGGGCCACTCGCCGTTTTGTGGGGCTGTGTGGTCGGGGCGTTATTACGCTTGGGGTATGCGAATTTCGGTTGCGGCGGATGAGCGGGTTGGGGTGGCCGAGGAGCTGGTGGTGGAGCTCGGGCGGCGGGGGTTCGACACGTTGGTGCATGGGGCGCTATCGGATAGTGAGCGCGACGACTGGGCTTGGGCCAGTGAGGCGGCCGCGCGGGATGTGGCCGAGGGGCGGGCGGAGCAGGGGGTGGTGTGCTGTTGGACGGGGACGGGGGCTTCTATTGCCGCCAACAAGGTGGCGGGGGTCCGGGCCGCGCTGTGTGGGGATGCGGCGACCGCCGCTGGTGCCCGGAAGTGGAATGACGCGAATGTGCTTGCGCTGAGCCTGCGTTCGACTTCCCGGGCAGAGCTGACGGAGATTCTTGACGCGTGGTTCGGCGGTGAGCCGAGTGCTGATGTGGAGGATCGCGCCAATATCGCACATCTGGCGAAGATCGAACGCGGACATTGAGGCATTGACAGTATGCTGTCAAATATGACAGCATACTGTCATGCCGACGAAAACAGTTCACATGGCCGTTTACGACACGCTCGCCGACTGGGAGGTCGGTGCGGCGACCGCGCATATCAATCGGCCCAGCTGGCAGAAAGCGCCAGGAACCTTCCAAGTGCAGACCGTTGGGCTCACCGCCGATCCGATCATTACGACAGGTGGGATGCGGATCGTGCCGGATGTGGTGCTCGCCGATCTCACGCCCGCCGCGAGCGCGATGCTGATCCTGCCCGGCGCTGACACCTGGGAGACTGGCGAACTCGTGCCCTTCGTGCACAAGGCGCGGGAGTTTCTGGATGCGGGGGTTCCGGTCGCGGCGATATGCGGTGCCACCTTCGGATTGGCGAAAGGAGGGCTCCTCGATAATCACGCCCATACCGGTGCTGCCGCGGAATACCTTGCCTACAGCGGATATTCGGGCGGCGATCGCTATCTGGACCAGGCGGCGGTACTGGACGGCGATCTCATCACGGCAGGTCCGACCGCGCCCTTCGAATTCGCGCGCGAGGTGTTGCGCAGGCTCGATGTCTATGAACCGCATGTGCTGGACGCGTGGTATCGCTTGTTCGGCCACAGTGATCCGGCGGCGTTCGCCGCACTGTCGGAGTACGAGGCGCATAGGGCCACCGCTTCCGTGTGAGGAAGAATCCGCAGAGAACCGCCGATCCAGGAAGGCGTGCAGAACAGGAGTTCCGATATGAGTGACACGCCTGAGCAGGAACTCTTCGCGAGCGTCGCCATCACCTCGTTTCAGCTGAACGGCCAATTCCTCGCCATCGCAGAGGAATTGGCCGCGCCCGGCGGAATTACGGCGGCGTGGTGGCAGGTGCTCGGCGCGGTGCTGCGCGAACCACTGCCGGTCGCCGGAATCGCCCGAGCGATGGGGATCACCCGACAGAGTGTGCAGCGCATCGCGGACCTGTTGGTGGACAAGGGACTTGCTGAGTTCCAACCGAATCCGGCGCACCGCCGGGCCAAACTCGTCGCGGTCACCGAGGCGGGTCGCGAGGCCATCAAACGCATCAATCCACAGCATGCCGTCATGGCGAAACGGCTCGCCGATGAACTCGGTGCCGAGCAATTCGCCCTGACCGCGCAGGTCATGACCCGACTCTCCGCTGCGCTCGACGCCATCACCGACCAGGCCTGATCAGCGAACCCGCGCCGGTCAGGCGAAGGGTTTGTCGGTTCGGCCGACCAGGTCGGCAACCGAATCGACGACCAGGGTCGGGCGGTAGGGGAATTGCTCGACCGACTCGCGGGTGGAGATGCCGGTGGTGACCAGGACGGTGCGCATGCCCGCTTCGAGGCCCGAGACGATATCGGTGTCCATCCGGTCGCCGATCATCACCGTCGACTGCGAATGCGCGCCGATCCGGCGCAGTGCCGAGCGCATCATCAGCGGGTTCGGCTTTCCAACGTAGTAGGGCTCCCTACCGGTTGCGCGGGTGATCAGTGCGGCGACCGAACCGGTCGCGGGGAGCAGGCCCTCGCGGGACGGTCCGGTCGCGTCCGGGTTGGTGGCGATGAAGCGGGCGCCCCGGTCTACCAGGCGGATCGCGGTGGTGATCGCCTCGAAGGAGTAGGTGCGGGTTTCGCCGAGCACCACGTAGTCCGGATCGCTATCGGTCAGCACATAACCGATTTCGTGTAGTGCGGTGGTCAGGCCGGATTCGCCGACGACGTAGGCGGTTCCATTGGGGCGCTGGTCGTTGAGGAAGGTCGCGGTGGCCAGCGCCGATGTCCAGATCGCCTCCTCCGGAATATCGAGTCCGGTGTGGCGCAGCCGGGCCTGCAGGTCGCGCGGCGTGCGGATGGAGTTATTGGTGAGCACCAGGAAGGGGATCTCGTTGCTGCGCAGCTCGGCAAGGAATTTGTCGGCGCCGGGCACCAGATGGTCTTCGTGCACCAGCACCCCATCCATATCGGTCAAGTAGGACAGGATCGGTTCATCTGGTGTACTCACGGGTCAATTGTCGGCTACCCGCCCGCTCACCGCTGGGATACCAGGTCAGGTGCGACCATCCCCACACCGCGCCGCGCACCTTCGAGGGCGAGGCTGTACAAGCGGTGGACATCCCGCAGACGTCAGAGCTGTGCGCGAGACACCGCGCGGCGCACTTTCTAGAGCGAAGCTGTACAAGTGGTGGCATCCCGCAGAAGTTGGGGGGTGTGCCGACTGCTCCGCCGAGCGGTTATTCCATCACATCATCGTCACCCTCGGGGGATCAATCACTTCCGGCTGAGCATGATTGCGTGGCGGCCGTCGAAATAGCGGCTTGACTTATGTCACGGCCAAAATCCGCCACAATTCGGCAACAGGCACTGCGAGGTATGCGCCATGCCCCCTGGTTATGTGTGGGCGAATCACCTAATGCGCTCGCGTAGCGCGACCCTGCACATCGCGCTGGCTCGGGCTGACTATGGTCGAGGGGAGGCCGTGTGAGAACCGATCGCGCAGCGCTCAGGTAGGCCGATCGCGGCTCGGGAACTCCCGTGTCGCCCTTGCGGTTGTACCGGGATGCGGTCGCGGGATTCAGGCGGCCGACGGTGTGCGGAAACTCCCGCACGGACCGTTGAGCGAAGCGACAGGAGTGGCGCATATGGGTGATCTCAAGCTCGGATACAAGGCGTCGGCAGAACAGTTCGGACCGCGGGAATTGGTGGAAATCGCGGTGGCGGCCGAGGAACACGGCCTCGACAGCGCGACCGTGAGCGACCATTTCCAGCCGTGGCGACACAAGGGCGGGCACGCACCGTTCTCGCTGGCCTGGATGGCCGCGGTCGGCGAGCGCACCAAGCGCATCCAACTCGGTACCTCGGTGCTCACCCCGACCTTCCGCTACAACCCCGCCGTGATCGCACAGGCCTTCGCGACCATGGGGTGTCTCTACCCTGACCGCATCATGCTCGGTGTCGGCAGTGGTGAGGCGCTCAATGAGATAGCCACCGGCTACACCGGCGAATGGCCGGAATTCAAGGAGCGTTTCGCCCGGCTGCGCGAATCCGTCGACCTCATGCGCGCACTGTGGACCGGTGAGCGCACCGACTTCGACGGCGAGTACTACAAGACCGTCGGCGCCTCGATCTACGACGTGCCCAAGGGCGGCATTCCGATCTACATCGCCGCGGGCGGACCGCTGGTCGCGCGCTACGCGGGCCGTGCCGGTGACGGTTTCATCTGCACCTCCGGCAAGGGCATGGACCTCTACACCGAGAAGCTGATGCCCGCCGTCGCGGAGGGCGCCGCCAAGGCGGGGCGCACCGTCGAGCAGATCGATCGGATGATCGAAATCAAGATCTCCTACGACACCGATCCCGAACTGGCACTGGAGAACACGCGCTTCTGGGCACCGCTGTCGCTGACCGCCGAGCAGAAGCACTCCATTACCGACCCAATCGAAATGGAGGCCGCAGCCGACGCCCTCCCGATCGAACAGATCGCCAAGCGCTGGATCGTCGCCAGTGATCCCGACGAGGCCGTCGAACAGATCAAGCCCTACCTCGACGCCGGTCTCAACCATCTGGTCTTCCACGCCCCCGGCCACGACCAGTCCCGCTTCCTCGACCTCTTCCAGCGCGACCTGGCCCCCCGCCTCCGCGCCCTCGGCTGAGGCGCGGCTGTTCCGATCGCGGCGGTACCGGCTGAATGTCGTTGGGCTCCGTCCGCCGATATTCGGCCGGGTCCCGCACCGACCATCTGACTACCTTCGGCGCTGCCGAGGCGCGGTGGTGCGGCGATTATTCGACTCGGGTCAGGCGCGGGTGAGGGCGAAGATGCGGAGGTCTCGGGTGGTGCGGGTGCGGTAGACGTTGTAGGCGCTGGTGATTTCGGCGAAGCGGGCGAAGAGGGCGTCCTTGTCGGATTCGACCAGGGTGGCGCGCACGGGGATGCGTTGGCCTGCGATGGCGACGGTGGCATTCGGGTTCGCCAGCAGGTTCTCGGTCCAGGCTGGATGCTTATGCTGGCCGAAGTTGCTGCCGATCACGTAGATGGTGTCGCCGTCGTGCAGGCAGAGCAGCGGTTGAGTGCGCGGCTCGCCGGATTTGCGGCCGGTGGTGGTCAGCAGCATGACCGGGGCGCCGATCGGGCCGAGGAGCGTGTACTTGGCATTCGTGCGCTGGAGGATGGCCCGATCCAGCGGGGTGACCTTCCGAATCAGCCACGACCCGGGTTTGGTGGAGGCGAGCTTGGTCGCCAGGCGGGCAAGAAAATTGGTGTTCGAACCCCACTGCCGTTTCGGAAACTGCTCAGCCATCCCCGGACTATATCCGGATCGGTGCTTCACCAAACCTTGCGCGCGCAGCCCGACAGTCGGTGCGAATAGGAATTCGTGATCGCCGTCTCGCCGAACGGTCGAGGTAGCGGCGGATTCACTAAGCTCTCGGACATGGCCGACTCCGCTCCATCCGCTGTGTACATCGCATCTCCGGAGGGTGACACCGGAAAATCGACGGTGGCCCTCGGCATGCTCCAGATGCTGTGCGCGACCACCGCCCGGGTCGGCGTATTCCGGCCGATCACCCGCTCGACCACCGAGCCGGATTACATCCTGGAGTTGCTGCTCGAGCACAGCACCGCCGATATCGATTACGCGCAGGCCATCGGCGTTACCTACGAGCAGGTACACGCGGATCCGGATGCCGCGATCAGCGAGATCGTCATGCGGTTCCACGAAGTCGCGAAGCTGTGTGATGCGGTGGTGATCGTCGGCAGCGACTACACCGATGTGGCCAGCCCGAGCGAGTTGCGTTTCAACGCCCGCATCGCGGTGAACCTCGGCGCACCCGTACTGCTGGTGGTGCGCGGTGCGGGCCGTACTCCGGGCGAGGTCGAGCAGCTGGCCGAGTTATGCGCGCACGAGCTGTCCCTCGAACACGCGCACCTGATGTCCATCATCGCCAACCGTTGCGATCCAGGGCAATTGGACGAAGTAGGTGCCGCTCTGACGGCCTTCGGTGTGCCGTCCTGGACGTTACCTGAAGTGCCACTGTTGATTTCGCCCACCATGGCCGAGCTGTGTACCGCGATCGACGGCGAAATGTACAGCGGTGATGTCGAATTGCTGCACCGCGAGGCACTGAAGATCATGGTCGGTGGCATGACGGCCGAACATATTCTGGAGCGGTTGGTCGACGGTGTCGTCGTCATCGCGCCCGGCGATCGCTCCGACGTACTGCTCAGTGTCGTGAATGCGCATGAGGCGGAAGGTTTTCCGTCGCTGTCGGGCATCATCATGAATGGTGGCATGCTGCCGCATCCGGCCATCGCGAGGCTGATGAACGGGCTCAAACCCAAGCTGCCGATCCTCACCACCGAGCTCGGCACCTACGACACCGCGAGCGCGGCCTTCCGCACCCGCGGCCGCATGTCGGCGGGCAGTCCGCGCAAGGTCGATACCGCGCTGGCCCTGATGGAACAGCATGTCGACGCGTCGGAGTTGTTGCAGCGCATCGAGATTCCGGATACGTCGGTAGTGACGCCGCAGATGTTCGAATACCAGCTGATCGAGCGCGCCAGAGCCGACCGCAAGACCATTGTGCTGCCCGAGGGCGACGACGACCGGATTCTGCGCGCCGCCGGTCGGGTACTGCAGCGCAAGATCGCCGATCTGGTCATTCTCGGTGACGAGGCGGCGGTGCGTGCCCGCGCCGCAGAACTCGGTGTCGATATCTCGGCAGCGCGGGTACTCGACCCGCGCACCTCCGGTTACCTCGACGAATTCGCCGCGCAGTACACCGAATTGCGCAAGCACAAGGGCATGACGCTGGAGCGTGCCCGCGAAACCATGGCCGATATCTCGTATTTCGGCACCATGATGGTGCACAAGGGCATTGCCGACGGCATGGTCTCCGGTGCCGCGCACACCACAGCCCACACCATCCGGCCGTCCTTCGAGATCATCAAGACCGTGCCGGGGGTTTCAACCGTCTCCAGTGTGTTCCTCATGTGTCTGGCCGATCGGGTGCTCGCCTACGGCGACTGCGCCGTCGTCCCGGATCCGACCTCGGAGCAATTGGCCGATATCGCGATCTCCTCCGCGCACACCGCGGCCCGCTTCGGCATCGATCCGCGCGTCGCGATGCTGTCGTACTCGACCGGTGAATCCGGCAGTGGCGTCGATGTGGACAAGGTGCGCGTCGCGACCAAACTGGTCCGCGAGCGCGCACCGGAGCTGCTGGTGGAGGGCCCGATCCAGTACGACGCGGCGATCGAACCCACCGTGGCCACCACCAAACTCCCGGATTCCGAAGTGGCCGGGCGCGCAACGGTCTTCGTGTTTCCCGATCTCAACACCGGTAACAACACCTATAAGGCGGTTCAGCGCAGTGCCGGTGCGGTCGCGATCGGCCCGGTGCTGCAGGGGCTGCGCAAACCGGTCAATGATCTGTCTCGCGGTGCGCTCGTCGCCGACATCGTGAATACCGTTGCGATCACGGCGATCCAGGCGCAGGAGGGTTGATGCGAACCGACTCTCGACGCGGTCGTTCGATGCGGAGACCATGGCTTCCCACACTGGCGGCGACTGTGATTGCTGAACGAGTGCGGGGAACGCACGAAAGGCAGGAGGTGTGATGAACGCGGCATCGCGGAGCGATTCGATAAGCGGCGGTGGTCAGGCGACGGGTGGGCGCGATGATCTGGTGTTGGTGATCAATTCCGGCTCGTCGTCGATCAAATACCAACTGCTGGACCCGGAGTCGGGTGTGGTCGCCGCCTCCGGCATGGTCGATCGGATCGGTGAGGAGCAGGCCGGGATCGAGCATCAGGTCGATGGCCGAACCATCGAACATCGCCAGCCGATCGCCGATCACACGGCGGGGCTGCGGCTGGTCTTCGATGTGTTCGCCGAATCCGGCCACGATCTGGCCACCGCCGGTGTGCGCGCGGTCGGGCACCGCGTTGTGCACGGCGGCGAGGTGTTCTATCGGCCGACGCTCATCGATGATGCCGTGGTCGCGACCATATCCGACCTGTCTTCGCTTGCGCCGCTGCACAATCCGGCGAATGTCGCGGGCATCGAGAGTGCGCGCGAACTGCTGCCCGGGGTAGCGCAGGTGGCGGTCTTCGATACCGCGTTCTTCCATGGCCTGCCCGAAGCCGCCAAGACCTACGCCATCGACGCGAAACTCGCTGCCGCGCATGGCATCCGGAAGTACGGTTTCCACGGCACGTCGCACGAGTACGTTTCCGGTCGCGTCGCCGCGCTGCTCGATCGAGATCCCGCCGACCTGAACCAGGTCATCTTCCACCTCGGCAACGGCGCATCGGCATCGGCCATCCGCGGCGGACACCCGATCGACACCACCATGGGCCTCACCCCGCTGGAGGGGCTGGTGATGGGCACCAGGGGCGGCGATCTCGATCCGGGGATCATCGCGCATCTGGTCCGTGCGGCCCACCTGGATGTCGACCAGATCGATGAAATGCTGAACCGTAATGCCGGACTCAAGGGTCTGTCCGGCGTCAACGACTTCCGTGAGCTGCAGCGGCTGATCGAGGTGGGTGACGTCGCGGCCCGCCTGGCCTATGACGTGTACATCCACCGCCTGCGCCGCTATCTCGGCGCCTACCTGATCGAGCTCGGTGGCGTCGATGCCATCACCTTCACCGCGGGCGTCGGCGAGAACAGCCCGCAGGTCCGCGCCGACGCACTCGCCGGACTGTCCCGTTTCGGCATCGCAGTCGATCCGGACCGCAATTTCGCCAAGGATCGCGCCGCCCGGCATATCTCCGCGCCGGGCGCAGAGGTCGCCGTGCTGGTCGTGCCGACCAATGAGGAACTGGCGATCGCGCGGGCCGCACTACAAGTTGTCGCAGCTCAGCGGGCTGATTGAGCGGGCCTAGAAAACCTCACGGAATCCTCACAGTCGCTGCGGCAGTATTGGTGTCGGATCAGATTCGCGCCGGACGCCGAAACCGGGGCGGAACCTCCGCCGCTATCGGGACCGCGATGCCCTCGCCACTCCCGATGCGCCCGCCCCGGCTGCCCCCGGGGCGGGCCGGAATCGCGCGGAACCCGGGGATGATCGGTGTGCCGACTGCTCCGCGAATCTGGATCCGAGCCCGGCCGGAGTTCCCTCCCGGCCGGGTTTGCTTTGTTCCCCGCCTAGATCCAGGTCTTGGCTCGAATGGAGTTCGCCAGGTCTACCAGGGCGTAGCGGTGGTTGCGGCCCGGGGCGCTGCGGGCCAACGCACGCAGCCCGGCCTCGGTGCCCGCGCGCAGCTCGCGCTCGGTGAACGGCGCGCCGAAGAGGGTGGCGTCGTCGCTCGCGGGCGTATTGCCCGATTGCAGCCAGGTCAGCGCGGCACCGAGGACGAGCACGCGCATCTGGATCGCGCGGCTCTCCCCGCTGGGCAGGCCGGCCACGCGCGAAGCTGAAAGGTGCAGGGTGGATTCGGGGAGTTCGGCGATCGGGGCGGCGGTGAGCAACAGCCACACCGCGGTCATCCGGGCTGTTGTGTAGTGCCGGGAGGCGGCGGGCACCTCGTCGAGCGCGCGCACGGCCTCCTCGACCTGACCCGCCGCGGACGACTGCCTGGCCAGGCCGAAGGCGGCGCTCACCACGGCACGGTCGGTGCGCCAGACGGTGGCATAGAACTTCTCGGCATAGGCTCGCCATTGTTCGTGGTCAACCGAATCCCAATGCTGCAGAACGAGTTCCGCGGTCGCGCCGAGCGCGAGCTTGGGGGCGATCTCGCCGGGCAGCACCCGCAGCACCGCATCGAAGCTGTTATAGGCCTGCTCGTAATCCAGCTCCAGCAGCTGAGCGTGGCCCAGGTACCAGTCGATGCGCCAATCGTGATCGCTGGGCAGCCGCGACAGCATATGCAGCACCGCCGCCGATTCACCGAGTTCGAGTCGAAGCTTGGCCTCGGCCAGCGTCAGCTCCAGATCCAATGTCTCCTGGGGCTTTTCGGGATCGGCTACGGCACGCTCATGTGCCTCCTGCAATGCCGCAAGCGCGTCGTTCGGTTCCGGATGTGCCACGGCTGCGAGCACCGGCACCGATGCGTCCGTCGGATCGATGAGCGGAACCGGAAGTGCCGCAGCCACTTCGTCGGCGCGCAGCAGGTTGCTTCTGGCGATGCCGTCGGCATAGGCATCGGTTTGGCTGATCAACTCCTCGGTGCCGAAGCTGGCGCGCTGTGGACTGAAAACTGTGGACAGCTGTGGATGTTCGGCACCGGTGTTCATGGCGAGGATCTCGCGCAGTACCCCGGCCAGCTGCGCGGACATGACGCGCGCGGAGGGGAAGCGGCGCTCGGGATCGGGATCGGTCGCACACAGCAGCAGGCGGTGGAAGAACTCGTAGCGTTCGAGCACCGGATGGTCGCCGGGGTCGGGAATGCCGTCGAGATACCGTCCCTGTTCCATCGGCATACTGAGCGTCAGCACGGCCAGCGTCCGCCCGACCGTGTAGATGTCCGACGCCACCGTCGGTCCGGTCCTGGCGATCTCGGGCGCCTGAAAACCTCTGGTGCCGTAAAGGTTTCCGTAGGCATCGAGGGTGGTGACGGCACCGAGGTCGATGAGTTCGACCTGGTCCTCGGTGACCATGATGTTGTCGGGTTTGAGGTCGTTGTAGGCCAACCCGATCGAATGCAGATATTCCAGCGCGGGCAGGATCTCCAGCAGATATGCGATCGCCTCGGGGACCGGCATCCGCTGCGGCCGCGGGTAGGTGTCGAGGATATCGCGCAGTGAGCGACCGCCGACGTACTCCATGACGATGTAGCCGATCGACTCGCCGTCCGGGCCGGTGTGCTCGACGAAGTTGTGGATCTTGACGATGCTGGGATGTGCTACCTCGGCGAGGAATTGGCGTTCGGCGACGGCCACCGCTTGGGCCTCGGTATCGCCCGCGTGCAGCAGGCCCTTCAAAACCACCCAGCGGTCGCTGACATTGCGGTCGATCGCGAGGTAGATCCAGCCGAGCCCGCCGTGCGCGATACAGCCCTGGACTTCGTACTGGTTCGAAACCAGATCGCCCTCGTGCAGCGACGGGCGGAAATCGTATGGCGCACCGCAGGTTTCGCAGGTGCCAGCGGTCATCGCGGGGCGGGTCGCGGTGGCGCGCCCGACCGGGTTGCCGCAGCGCCAACAGAAGCGCCTGCCCTCGGAGACAACGGGTTCGGCGAGCACCGCGGTGCGTGGATCGGCGGGCGGGATATTCGGGATCGTGACCAGTCCGGCACCGAGTTTGCGCGTCGTCGGTCGCGAGCGCGCGGTGCGCACGCTGCGGCCCGAGGTGCGCATGGTTGCGGCGGAGGTCGGCTCCGGGGCATTCCATGCGCCGACGGTGAATTCGGCGGCCATATGGTCACGGCGAACGGTTTCGCCGGAGGGGGGTCGGCGGCGGATGGTCTCGGGGGAGGCGCGGTGGTCACGGATCGTCTCGGCGGAGGCGGGCTGGTGCCGAACCGTTTCACCGGAAGCGGCACTGGCACCCTCGGCCGCCCCGGTATGCGGGGTTTCGGCCTCGGGTCCGGTGCTCGGTGACCACCTGATCGTTTCGATGGCCGCGGAGCCGGATTCGGCTTGTTCGAAGAACGCGGTCGCCCTGGTGCTTTCTCCGGATTCCTCGGTGAATTCCTGCGGCTCGTTCTCGGTCGAATCGGCGGCATCGTGCGGTGATGTCATCGCCGTCAGTCCTGATAGGTCGGGACGGGCGCGGGTGGGACCGGGCCCAGTGCGATGAGGTATTGCTGGTAAAGCCGGGCCCAGGTGCCGTCGTTGCGGATGCGCTCCAGCGTGCCGTTGACGAAGCGGACCAGATCGTCGTTGCCCTTGGGAATTCCGATGCCGTAGGGCTCGACGCTGATGCTGGGGCCGACCAATTCGGTGTAGGACGAGTCCTGCGTGGCCAGACCCGCGAGGATCGCGTCGTCGGTGCTGATCGCGTCGACTTGACGCTGCTGCAGCACGACCAAACAGTCGGCCCAGGTCGGCACGGTGAGGATGGTCGCGCCCGGCTGCTCGCGGCGCATGTGGTCCAGCGAGGTGGTGCCGGAGACGATGCACACCCGCTTACCGGCCAAATCGGCCAGACTTCGGATACCGGAATTCTTCACCGCGAGCACACGCTGATTCGCGTGCAGATAGACGGTCGAGAAGGTGACCCTTTGCCGCCGTTCGCAGTTGATCGTCATCGTCTTGGCGACGATATCGACGACGTGATTCTGCAGCGCGCTCTCGCGCTCCGCGGACCCGAGACTGCGGTACTCGATCTGATCCGGACTACCGAGCAGATCCCGGGCGACCTCCCTCGCGATATCGGCATCGAACCCGACAATCGTGCCGCTGACCGGATCCCGGAAGCTGAAAAGGTTACTGCCGGTATCCAATCCGACCACCAGCCGACCGCGGGCGCGAATCGCATCGATGGTCGGTCCGTGGGCGGCCGCACCCGCCCCGGTAGGCCGCAGACTCGCGGTCGGATCGCCGCACTGCTCGTCGCGTTCCGGTGGAATCGGTGAATCCGTGGATATCGAAACGGCGTTGGCGGGCAGCGGTGGTTCGGTGTATTTGGTGGTCTTGGTATCGATCGTGTCCGAGCCCGCCGCGCACCCGGCGAGCAGGGTGGTTGCGGCGAGCGCGGCGAGCAGTCCGCGCACGCGGTTCATCGGTACTCCCGAAGTCGCGGCCACATACCGAGGCCGACATAGGCCGCGGCGAGTATTCCGAGCACCATCGCGCCCGGCGCCAGGAAGTTCAGTGACCGGGCCGCGCCGGAGATGTTGTCGCGCAACGTATCGCGCGTCGCATCCAGGCCCAGTCCCAGTGCCCGGTCCAGCGATTCCACCTGTGCCGCGGCATCCGCTGAGCCCGGTCCGGTCGCCACTGTCGCCGCCCCGACGAAATCACCGCGGGCGAGGGTGTCGTTCATGCGCTGATGGGCCGCTCGCCAACGGGTGAGTGCCGCACGGGCTTTCGTGATCTCATCGGCCGCGGGTGCGTCGGACGGATAGCCGCTGAGCAGTTCGTCGAGCCGGGTGACGCTGGACTCGTAGGTGCGGTCGTAGTCGCCGGTGGCGTCGCGGCGCACCAGCTTCAGCGTCTCCGCCGAACGCGCCTGCTGGGTCAGGATGCGGCTCTCGGTCAAACGGGAACTCGGTACCGCGCCGTCATCGCGGCCACCGATCATCTCCGCGGCCGATACGGATCCGGCGATCAGCGTCCACGCCAACAGGATCAGCACCCCGGCCGAGGCGAGCAGCAGTCCCGGATTGAGTACGCGGTGCCAGCGCTTCGCCAGATCGAACTGCGCCCATATCAGCGCTGCGAGCGCCAGGATCAGCATGCCGATCGCGGACCACGGCGGCTGCACGTGATGCCGCTGGGCCGCGCTCACGGCATCGGAGCGGTGGCTCTGCAGTTGTGCGGCCATCGGCAGCAAGACGGTCTGCATCTGATTCGATGCCTCGCTCAAGTACGCGGCGCCGACCGGGTACCCGTTGCGATTGTTCGCACGGGCGGTTTCGACCAGACCAGAGTAGACCGGCAGGCCGGTGGCGATGCCCGTGCGCAGCCGGGTGTCCGGATCGTCATCGGTGGCCTGTCCGGCCGCGTGACCTGATTGCGTCACCAATTCCGCCGATGCCTCGCCCAATGCCTGGCTGTAGCGGTCGCGCACGGTCTCCGGTTCCAGACCGCCCGCGATGAACGCGGTACTCGCCGCGGCATCGGCGATGGACAGCGAGGTGTAGAGGTGATGGGAGGAGTTCGCGTCCGGCTCGGTGTCGTCGAGCAGGATGTCCAGTGACTGCTGCCGATCGCTCACCGTCGCGGCGGTCATCACGCCCGCGGCCAGACACAGGCCGATGAGCAGCAGACCGATGGCGATCAGCCGACCCGGGGTCGATAGCGCGAACGATCGTAGGTTGGCCGGGTCCAGATGGGCACGTAGCCCGGCCTCACGCGGCACGTCCAGCCGCTCGGGCCCGACATCGGCCGTGACCGACGGCGGCCGCGGGGCCGTCGTCGAATCGAGCGCTGCCATCTCCACCTCCCCGGTTGGTGCGCACATGTGCTCCTGCTGGGAGCTTATTGTGGTCTTACCGGCGCCGTGGCGTGTGAAACAACCGCGCGACGGCTAGATGAGGATGGTAACCAGATGCGTGGTGACGGTGACGGTTGGTCACGCGGCCCGGACGGATTGCGGCATTGGGGCCGCTTCGGGGCGGCCGGACTGCTACTGCGCGCGCCGCTCGCCGGCGGCGTTTCGGCGGTGTTGTTGCAGCACCGCGCGCCGTGGAGTCATCAGGGCGGCACTTGGGCGCTGCCCGGCGGCGCTCGTGACAGCCACGAGACCCCCGTGCACGCCGCGGTCCGCGAGGCATGGGAGGAAGCGGGTATCGATCCCGCCGATGTTCGGGTGCGGGGAGAGCGAATCACCGCGACGGCATTGAGCGGCTGGACTTACACGACCGTGGTGGCCGATGCGGTGATGACGCTGCCGACCAGCCGCAACCGGGAGAGCAGTGCGTTGGCCTGGGTTCCCGAGGACGAGGTCGACAGCCATCCGCTGCACCCCGGCTTCGCCATTTCCTGGCCTGCGCTGCGGGCGGCCCCGGCGCGCGTCTGCCTCGACGATATCGACGTGGACGACGCCAATACCGTCGCGGCCGCGCTGCCTCGCACCGTTGACCTCGCCGATCAAGGCTTCGTCTGGTTGCACTCCGATCCCGAAGGACCTGGTGCCTACGCCCGCATAGTCGATGCGGATATGGTTTCGACGGATGCCTTGCGGCCGGATGCGAATTCGACGATCGCCCCGACCGATTCGATCTTGGCGCTTACCCGAGTCCAGGTGCTGTCCTGAAGATGGGGGTACGAAAGCCCCACCTCACCGCAGCGCTGAAATGCGGCAATACAACTTCGAGTCGTGCTGGGCAGGTCGCCTCGAGTTCGTGATCGGCAGGCCGCAGGGCGAGGGGCGGTGCTTCGGTTTCGCACTCGGCAGGCCGTGGCTGTGCTGACCGACCAATGTCACATCGGGTTCCCGCGCGCCGAGTCGTCGCCGACCTAGGCGTTTTGCTGCAGAGCTGGCTGGAGTTGTCGCGCCGCTGCGTGCGGGTAGCGCTGGGTGAGATCTAGCCGAGCCGAGCGTTTTGCAGAAGTGCCGTCTTCAGCTGCCGTGCCGCTGCCTCCGGATCGTGCGCCTCGGTAATCGCGCGAACCACGACAACGCGCTGCGCTCCCGCCGCCAACACCTCGGGTAGTCGCTCGGCATCGATGCCGCCGATCGCGAACCACGGCCGGGTGGGGTGGGCGTCGGCGGTGGAGCGCACCAGCTCCAGGCCTGCCGCCTGACGTCCCGGCTTCGTCGGCGTCGCCCACACCGGTCCGGTGCAGAAGTAGTCGATGTGGTCATCGATCGCGGCGAGCCCGGCTTGCGCCCGGTTGGTGGTGGAGCGCCCGATCACCACATCGGGGCCGAGAATGCGTCGGGCATACCACGGCGGTAGATCGTTCTGTCCGAGGTGCAGCACATCGGCTCCGGCGGCGAATGCGATATCGGCGCGGTCGTTCACCGCGATCAGTGCGCCGTGCCTGCGGGCCGCGGCCTTCAATTCGGCGAGTGCGCCGATTTCGGACTTGGCCTCGAGCGGGCCGAACTTCGCCTCACCGGGGGAACCCTTATCCCTGAGCTGAATGATGTCGACACCGCCCGCGAACGCGGCCTCGGCGAACTTGGCCAGGTCGCCCTTCTCCCTGCGTGCGTCCGTGCACAGATACAGCCGGGCGGTAGCCAAACGCTCCCTGGGCGGTAGGGACCGGAACTGGTGGGAGGGTTGCACGTGCTCGACCGTAGTCGCGCTACCGTGGGGATGCGAATAGCGTGAGTAGTAGGGCAGGTGGATCTGATGCGGACTCTGGCCGTCGTCGGTGGCGGCGCCATCGGACTCGCCGCCGCTTGGCGGGCGGCCGAGGCGGGCTGGTCGGTCACCGTATTCGATCCCGCCGTCGGGTCCGGCGCCTCCTGGGTTGCCGGAGGGATGCTCGCACCACTGTCCGAGGGCTGGCCGGGGGAGGATCTGGTCCTGGAATTCGGCGCGGCCTCGCTGGCCCGCTGGCCCGAGTTCGCCGCGCGACTCGAATCGACGACCGGTGTATCGGTATTCGTCGCCGATGAAACCCTGACCGTCGCGCTGGATGGCGCGGATGCCGCCGATCTGCGCACGGTGGCCGAATGGGTCGGTGCTCGAGGCCATGAGCTCGAAGTGCTCGACCGAGCCGGTGTGCGGGCGCTCGAACCCGCGTTGGCACGCACCGTGCGCGCCGGTCTGCGCGCCCCCGCCGAACCCGCTATCGATAATCGCCGACTCCTGGACGCGCTCCAAAAGGCTTGCAGGAAAGCAGGAGTCGAGGTGCGTGCTGAAACGGTCGAAAGAGTGGACGCACTGTCGCACGACCAAATAGTGCTCGCCGCGGGCGCGGCATCGTCGGGGCTGTGGTCCGAACTCCCGGTCCGCCCCGTGAAGGGCGAAATCCTGCGCCTGCGCCATCGTCCGGGCGCGACACCGCCGCCACAGCGCGTGATTCGCGCGCGGGTACACGGCAGGCAGGTCTACCTGGTGCCCCGCGCGGACGGAATCGTCGTCGGCGCAACACAGTACGAGGCGGGCTTCGACACGACGGTGACCGTCGCCGGAGTCCGCGACCTGATCGCCGACGCCGAGGCGATACTGCCCGGTATCGGCGAATACGAATTGGCCGAGGCCAGCGCAGGATCCAGGCCGGGCACCCCCGACAACCTGCCCTTGATCGGGCGGCTCACCGACCGGCTCGTGGCCGCCACAGGTCACGGCCGCAACGGCATGCTCGCGGTACCGCTCACCGTCGACGCGGTGTTGAGCCTGCTCGACGGCGCACCGCTCCCTGATGCGAAAGCCGCCGACCCTCAACGTTTTTCGACGGCGCACTCGCCGTCACCGGCAATATCTGCAGGAGGAGTTCGATGACCTCGGTCCCCATCGGTGTCACGGTGAACGGGCAGGACCACGAATTCGACCGATCCCTCACGGTGCGTGAACTTCTCGACCAGCTCGGGCTGCCGTCGCAGGGCGTCGCGCTCGCGGTGGACGGTGCGGTTTTCCCGAAGTCCCGCTGGGACGAGCCGGTCGGGCGCGGCTGGGAGATCGAAGTGCTGACGGCGGTCCAGGGTGGCTGAAGCACTGGACACCCCTGACGCACTGGAGATCGCGGGCAAGCGGTTCGGCTCTCGCCTCATCATGGGCACCGGCGGCGCCGAGAATCTGGCCGTGCTGGAGGAGGCGCTGATCGCCTCGGGCACCGAGCTGACCACCGTCGCCATGCGCCGGGTCGACGCCGTCGGCGGCACCGGCGTGCTCGACCTGCTCAAACGCCTCGAGATCACGCCGCTGCCCAATACCGCGGGTTGTCGCACCGCCGCCGAGGCCGTGCTCACCGCGCAACTGGCCGCCGAGGCACTCGACACCAACTGGGTCAAACTCGAGGTGATCGCCGACGAGCGCACCCTGCTGCCGGATCCGATCGAATTACTCACCGCCGCAGAGCAATTGGTCGACGCCGGATTCATCGTGCTGCCGTACACCACCGACGACCCGATCCTGGCCCGCCGACTGGAGGATGCCGGCTGCGCCGCCGTCATGCCACTCGGCGCCCCGATCGGCACCGGACTCGGCATCGGCAATCCACACAATATCGAGATGATCGTGGCCGCCGCGGGCGTCCCGATCATCCTCGATGCGGGCATCGGCACCGCGAGCGACGCCGCACTGGCCATGGAACTCGGATGCTCAGCAGTCCTGCTCGCCACCGCCGTCACCCGCGCCCAGCAGCCGGCCCTCATGGCGGCTGCGATGCGCAATGCGGTCACCGCCGGTCACCTGGCGCGCCACGCAGGCCGCATCCCCAAACGCTTCTGGGCCCAAGCCTCCTCACCGGCCCGCTGAGCCGGGACCACCCGCCGCTGACGCATGCCTGCGGCCGATAGCACCGTCCGGCGCAGCGATTCGCGTGCCACGCATGTTATTTCGCGCGAATTCGTGCGTGGCGCGCGAATCAATGCGCGGCAGCAGCCGGAGGCGTGACGGGCGCATGCGTATGGCGTCGCGCTGGGGTGCCTGGTGACTGGGGTGGTCGGGCCGAAACGGGGGGCAGCCGAAAGTGGCGGCGGCTGTGCGCAATGGGTCACCTTCGGTCACCTGGCGCGTCGGGCAGGCCGCAGCCCCAAAACGCTTTTGGGCCGAGGCGTCCTCACCGGTGCGCTGAGTCTGCGGTGACGCCGTCGCCTGTGGTTCGGTGCTCGTGCCGGTATTCGCAGGTCGGGTGTGTGAAGCGGCGCCACAAGCGGCGCAAACTCGTACGGGCGCATGCACATCCCCGTAGGCTCGGATCATGGGCGCGGATCTCGGTGAACGCCTGCAATCGGTTCGGAAGCGGCGCGGACTGACACAGCGGCAGCTTGCACAGGCTTCGGGTATCTCGGTGTCGCTGGTCCGCAAGATCGAGCAGGGTGAGCGCGACGACACCCGGATCGAGACCCTGCGCCGGATGGCCGTCGCACTGGAGTGCCCGGTGTCGGTGTTGCTCGGCCCGAACCCAGGGGCACCGGAGGGTGGCGGTGGCAATCTTTGGCTGCCGACCCGTACGGCAATCCTGTCGCCGAGCTCTGGGCAGGACGGCGGGGTAGTGGCCGATCGTGCAATGGAGGAAGCCCTCACCGGAGCCGTGAAGCTGTACCACGACAACGAATACGAGCGGCTCGCCGCCGTATTGCCTCGGCTGATCGAGGACGGCTACGCCGGGTCTCCACTCATGCGGTCGCGGATTCTGCAACTTGCCGGTTCGGTGCTGGTCCAGACCCGCCAGCTGCAGCCGGCACGGGTGGCGCTCGAGCGCTCGCTGGCCGAAGCTGAGGCGACCGGCAATGTGCTCGACGCGGCGTCGGCTGTGGTGACCCTGTGCTGGTTGCTGCTGGTCGAGCGGCAGTTCGAAAAGGTTCGCAAGCTGGCAACGCAATGGGCCGATCGGGTTGAGCCGCGACTGTCGGTGGCCACCACGCAGGAGATTTCTACCTGGGGTTGGTTGCTGTTGCGCGCGTCTGCCGCGGCCATCCGGGACAACCGGTCCGACGAGGCTGACGACATGATGCGGCTCGCCCAGGCCGGAGCGGTCGCGGTCCGCCGCCAACCGGGCGGCTACCACCAGTATTGGACAACTTTCGACCCGGCGACGGTCGCGATGAAACGGGTGGAGAACGCGGTCGTGGACGATCGCCCGGACCTGGCGCTCCGACTTGCCCGCAACGTACCGGCGGGTCTGCGGCCGACGTCGGACAACCGAAATCGGCATCTGCTGGACGTCGCGCACGCGCATATCGAGTTGCGTCGCTACGACGCGGCGTTCGAAACCCTGTTCCGCTTGTCTCACGAAGCCCGGCCGTGGCTGATCGAGCAGCGGATGGCTCGGGATCTGGTCGGCAGAATCATCGCCCGGCGGCGCACACTGACCAATGAAATGCGCGAGCTGGCCGATCTGGTCTGTCTGGAATACTAAGCGCGCCAATACCTTTCGACTGCCCGCAGGGCTCTGGGCGCGTGACTTCGTTGTGGCACTTCAGCAATGTCGCTCGGCAAAGTGCCATTGAGTGCCATAGGTCCCCAGTGTGACGCTCGAGGTAGCACGCGCCGCCGGGTCGATGCCTTCGGCACCTCGGCGGCGGGTGCCCACCACGCCAACGAGGGGGTACATGCGATGCGAGAAGAGCCGACCGCGTTGGGATGGGTGGACCTCGATATCAGTTCGGCGGAGGACTGGGATGCGGCGCAGGTGCGGCGGCTGGCGCAGCGGCTCGGGTATGCGCTGATCTGGCCGGAGGTTTCGCCTCTTCCGCTTGTCGACCAGGTGCGCTGTGCTGATGTCGATGCGGTGATAACACCGTCGCTCGAACACCTGAATGTGCTTGCGGTGAACGCGATCATGAGTGTGGCCGATGTGGAGATCGTGCTGCCACGACTTTCGTTCCATCGTTGGGCGGCGGTCGCGCCTGCCGGGCAGCTGTGGTGAGCGGTACGGTTGCGTTCGGGTTGGCCATGGCGGTTGGGTTGCCGCTGGCGGTGCTTGTCGGCGCGGTTTGCTGGCCGCCCCATGGCCACGATGACGAGGAGGACGAGTAGACAAGGCCCCCGGTCGACTACGGCATGGTGCTGGCTCCGGACCCAACGATGGGTTTGCGGCGCACGGTCGCCGCTCACGTCCGATGCGGGCGGCTCCGAGCCCCGGCTCGTTAACGGGTAGATGGTTCAGGGTGATTCCCTGATGCGGCCCGGGGGCCGATGGGATCGTTCGTCATCCTCGAGGATGATTGAAATCGGCACCATTTAATGACGCGCATGGCAGCGCAATGAGGAAAGCTGGCACCATGATCGAGCTGAGGGGCCTGACCAAGCATTTCGGGCAGACCGTCGCGGTTCAAGATCTCTCCTTCACCGTTCGACCCGGACAGGTGACGGGCTTTCTTGGACCGAACGGCGCCGGTAAATCCACCACCATGCGGATGATCCTCGGCCTGGACAAGCCCACCGCGGGCACCGCGTTGATCCAGGGCAAGCCGTATCACGAGCTGGACCATCCGCTGCGTGCCGTCGGTGCGCTGCTGGATGCCAAGTGGGTGCATCCGAACCGTTCGGCCCGCGCGCATCTGCAGTGGATGGCCGCTTCCAATGGCATCGCTATGTCTCGGGTGGACGAGGTGCTGCGGCTGGTCGGCCTGTCCGAGGTGGCGGGCAAGAATGCCGGTGGCTACTCCCTCGGCATGTCGCAGCGGCTAGGCCTGGCCGGGGCACTGCTCGGCGATCCGCCGGTGCTGCTGTTCGACGAGCCGGTGAACGGCCTGGATCCCGAGGGCATCCTCTGGATCCGCCGGTTCATGCAGCGGCTCGCGGCCGAGGGGCGCACGGTGCTGGTCTCCAGCCATCTGCTTTCTGAAATGGCCCAGACCGCAGAGCATTTGGTCGTCATCGGGCGCGGTCAGCTGATTTCCGATTCGACCACCCAGGAATTCATCGAACGCGCCTCGGAACAGTCGGTGCGCGTGCGCAGTCCGCAGCTCGAGCAGTTGCGCAGTCTGCTCACCTCCAATGGCATGACCGTCCGCGAGGACGGCACGGGCCAGGACGGCGCCGCATTGGTCGTGGCCGGGGTGACCAGTGACACGGTCGGCAAACTGGCTGGTTCGAACGACATCACGCTGTACGAATTGGCGCCGCAGCGGGCCTCGCTGGAGGAGGCATTCATGCGGATGACCGGCGGCGCGGTGCAGTACCACGCCGAAGGCTTCGACCCGGTGGGAGCGTCAGGCCCGGAGGCGGCAGCTCGCGTAACCCCGCAGGGCCCCGCGCCCTACACAGCGATGGGAGGTGCGCTCTGATGGGCGTGCTGGCAGCGGAACGTATCAAGCTCACCTCGACGAGGTCGCCGTGGTGGTGCACGGCGATCGTGGTGGTGCTCGCACTCGGCCTGGCCGCGCTGTTCGCGGCGGTGGCCCGCTCGTCATCGGGCCAGGAGAACGCGCTCGATCTCACCGTGTCCACGGCGGTCGGCGGGATCAGCGGATTCGGCGTCATGGTCCTGATGATCATGGCCACCTTGACCGTGACCAGCGAATACCGCTTCGGCATCATCCGGACCACCTTCCAGGCGACACCGCATCGCGCCAAGGTGATCGCCACCAAGGCGGGGCTGGTCGGCGTGTACGGCGCGGTGCTCACGATTGTGCTGGCCTTCGCCGCCTACGCGATCGCCAAGGCAATCGGTGGTGGTGCGGCCGACAATCTGACGCTCTCCGGCGGTGATGCCTGGCGCGAGATCTACGGCATTCCGATTTATACGTTCCTCGGCGTGATCCTCGCGGTCGGCATCGGTGTGCTGGTCCGACAATCGGCCGCAGCGATTTCCCTGATCGTGCTCTGGCCGCTGCTGATCGAGCCGCTGCTCGGCGCCTTCGGCAGCTTCGGACGCAATGTGCAGCCGTTCCTGCCCTTCGCGAATGCGAGCCACTTCTACAGCGCGTCGGAATCGACGGCGAACTGGCACTGGGGGCCGTGGGGCGGTCTGCTCTACTTCGCGGTTTTCGTGGCAATTGTCTTCGGCGGTGCACTGGTTATGGTCAACCAACGCGATGCATGATTGAACTACCCGAGTTGCCCTCCCTCGCCGCTCGGGTGACGGGTGCCGACCTTGTCGGGAGGTCCGACGCCCCGCGCACCGTCTGCCACTGCCCGGTGGACGATGTGTCATCGGCCCGGTGTGTGAATCCCCTTCCACACCGGGCCGGTGTATGTATTCGGGACAATCCGGGCGGCATGTGAACATCCCGGAAACTATGCCCGGCACCGCTTCCATCCGGAATCAACCCTGGCTACGCTCGGGGGTTCAGCAACCAGTGAGTTATCCATTGGTGGACCCGTCGAAGTGCCCGCTCAGTCTGATCGAGGGGGCGCAGGTGGCGATAATAAGTAACCCGCCGACGGTTGGTCGGCTGAGATACGCTCGGGGCGTGACCGAAACACCTTCCGGCGGTGCTGAGCCGGGGATGGAGCCGGAGGACAACGGGGGCGGCTCGTCCGAGGTGACCATACCGTTGGTGCCCGCCGACGAGGACCGATCCGCTCGTCGTCCCGGCTCGGGAATTCGACGCGGACAGTTCTCCGCCTTGATGAATGCCGCGAACCAGCGGCCCGACATCATCGGTGTGCTACGCAAGGCGCGCGAACAACTGCCAGGTGACCCGTCTTTCGGTGACCCGCTTTCGGTTTCGGGTCCCGGCGGCGCCCGCGCGGTGGCGCGCGCGGCGGATAAGTTGGTCGGCGATACGCCGAGCGCGGCCCGGGAAATCGGGTTCGGCGCACTGCAGGTCTGGCAGGCGATGTTGGAGCGCGTCGGCCGCGGCCGAGGTAGCGAAGAAATAACTGTGATGTTCACCGATTTGGTGGCGTTCTCCAGTTGGTCGCTCTCTGCAGGCGATGAGGCGACCCTCGAATTGTTGCGCGGGGTAGCCAAAGCCATCGAACCGCCGATCGCCGATCGCGGCGGTCAGGTGGTCAAGCGAATGGGCGACGGCGTGATGGCCGTGTTCACCTCGGCCGATCGCGCGGTGCGCGCTGCGGTACAGGCGAAACGGAATCTGGCCGACGTCAGTGTGCGCGGTTATCGCCCGCAGATGCGGATCGGACTGCACACCGGCTCGCCGCGCGAGATCGGCGGCGACTGGCTCGGTGTGGATGTGACGATTGCCGCTCGGGTGATGGAGGCCGGAGGCAATGGCAACACCATGCTTTCGCATGCGACGTTGCAGTCCCTCGCGCCGGAGACACTCGAAGAACTCGGGTACTCGGTCAAGCCGTACAGGCGCAGTTTCTTCGCCGCACCGTTGAGTGGGGTGCCGGAGGATTTGCGGATCTTCCGCCTGAGCTCTGTCTGATGGCAGCGCCTTCGGCGCTGCGTGTTCGCGGCCCCCTAGTGTCTCGCGTCCGAGCCGTCGAGACTCGCGCCTTCGGCGCATGCGCTTCGACGGCTCGGACGCGAGACGGGCCGCGAACGGGTCGCTCGTAA
>NZ_JBFANH010000057.1:0-27715 GCF_040674755.1 Nocardia sp. NPDC049737 | reverse complement strand
GGCCACCACCTGCCCGCCGCCGCGGCACAACTTCTACGAACTGCCCCGAATCCGTTCCGAGCGTCCCGCATTCGAGCTGCACTACCCGCACATGGCCGATCGCATGCGCTCCGAATTGCACGTCGGCTGGGGCTCGGGCAAACACGCCGCCGCGGTCGCGGAACAGGGGAAGGCGGAGGCTTCCGGTTCGGAGTCCTGATTACCGCGCCGCGGCGGGTAGCGCGTCGCGTGCCGAATGTCGCAGCGGGTCACGTGCCGAATGTCGCAGCGCAACGGCGGCTGCGCCGAACAATGCGAGCGTCAGCCAGATGTATCCGTTGTGGACGAATGTCGCGAGGTGGCTTCCCGCGGGATAGTCGTAGATGCTGCTCATGGTCGGGTCGAAGAAGGCGATCACACCTCCGGATGCGACCATCACTGCGATGAGCAGCCCGATCGACGCGACCGCACCGCGTCTGCGCAAGGCGAGGTCTGCCAGATAGACCAGCAGAGGTGCGAGCCAGACCCAGTGGTGGACCCAGCTGTACGGGGACACCGCGGTGGTGGTGAGTCCGACAAGCACCACCGCGGGCAGTTCGCATCCGGTCAGCGACAGCCGACGTGCCAGATACAGGCAGGCCACGGCAATAGCGGAAGCACCTGCCAGCCAAAGCAATTGGTGCACACCCTCGACACCGACGGTGCGCGCGAGCAGGCCGCGCAGTGATTCGTTGCGCGGATTATCCGGCACACCGACGCGCTTGGGGTCGGCGAATGCACCGCTCCAGAAGGTCAGCGAGTCCTTGGGCATGGCCGCGAGACCAACGAGCACGGTCGCCGCGAATGCGGCAATGGCCGTCACGGCCGCCCGATACTTGCGGGTGACCAGCAGATAGACCACGAAGAAGGCGGGGGTGAGTTTGATGCCCGCCGCGATCCCGGTCAGCACGCCCTTCCAGCGCGAGGTATCGGGCAGCGCCATATCGGCGAGCACCAGCAACAGCAACAAGATATTGATCTGACCGAAGGCCATGGTCTCGCGCACCGGCTCGCACCACATCAGCAGGCCGGCGATCGGCACGCCGATCAGCACCAACCGCAGGTCGCGTCGGTAGCCGAGCATCGACAGTGCCGCCCACACCGACGCTGTGAGCATGGCGAAGTTGCCGAAGGCACCGACATAGGTGAAGACCTCACCGTGCAGATTGACCAGCGGGACGAACAGCAGCGCGGCGAACGGCGTGTAGACGAACTCCCAGACGCCGCGGGTGTGCCCAAGCAGCGGCGTGTCGTAGATGGAGGCACCGTCGACCACCCGGTGCCCGGCGATCTGATACACGCCCAGATCCATCAGATGCATCATGACCTGCATCGTTTCGCGCACCTGGTGGATGTAGTACACACCGGCGACCGTCCCGAGGATCGAGATCACCCAGAACGCCGAGGCGGGAATGGTGCGGCTTTCGGGCTCGGTCGGCGCCGCGGTCGGCGCCGCCGTGTTCTCGATCGTCGATACAGGCACGCTCATCTCCCAGCGATCGGGGTCCGGACTCGCCGACCTACGGTAGTGGCACTGCGCGTGCGGCGCACACCGCTGGGTAGGACCGGTATGGTCCTCGGATGCCTGCTGGCTCCTCATCGCGGATGTACGACGGACGGCCTGTCGCCGACCGCCGTGCGCAGCGGCGAGAGCAATTTCTGGCCGCCGGGGTCGTGGTATTCGGGGAGAGCGGCTACCAGAACAGTTCGATTACCGCGCTGTGCCGGGCGGCCGGATTGGCGCGCAGCCAGTTCTATGAGCATTTCGACAACCGCGAGGATCTGTTGATCGCGGTGTACGACCGGATCCAGACCGAGGCCAGGCAGGCGGTCACCGCCGGGACGGCGGCATCGGGTGACGCGGTCGGCCTGGCACAGGCGGCGGTGCGGGCTTACGCGGAAGCGATCGGACGTGACCCGCGCGTGGCCCGGATCGCGCATGTGGAGGTCGTCGGGGTCGGTGAGCGGGTCGAGCAGCGCAGGATGGAGCAGCGGGCGCTGTGGATGGACTTCTTCGAGGACCAAATGCGGCGGGCGCTCGGACCCGATTTCGAGCCGCCGGGTGGCTTCCACACGGCCGTAACCGGATACTTCGGCGCACTGCTCGCACTGGTACACCAGTGGAGCACCGGTGACGAGCAGACCGACCTCGCCGGGATCACCGAGGTGCTAACCCGATTCCTGATCAGCCTGATGACACCGTAATTCAGCGCCTCGGCCGGATATTCTCGCGCACCGCGGCGATATCCGGATAGCCGTTCACCGCCATGAGCAGATCCGCCTCCGCCAGAATCATCCGCAGCACGTGCACCAGACCCGAAACCCCGCCCAGCGCAAGGCCGTACACATACGGACGGCCGATGCCGACCATCGTCGCACCCAGGCCGAGCGCCTTGATCACATCGGTGCCCGACCGCACACCGGAATCGAAAAGCACCGGCACCCGGTCGGCAACGGCTTCGACCACCCCGGGCAGCGTCTCCAGTGCGCTCAGACCGCCATTGGCTTGGCGCCCACCGTGATTCGAGCAGAAGATGCCGTCGACGCCAGCATCGATCGCGCGGCGCGCGTCATCGGGATGGCAGATGCCCTTCAGGACGATCGGCAACTCGGTCAGCGACCGAAGCCACTCGAGATCGTCCCAGGTGAGCGAATTTCCGAAGGTCTGCACCCAGTGCAGCACGATGGACTGCGGATC
Organism: Nocardia sp. NPDC049737; assembly: GCF_040674755.1. Lineage (NCBI taxonomy): Bacteria > Bacillati > Actinomycetota > Actinomycetes > Mycobacteriales > Nocardiaceae > Nocardia > Nocardia sp. NPDC049737. The sequence continues at coordinate 24,999 of NZ_JBFANH010000057.1, read as the reverse complement.
GTCCGAGCCGACCATCTTCTGGAAAACGGGATCGGAGGTGTAGTTCTTCAGCACGTGCCCGCGCAACTGCGGGAAGTTCCCGATCGACAGATCACGCGGCCGCCAGCCCGGAACCCAGGTGTCCAAGGTGACCGTGATGCCGCGATATCCGGCCGCCTCGGCCCTGCTCACCAGACTCGCCGCCAGGTCGCGATTCTTCGGTGTGTACAGCTGGAAGAAGCTCGGCGTCGCACCCGCGTGACCGACGACCTCCTCCAGTGGATCCTCCATGAGCGTCGAGAAGACCGCGGGCACACCGGTTTTCGCCGCCGCCTCGGCGACCGCGATGTCGCCGTGCTTATCGCCGACCAAACCGATCACGCCGACCGGGGACATGAAGATCGGGCTGGGAAAGGTGAGTCCCCAGGCGTGCACCGACAGGTCGCGCTCGGTCGCACCGACGAGCATCCGCGGCAGCACACCCCAGTCCTCGAATGCCTCGACATTGCGCCGCTGGGTCAACTCGTCACCGGCTCCGCCCGCGATATAGGAGTGCAGCGTAGGGGGCAGTGCGGCCGATGCCTTCGCCTCGAGCGTCGCGAAGTCCATGGGGAACTCCGGGGCGTGTCCGCCGAGGGCGGCGAAGTAGATCTCGTTCTGATAGTCCGCGAACGCCACTGTTCTGCCCTTCGGTAGGGTCGATCGGAGGGGTAGCCTCCGCTTGCCGGAATATTAGACGCTAATGTCCATGATCAACGCCGGACGAACCGCGAAACATTCGACCACGGCACAGCGAAGGACTCTGTGCGATGTGCGTCACAGTTTCGTGGTGTTCGCACCGGATGACCTGCGCATCGAGGTCCGACGGCCGTACCTGCTGTAGCGCGACTAACCGCTGGAGCGACGGGTAATCCACCGAGCAGCTGACAGATTGTGAGAACCGCGCCGTGAATCTCGACTACCTCGATAGACCTGGTGACCACGACCTTCTGGTGGCCGATCAGATCAAGAGTCGTCCGCTACGCCGCCTGGTGCAGCTGGCGCTCGGCCTATCCACCGAGTCCATGGACCTACTCACGGCACTCACCGACCGATTACGGACCGCGGAGGGCGCGCTGGCCGATCCGGCGACCAGTGGCGAGTTCTAGCCTCGACAATCGAATGCGACCCTGCCGTGGCGACCACCCGGCGCAGCTGAAAAGCCGCCGCCGTATTCGGCCGCGGTGCGTTCCCGGCCGCCGATGGACAGCATGACCTCGAGGTCGAGCGCGTGCGCGGTGGGACGACGCATTCGCCCAGGCGGACAAGGCCATCCGGCTCGCCGATGACATCGAATACGGCATTAGCATCGTGAACTGTGATCACAGTGGCCAGTTGGAATGTCCTGCACCGTGTGCACGCGGAGAATTGGAGCTCCGATATCGCGACCCGCTGGCCCGATGAAGTGGCGCGCATTGCCGCGGTAACTGCCTGGATCGCCGAACGGCCCGAACAGGTCATCGCGCTACAGGAGGTCAGCGGCGACCAACTGGCGAACCTGCGATCATCATTGTCCGACAAGGACATTCACGCCTTGCGCTATCCGCGCGTCCCGCGACCGCGCAATGGAACCACCGCACTGCGAGATCCCACCGAACATCTCGTCCTGGTCCTCGACGAACCGGGCCGAGAAATCGCGGCCGAATCGTTCGAAAACGATCCCGGCAACGGCGCACTCGCCGTCGAAACGGCGGGCGTGATCATTGTGGCAACCCATGTGACCGGTGATCTGCGCCGTACCCGCCAGCTGACCCGATTGGCCGAACTCGCGCCACCGGACCGTGCCACGGTGCTACTCGGCGACTTCAATATCGACCGCGCTGAAGTGGCATCCGCACTCGGCCCCGACTTCACCATCGCCGAGCTGCCACCGGCCTCCGCGCCGACCCGTCCGCGCACATCAGGCACCAAATCGCAGTTCATCGACCATGTCATCGTGCGTGGCACGACCGTCCAGGACGCCTCCGTCGTGGCGGTCGACGGCCTCTCCGACCACAATTTCGTCCGCGCGACCATCACCGGATAACGAGACCGCCGGCACGCCACAGCCAGCGCCAGCGCGGCAGCTCCACGATCGCGGTGAGCACCGCCAACACACTTACCGGGACGGCGAGCCACACCGGCCAGACCATCCAGGCCGCGACGACCGCCGCGACCAGTTGCAGAACTACCAGCGCGATGGTGCCCCACCCCGGTACGGCGACAAGCACCTGCTTCTTGTCACCGGGCGTGGCGAACACGGTGGGCAGCCCGATCAGCGCAATCACCGAAAACACGGCCAGCACAACCGAATGCCCAGCCAGCGCCCATGGCGTCGCGACCCAGGCGATGAGCTCGGTCGTAAAACGCAGTACTGCCGCGATCCGGCCCTGATCTGTGAGATTCGGCGATTCAGACACGGACGCCAGCGTGCCATGCAATGCGTCCCGATGCGGGGCGAAGCCCCGGGCCGAAGGGGATGGTCCGGGGCTTCACTGGAGATTATCGCGCGAACCGGTGCCTGAGTTAACCGCGCGCAATAGCGTGTTCCGGCGGTCCGGGACGTCAACAGCGAAATACGCGGCACTAGCCGCCGTGTGGGGAGACGAGGCCGTGCTTGTGTGCGTACACGACAGCGTGAAGGCGGTCGCGCACACCGAGTTTCGCGAGTACTCGGGATACGTGTGTTTTGACCGTCTCTTCGCCGACGCCGAGTGCCGCGGCGATCTCGGCATTGCTGCGCGCATCGGCCAGAAGCAGCAATACTTCTCGCTCCCGGGCGGTCAACTGCTGCACCTCTGGTGGGGTGTCCGGCGGAGCCAGCGTGCCCGCGAACCGCAGTATCAACCGTCGCGTCATCGACGGATCGATCAGGGCATCACCACGGGCCGCGATTCGGATGGCGGCCACCAGTTCCTCCGGCGGCAGGCTTTTCAGTAGGAACCCGCTGGCCCCGGCCTGCAGTGCGCGGTAGAGGTTGGCGTCACTGTCATAGGTGGTGAGTACGAGGACGCGGGTGCCGCCCGCCGCGACAATTGCCGAAGTGGCCGCGAGTCCGTCCAGCTTCGGCATGCGCACATCCAGAATCGCGACATCCGGGCGCAGCCGGGCGGTTTCGGTGATGGCACTGCGACCGTCGCCCACCTCGGCGACGCATTCGAGATCGTCCTGACTGTCGACGACCGCGCGCAGTCCGGAGCGGAACATGCTGTGGTCATCGGCGATCAATACGCGGACCGGTGCGTTCACGAACCTCCGATCGGCATGGCAACCCTGGTGTGCCAATGGGTTTGCGCATCGTCCGGACCGAATCGCAGTTCGCCGCCGAATAATTCGGCGCGCTGACGAATCCCGCTGAGTCCACGGTGCTCCGCCGTATCGCCCATATCGGCGGTGTCGGCGAGTGGATTGATCGACTCCAACACCACCCGGTTCGGCTGATAGTCCACGACCAACTGCGCGTGCGCGCCGTCGCCATGGCGCAGCGCATTGGTCAGCATCTCCTGCACGATGCGATACAGCGTCAGATTCAGCGAATCCGGCAGCTCGACGGCCGCACCGCGCACGATGAAATCGGCGGCCAGACCTGCCGCGCGCACCCGTTCCAGCAGATCCTCGATATCGGCGAGCCCGGGCTGGCGCTGCCCGTCCTCCTCGCGCCCGTGTAGCAGATCGAGTTGGCGACGCAGGTCGACCATGGCCGCACGGCTACTCGATTCCACCGCGGTCAGCGATCGGGTGGCCGCGGCATTCCCGGTGTCGGCCATGGCGATTCGCGCCGCACCGGCATGGATACCGATGGCGCTGACGTGATGGGAGATCACATCGTGCAGATCTCTGGCAATGGCGGCGCGTTCCTCGGCGACGGCGCGGGCGAGTGCGGTCCGCTGCTCCTGTTCACGTAACTTGGCCTGCTGCTCCAGATCGGCGATATACGCGCCCCGCGCCGCCGTATACCGACCGACCAGCCATGGCACCACACCGACCGACACCGTCGACGCCAGCAGCAGCCGCCAATCGTGTGAGGTATTGCTGCTGATCAGCAGATGCGCGCTCGCGAAGCCCGCACTCATCGTAAAGACGGTCAGCACCGATTTCGGACCGACCATCCAGGCGCCGGCTCGATATCCCGCCACCAAGAAGCCGACGTCGGCGAAGCGTGCGGCAAAGCCGTGTCGGTGCAGCATCAGGGCCTCGGCCAGTCGCAGCGCCACCTGGATCAAGGCCACCGCACCGGCGGTGCGCGGCGGCGCGGCCAATGCGAGATCGGCCGCGACGATGGCGATCAGCACTGCGGTGGCCTGCCACGGGGCCACCGCGAAGATCCCATTCAACGTCAACATCGCGGCATCGACCGCCGCGGCCGCGGCCGCGACCACCAGCGATTGGCGGGCCAGCGATCTGCTCACATCCAACAGTTCGCACCACCTTCGCACAGTCCGGGTCGAGCCGTCCGCGGGCGATCCTACCCAGCGTTCGCCCGTATTCCTCGGACCGAACTCTGCCTGGGCGCCAGCCGCGGCACATCCCCCGTCCGGGGGACCGCAAATCCCTCGTCAGCGCGATGTTTTCCCAGGCCAGCGCCCGTAACGTGGCGGTGAAGCAGCAGAGTGGAGGAGCCATCGTGATCGGTGCGCAGTTATTCATCTACGCCATACCGGCGTTCGCCGTACTCATGTTCGTGGAATGGATCGACTATCGCCGCGATCCGGATCGCCCGGCCAACGGTCACTCCGGGCGGGATATGGCCTCCAATATCACCACCTATCTGCTCGGCCGATTCCTGAAGCCGGTGCTGCAGTATCTGATTCCGTTCTCGGCGGTGGTGGTCGCGGCCGCGATCACCCCGCTGCACCTGTCGCCGACCACATGGTGGGTGTGGGTGCTCGGGCTGGTGGTCACCGACTTCTGCTACTACTGGGCCCATCGAGCCGACCATCGGGTCCGGCTGCTGTGGACCTCGCACAGCGTCCACCACTCCAGTCAGTACTTCAATCTGTCCACTGCCATCCGCCTGCCCTGGGTGCATCCGGCCGCCACCATTGTGCGCGGATTCGCCTGGGTGCCAGCGGCTTTGATCGGCATGCCGGCGTGGATGATCTTCCTGCTGCAGACCATCGGGCTGCTCTACCAGTTCCCGATCCACACCCAGCGCATCCGGACCCTGCCACGCCCGATCGAGTTCCTGTTCAACACCCCGGCGCATCACCGCATCCACCACGGTTCGAATCAGCCCTATATCGATAAGAACTACGGCGGCGTCTTCATCATCTGGGATCGGCTCTTCGGCAGTTTCGCCGCGGAGAGCGAACCCATCCGCTACGGCCTCACCAAGAACATCGGCACCGACAACCCGCTGAAGGTCAACTATCACGAACTCGGGGCGCTGATCAGCGATGTGCGCCATGCGAATACGTGGCGCGGGCGCCTCGGATACATCTTCGGCCCGCCCGGTTGGACCGAAGCGGCGCAGGTCGATCCGCAGGTCATCCCAGCCTCAGCGCGCGAGGGCTCGGTCGCCGCATAGTTTCCTTCCGCGGCGGCTTACGGCCGCCGCGGACTGCCACTAGATCGAGTGAATGAATATGCGAATGCCGGTGATTCGTCGACTGTCAGGGGCGAAGTCGACGAATGCGACACCTTGGGCCGCGTCGAGCCGGACACTCGCACTCACCGTGCGTCCGGCCGCGATCAGCTTGTCCCACTGCATATTTCGCGCCCGATTCGTGAATTCCTCCAGCGAGATTCTGGTTCCGGCCGGGAGTTCGATGGTCGTGCGCTCGCCGAGCAGCCGACGAACCCGCGAGATATCCGTCGCCGCAGCGGCCGAGAATATCTGGGCCGCAACGCGTTTGCCCGATCGGCCGATACCGCGCAGTGCCTGCATCATGGCGAGCATGCCGTCGAAGCCCTGATTGGCGATCAGCTGCGGGCCCAATTTCAGTGCGGCGCCGAGTCCGGGCAGTCCGGTGCGCAGCAGCTGCACGATCATCGCGGCCAACTCCCAATGGGCGGCCAGCCGGGTGATCTTCCAGACGCCGTCCTCCTCGACGAGGTCGTAGCGCAGGTGCATGGGCACCGCGACGGTGGCGCCGGTCGACATGGTGGTGCGGATCAGCAGGTCGCGGACTACGGTCGACGGGCCGACGAAGTCGTGGTCGACCTGGAAGGCGATGGTATTGGGGCCGATGAAGGTGTCGTAGAACCGTTCGATCGCCGCGCGGCCGATATGTGGGCGGGAACCGACCGGATCGTTGACCGTCGCCTCGGCGGTGAACAACTCGACCCAGGCCGCCTTGTCATGTGCCGCCACCGCACGCGGTGACGCCTGGACGGCCGCGATCAGGTCCTTGGCTTTCGAATCCAGCGGCATGGCAGTTCCTCCTAGCTACTGCGTCACATGGTAGAACATGTTCTAATTTCGGCGCCGGCGGGTCGATGAGAAGTGCCTGGTCCACTCGAAATCGATCGTGCGCAATCTGCGCGGGAACGCGACGATTCCGGGGCCCTTCAATGGGGCGTTGATCGAGACGATTGCCGTGTCGTGTCCGAACCGCGGCATGGTTGTGGTCCGCGCGGCGGCACCGAATGCGGCCCGAAGCGATCGAGAACATGGCGTTACGGCGCTTGGGCACCCCACACGGCATGCGAGCCCGAATCTCCGATGCGATACACCTGTGTGGTCGCCGCACCGCCGGCGGCGATCGCCAATACCGCCGCCAGCACAGTGACCACGCGCCCCACCGGACGACCACGCTCATCGCGCAGGTGGACGACGATGAGCAAGGCCGCTACGAGCAATAGCGGCACCACGAAGTAGATCATCGTGTTGCCGAGATCCGCGTGCTCATCGATGGCGGGAGATCCGCCGAGCTTGTGCTGAAGCCACTCCCCCGCCTCGGTCGTCACCGGTGTCAGGGCGACAGTGATCGCGGCCAACGCGGTAACCAGCCAGATCAGCCGCCGGCGAGCCGGAGGCCATACTGCCGACAAGATGAGCAGCCCCGCGGTCAGCGGTACGAAGACCACGATGAGGTGCACCAGCAGCACGTGCGCGGGTAACCCGTTGATCGTCGACATGAGGCGCTCCCAGCGTTCGTGACCGCAGCAGCGGTGCGGCCCAAGTATCTCCCTCACCTCACGGATCAGCGCGGTACTCGGTTCATCCCGGCAATCGGTCCCCCTCGACGACCTCCGCCGCCTCACCGACCGGATAGAACCGATGCACCATGAGCGCCGCCGCCAGTAACCGCGAACCGTTGGGCTCACTCGGATCGATACCGGTGAGTTCGGCGATGCGCTTGAGCCGATAGCTGAAGGTATTGGGGTGCACGTGCACTTCGGCCGCAGCCGCCTTGCGATCGGATCCGTGCCGCAGATGCGCCTCCAGCGCCTCGAACAGATGCGAGCGCAACAGCAGCGGGGCAATGCGGTCGGCAAGCCGGTCCCGGGCCGGACCCGGACGGGTCAGCTGATACTCGAGTAGTAGATCATCCAGGTCGTACAGTCCGCTCGGCCGGTTGAGCAGGCGGGCCAGTTCGGCCAGATCGGTCGCCTCCTGTACCGCATGCGGCAGCAGCTCCCGCTCGACCGCGCGACGTTCGGCGAGGAAGACATCGACACCGAACTGTTCGGTGAGTTCGGCGGCCAGCCGCTCGTACTCCTTGGAATCGGATCCGCTGGGCAGCAGCGCGATTCCGGTCGTGCCGTCGAATGTGCTCAACGCCTTGGTTCCGGCGATCCCGTCCAATGCCCGTTGCAACACCCGGATTCGACGACGGGTGAGCAGATCGGCGACCACGATCGGGTGATCGTCCGGCCGGATGTGAATGGCGAGCACGGTATAACGTTCCGCGAGAACGACATCCGCGCGTGCCGCCAGTTCCTCCGCGGCCTGGCCACGCAACAGCGCCGAACACAGCGCCCGACGCGCCTCGCGTTCGGCATGGTAGATCGACTGCTCCACATCGGTATACGCCTCCACCACGGCGACATTGATATCCCGCAGCAGATCGAGCAGCCGAGCGCCGAAGGCGATCAGATCGTGCATGTCCTCCGGCGTGGCCACTGTCGCCGCCTCCTGCAGGATCACCTGACCGGAGCCGTGTACCGCATGCATCAACAGCCCCAATGGAATTCGGTCCTCGGCATGCCGCTCGGCCACCGGACCGACGAATTCGATCACCTCGGCCCCGGTGAACACCCGCTGCTCCTGGACCGCACGCAGGAAGGCCTGGCCGCATCCGGCGATCGCGGGCAGCACCTCGTCGGTGAAATGCCCGTCCGGCAGATCCGCGGCCGGCGGTGTCGAGCCCAGGCCCGCCGCGAGCATGCGTTCGGCGATTTCGGGTAACCGACGAACCAGTCGGGCGATTATCGGGGCGTCTTTGGACAGCGGGGGCAGGACCACGGGCATGACTTGCACGTTACCCAACCCAGCCATTTACTGATGAATCTCGTAATCGCTCGGTTTGTCTCTGAAGACAAGATTTCCGTGGATTCTTCTCGTCCGTGTGTAGTGACAACTCATCTCAGCATGACCCTGCTCACCTGCGCGTTCCACTGCGCTCCGAGTGACGACAGTCACCGTCGACACAGCGGTTAGGAGAAAAACACCCGCCTCAATTGTGTTTCGGGACAATTATTTTTCCCTCCCCGCATTGCTACGTTGAGTATCGGTATTCCGGCGTCATTTCAAATAAGACACCGTGCCGGTGCGCCTTCGAAAGGATGTACAGGAATGAGCGTGCAGGCCGACGCTGGAAGGGAACCGGCACACCCGGTTGCCGAAATGTTTCGTTCGGGTCGGCCACTACAACCGGAGCTGGATCGGTTCTATCGGCCGCCGGCCGGTTTCGCACGCTTCGCCCCCGGCACCATCCTGCGGACGCGTGCGGTCGAGCTCGCACTGTTCGGCCGTGTGCCACTGAAGTTTTCGGCCTGGCAGCTGCTGTACCGCACCAGCAACTTGCACGGCACCGCGGAGGCGGCGGTTACCACGGTGCTGCTGCCATGGGGTGCCGACCCGCGCGAGCCGCGGCCGCTGGTCTCTTTCCAGTGCGCCATCGACGGCGTCAGCTCGAAATGTCTGCCGTCATACGCGTTGCGGCGGGGCGCGCGGGCGCTCGGCTCGATTCCGCAGATCGAACTGCCCGTCATCACCTATGCACTGGCCCGCGGCTGGGCGATCTCGGTGCCCGACCACGGCGGGCTGACCGGACATTTCGGCGTGCCACGCGAACCCGGCTACCGATCCCTCGACGCCATCCGCGCGAGCCTGCGCTTCGCCCCGCTCGGCCTGACCGATGCGACTCCCGTTGCGCTGTGGGGTTATTCGGGCGGCGGCCTCGCCACCGCCTGGACGGCGGAACTGGCGGCCGAATACGCACCCGAACTCGATATCGTCGGCGCGGTCGCCGGCTCACCGGTCGGCGATCCCGGTTCGGCCTTCGCGCGGTTGAACGGCACCTTCTTCGCTGGTTTCGCGACGGTGTGCGTGGCCGGACTGCGCCGAGCCTACGCGGATCTGGATCGCATCCTGCGCGCCCATGTGAAGACCGAATTCCTCGATCTGCTCACCGATGCCGAAACGCGCACCACACTCCATCTGCTGTTCCGGTTGATGGGCAAGAACGTCGACGACTACAGCCACCGCACCTTCGCCGATCTACTCGCCGAACCGGGCCTGCAGCAGATCATGGCCGATATCCGTCCCGGCGTGCATGCGCCCGCCATGCCGATGCTCGTCATCCAGGGCGTCAATGACGAGCTCATCGCCGTCGACGATATCGACCAGCACGTTGCCCGCTACACGGTCCGCGGCGCGCATGTGCGCTATCTGCGCGACCGCCTCAGCCTGCATATGCCGCTGCTGTTCATCGGCGCACCGGCCACCATGAACTGGGTGGCGGATCGATTCGACAATCGTCCACTGCCCGCGGCGGGCACGAGAACGGTGTGGTCGGTCGCCTTCACGAGACGAGAGGCACTGGGCCACTTGCGTTTTGCCGCGCTTTTCGTGCGTATGCTCGCAGGCAGGCCGATCCGACAGTTCCGTCGGTAGGCGGTCCGGCATGACAGTTGTCATGCCGGACCCGTGATGGTTGGCAGATTTGTCGCCCACCGTCGATCCGTAACGTCATTTCGCGTAGTGCACAGCCGAATTCACCAGCCAGGAGCACCCGTAATGACGACCACCGCACCGTCCGCGGCGGAGCCGACCGCCGCGCCACGCTTCAACCCGATTCGCGCACTGGCCTCGATCGCCCGCGATGTCGCGGTGCCGATCGGCGCGTACTTCCTGCTGACCGGCCTCGGCTACAGCGACTTCACCGGTCTGCTCGCCGGCACCCTGTTCTCGGGCGCGGTGCTGCTCATCGAGACGATCCGAACGCGGCGCCTCGAACCGTTCGCCGCGATCATGCTCGGCGTCTTCGCCTTCGGTCTGATCGGTTCGCTGATCAGCGGCGACCCCCGGATGATGATCGTCAAGGATTCCGCGGGCACCGCGATCGTCGGTATCGCCTTCCTGATCAGCACCGTGGTCGGCAAACCGCTGACCTACCTGTCCGCGCGCAAGGCAGTCGCGGCCGCCGGACCGGCCGAGCTCGCCGAATTCGAGGCGTCCTACCGGGCGAACCCGGCCAAGCGCCGCGGCTTCAACACCCTGGCCATTGCCTGGGGCGTCGGCCTCGTCGCGGAAGCCACCGTCCGCATCCTGCTGGCCTATCAACTGCCCATCCACACCATGGCTTGGCTCTCGCCGGTCCTGTCGATCATCTTCTTCACCCCGCTGATCGCCCTCAGCGTCCGCTTCGTCAAGCGCGCCCGTCGCAGCTGACTACTTCCGCCGCTGGTCCCGATATTCGGGGTCGGCGGCGAGGCCTTCCCAGAACTCGGCATAGGCCTGTTCGTGCAGGATGCCCAGGCGCAGGATGCGCGCACGGGACACCGCGCGCACCTTGTCGTTCGGGTCGATATCGGTGTATAGCGATCGATACTGCTCGAGGAGGCGACGATGCTGGGCGGCCTCACTGTTCGCCAGGGCGACCACATCACCCGCAGCGCCCAGATCGGCGAAGAAGAGCTTGAGCTGTGCCGGATCGCGGGTCTCGGCGGGCGGGCTCTGTGGATCGGCGAGCCAGCGCTTCAGTTCGGCCCGACCCGCATCGGTGAGATGGAAGAGTCGACGCCGCCGGCCGCCTTGCTCGGCCTCCTCATCGAGCAACCCCTGCTCGGCCAGGCGCACGGGAATTCGATAGAGCTGGGCATGCGGCACCGGCCAGAAGTAGTCGATGCTCTCCTCGAGCTTGGCCTTCAACTCATAGGGGGTGAGCGGTCCATGCCGGGCGATAAGCCCGAGCACGATGTGGTCCTGCGGCCCGAGATCCGGCATGCCTTCTCCATCTCATTGACACCGTCTCACTGAGACTATAAGTTAATACCATCGAGACCGTATCAATGAGACTATCGAGGAGTAACGATGCGCGACTTCGGCATCACCCTGTTCGACGAATGGACCGCGATGTGGAACGGCGACTTGGCGCTCGCGGACAAGATCATGGCCCCCGAATTCACCCTGCGCTACGCCCAGCCGGGCGCCAGCCAATACGACGATATCCACGACCCGCAGACCTTCGCCGCCAGGATCGCCGAATTCCACGAACAGCGTCCCGGGGTCCGGTTCACACCCCAGGGCGAGCCGGTCGTCGAAATAGACGACACCCGAACGGGATTCGTGGCAAGGCCGTACGGTTCGGCGTTCACCGGACCGAATGGCGAGCAGGTCGACGTGAGCGGCACCGATATCCTGCGCTTCACCTCCGGCCTGATCACCGAGGTCTGGTCGGCCTCCGGCGGCGCGGCCGGCCGCGGCTACTACTGATTCAGCGCCATCGGCGGGAGATACTCACCGACCAGGGTGCGGCGCCACAATGTGTGCTCGTGCTGGAGTTCGTCCCGAGTCGCGAAGCGGTACAGGTAGATTCGCGCTCGCACATACGTCGGCGGCGCATCATGGAAGGGACAGCGGCGCAGTAGCCGCAGGGTCGCAGGGTCGTTGCGCAGCAGTCGCTCGACGAAGGCGAGCAGCCAGCTGCGGGCGTAGGAGGGGGAGATCGCGGCGAACCACATCAGCCAGTCCAGCCTCAGGTGGTACGGAGCCCATTGCCGTGGCCATCGCCGCGGATCCCCCGGCTTACCCTTGAACTCGTACTCCCGCCACAGTGTCCGGTCGGTGATCTGCGCCTCGTCGGTGCCCTCGAACACCACCTCCTCGCGGGTTCGGCCGATACTGCCGAACGCACCGTAGGTATTGACCAGGTGTAGTGGGTTGAAGGACGCATTCATGCGCTGCTGGCGCGAAATCAGATTGCGGGCGGGCCAGTAGCTCAGCAACACCACCAGAACAGTGCACGCGATCACCAGACCCGCGAACCACGGCGCCGCCGCGGGCATCGACGGCGGATCGGGCACGGGCAGAACCGCTTTCGCCGAAGGCACATCGATCACAGTGGTGGCCAACAGAATCGTCACCCAGTTCAACCAGGCGAAATTGCCGGACAGCACCAGCCACAGTTGGGTGACGATGATGAACGCGGCGGCCACGCTCGCCACCGGTTGCGGTGCGAAAAGTCCCCAGGGCACAACGAGTTGGGCGAAATGATTGGCCGCCACCTCCACTCGATGCAGCGGTTTGGGCAGGCGATGGAAGAACCAACTCAGCGGGCCGGGCATCGGCTGGGTCTCATGGTGGTAGTACAGGCAGGTCAGATCGCGCCAGCAGGTATCGCCACGCACCTTGATCAGACCGGCGCCGAACTCCACCCGGAACAGCAGCCACCGCGCCAACCACAGCACCAGCACCGGCGGCGCGACCCGATCATTGCCGAGGAAGATCGCCAGGAATCCGGCCTCCAGCAGCAACGACTCCCACCCGAACGCGTACCACGCCTGCCCCACATTCACGATCGACAGGTACAGCGCCCACAACACCGCCCACAGCAGCATCGCCACCCACAGCGGCACCAGATGCAGCACACCGGCCACCACCGCGGCCGACAGCGCCGCACCGGACCAGGCGATCGAAGCGAAGAACCGATCCGAATAGTGGAAATGGAAGATGCTGGGAGCCCGGCGAAATTCGACCCGCCGGACGAATCGGGGCACCGGCAACATCCCCTTCGCACCGATGAGCGCTCGGAATTGCCGCGCCGCCGCCACGAAGGCGATCAGATAGATGACGGCCAGGCCGTGCTGGAAAACCAGTCTGCCCAACCAATACTCGGACTCGGTGAACGATGGCATGCCCGCTCCTTCGTACCGCTACCCCCGCCGATATGGCGCCCGGCCCTTGGGTAGCAATGGCTCGGGTCGATCGGATTGCCGCGGGATCGGCAGCGTCACCGCGACCTTGCTGAGTGTCGTATCGCGACCGTGGTGGCGCAGGACGACCGAATCTCCGGACAGCAGTCGATAAGTCGCGGAATGGGGGGTGATCTCGACGGCTATGCCACTGCCGCGCCAGATGATTCGGAAGGCCAAGCGCCCGATATTCGTGGGAAGTCGTGGTGCGAAACTTAATTCACCACGGTGGTCGCGCATGCCGCCGAAACCGAAGACACAGCATAGCCATGCTCCGGCGAGTGAGGCCATATGCAGGCCGTTGGCGACATTGTGATGCAGATCGTGCAGGTCGGTCAGTGCGGCTTCGGCGAAATAGTCGAAGGCGAGCGAGAGATGGCCGACCTCGGCGGCCATAACGGACTGGCCAGCGGCCGACAGCGATGAGTCGCGGACGGTCAGTGCCTCGTAATAATCGAAGTTGCGCGCCTTCTGCCCGGGGGTGAAAGCGTCGGGACACAAGTACATTGCCAAGGTCAGGTCGGCCTGTTTGACGACCTGCTTGCGATACAGATCGAAGTACGGGTAATACAGCATCAGCGGATACTTCTCCGGCGGCGTCGCGGCGAAGTCCCAGCGGGCATGGTCGGTGAAACCCTCGGATTGCTCGTGCACCCCGAGTTTCTCGTTATAGGGCAGGAACATACGTTTGGCACGGTCGCGCCAGCCGCGGATCTCCTCCGCATCGACATCCAACTGCTCGGCTATATCCGGCTGGCGCACACAGGCTTCGGCGGCTTCATCGAGGTTCCGCTGTGCCATCAGATTCGTATAGATGTTGTTATCGGCGAGTGCGGAGTATTCGTCGGGACCCGTCACGCCGTCGATCCGGAAGTTCCCAGCTGTGTCGTAGTGCCCCTGGCTCACCCATGAGCGCGCGGTCTCCACCAATAACTCGACACCGCATCCTCTTTCGAAATGCTTATCGCCGGTCGCGGCGAGATATCGGACCACCGCATCGGCGATATCGGCATTGACGTGCACCGCGGCGGTGCCGGTCGGCCAGTAGCCGGAACCCTCGTCGCCATTGATGGAGCGCCACGGGAACATCGCTCCGGTGTGGCCGAGTTCGTGTGCTCGCTGACGGGCCCGGTCAAGGGTGGCGTGCCGCCACCGCAGTGCGTCGCCGGCGGCCACCGGCACCGTATAGGTCAATACGGGCAATACGAAAGTCTCTGTGTCCCAAAATGAATGGCCGTCATAGCCGGGCCCGGTCAGCCCCTTGGACGGTATCGCGCGGGTCTCACCGCGTGCGCCCGCCTGTAAAACATGGAACAGCGCGAATCGGACGGCCTGCTGCAGTTCCGGATCCCCGTCGATCTCGATATCGGCGGTGGACCAGAAGTTGTCCAGATACGCGCGCTGCCGGGCCAGCAACGTATCCCAGCCGGTCTCGAGGCCGGCGGCCAATGCCGCCTCGACCTGGGCCCGCAGCGCCGGTACCGAGCGCCGACTCGACCATCCGTAGCCGAGATACTTCGTCAATCGCACGCGCTCCCCCTTGGCGACATCGACCGCGATCGTCAAGCGGGCCATATCCTCCTCGGCGTGCACAGTGCACCGCGGCGTCGCGTCGACCTCGAGTTCGTGGTCCATGGCCGCAGCCATACGCAACCCGGATCTTCGGGTGTGGTGGACGAGTACCGCGGAGAAATCCCGTGCGGTGCAGAAGTCCGCGACCAAGGGGTGATCCAGTGCGGCCGCGAGCCGGGGATCACCGTGCGAGGTCGGAACCGGTTCATTGGCGAGCAGATCCGATTGGATGACCAGCTCGAGATCGTCATCGAGCGGTTCGACCTCGTACCGGATCGCGGCCAGGGCGCGTTCGGTGAACGACACCAGTCGCTCCGAGCGGATTCGCACGCACCGACCCGTCGGCGAGGTCCAGACCGTGGTGCGCCGCAACGTACCCGACCGAAAATCCAGTACCCGTTCGTGCTCGACGGCCTCGCCGTAACGCATATCCATCGGCTCGTCCTCGACGAGCAGCCGAATGATCTTCCCGTCGGTCACATTGACGACGGTCTGCCCCTCCTCGGGATAGCCGTATCCCGCTTCGGCATAAGGCAATTGGCGCTTCTCGTAGAATCCGTTGAGGTAGGTGCCCGGCTTGCCGACCGGCTCGCCCTCCTCAAAAGTGCCGCGCAGCCCGAGGTGTCCGTTGGAGAGCGCGAAGATCGACTCGGTTCGGTGCAATGCCTCGAGATCCAGTCCGCACCAACGCAAGTGCCATGGCGCGATCTCGAAGCCACGGCAGTCGGCAGTCATTGCGGTGGCCCGAGCTCGGCCAGATCGGTGACGACCACATCCGCCCCGGCCCGACGCAGTGCCTCGGCCTGCGTACCATCGCGCACTCGATCGACGCCGACCACATACCCGAAGTCACCGGCCCGACCGGCCGTCACCCCGGCGATGGCATCCTCGAACGCCGCCGCCTGTTCCGGCTTGACGTCCAGCGCCTGCGCAGCCGCGAGAAATGCGTCCGGCGCGGGTTTGCCGCGCAGACCGCGGCTGGCGATTTCGACTCCGTCGATGCACACATCGACGAACCGGGTCAGCTCCGCGACCGCCAACACCTCGTGGGCATTCGCCGATGCGGTCACCACACCCGTCCGCAATCCGGCCGCTCGCGTCGCCTTCAAATAGGCCAGCGATCCCGGAAAGACGTGTACACCGTCGCGTTCGAGGAACGACAGGAGCAGCCGATTCTTCCGATTGCCGAGGCCATGTACGGTCGGCTCGCCCTCCGCCGCATCGGGTTCGCCCTCCGGCAGCGTGATCCCCCGCGAGTTAAGGAACTCACGGATACCGTCCGCCCGCGAACGGCCGTCCACATAGCCCAGATAGTCCGATTCGGTGAACGGCTGGAATGGGCCGGGGCTCCGTCCGGCCAGAAACTCGTCGAAGACGGCCTTCCACGCCCGCCGATGCACCGCCGCGGTATCGGTCAATACACCGTCGAGGTCGAACAGCGCCACCGAGATCGTTTCGGGCAATCCGAGCTCCCGGAGATCATGGCTGGGCGTCATATCCAAGCGGTACCCGAGGACGGCACCGGCAAACGGCGCGGCTACTCGAGCAATTGCTCGTCGAGGATGTCGCTATCGGTGCCGACGGATTCCAGGCGCAGTGCGACGGCGGTGACCAGGGCGTGCACCAGTCCGCTGAAGGCGGTCAGCGAGCGCAGCACGGTGAGGGAACCGGTTCCGACATAGAAGGTCACATCGGCGATGCGAGCCAGCGGGGAGGACGCGTCATCGGTGAGGGCGATGGTGGTGGCGCCACGGCGGCGCGCCGCCTCGACCGCGCGCACGGTGTCACTGCTGTAGCGCCGGATCGATACCGCGATGAGTGCGTCGCCGGGTTCGATATCGCGCAGTTCGTCGGTCAGCAGCCGGGCAGTCGCCCCGAGCTGGCGGACCCGATGACGCACCAACTGCAGCTGGTAGGTAGCGGCATATGCGATCGCCAGGCAGCGCCGCAGCCCGATGACGTGCACGGTCGAGGCATGCGCCAGCGTCTCTACCGCCCGGTCCCAATCGCCGCGATCAATGCGCGCGAAGGTACGGGACATATTGTTCGTGTCGTATTCGGTTATCGCGGTGAAGAACTCGTCGTTCGAGCTCGGCGGCGGCGCGTCGGCGGGTCTACGCACCAGATACGCCTCGGCGGCGAGTTGTCTGCGGCAGAGTTCGACCAGGCCCGGATAGCCGGGCAGGCCGAGCATGGTCGCGAAGCGCACCAGCGAGGAACGGTGCACCCCCGCCAATTCGGCGCTCTGGCCGATGCTGCGGAATGCGGTTCCTTCCGGATCGTCCAATACCAGCCGCGCTATGCGCTGTTGGCCCTCGGCCAGTTCCGGTAAGCGCTGCTGCAGGACGGCGCGTAGTTCCTGATAGGTAGTGGGAGCGCTGTCCCGCACGGTGAGCCTCGCGATCATTCGGGGTACTCGAACGATAGGCCGTCACCATAACTGACTGCCCGTCTGGTTCTAGTGCCCCCGGGCAATCACGTTCAACCCACAGGTTTCTACCAGTTTTCGGGGCTATGCGAATAGGTTCCCCTTGCTGTGAGATCAGGTTCCGCATCCTGAGCCCGGACCACGGATCTTTCACCTAACGAATATTGTCAGCCTGCCCACACGCCCGCCTACGAAGACCATGGGTTGGGTCCGCCATTCGGATCGAGGCTGTTGAAGTTGGCCAGTTGGCGGTTCGACAGCTGCAACGCCTGAAGAAGATTCGCGTCGTTCTGGTTGTGGTAGTAGTTCGTGGCCGCTTCCTGGTGCTGTAGCGCCAGTTCCCGTCCGATGTGTTGGCGAGTATCGCGCCCGACGTTGCGCCATTCGTCCGGGGTGATGGTTCTGAGCTGATGTTCGTCGCTATTCATGACCCGCCGCACGAACTGGTGATCTACGGCGTTCGGGTTCATCGGTGCAGTGGAGTGCCGCACGAAGTTGTCCGCAGCGACCACGGCCTGCCCCGCGAATGCCGGCAGCGCGGCGATGCCTTGGTGGTTCTCCACCGCATACCCCGCAGCGACCGCCTTCTGTAGGGGCGCGAAGCCGTTCGGGTTGTAGTCTTTCATGCTGGCCTTCTGGACGGCCAGCGCACGCTGGGCATCGATCACCTGCTGATCGGTCGCACCCATCGCCAGCAGAATCGGAGCGATCATCGCGTCCGGGACCTTACTGTCGCCCAGACCGTCCAGAATATTTTGGACACCCAGGGCGGACCCGGTTCCGCGGTCTATTCCGGTCAACCGCCCGGCGGCCTTGACCCGCCAGTTTCCGCGGCCAGCGTGGTTGTACTCGTGCAATTGCCGCACCATCGGCGAGACGGCGATGTTGTTGAGATCCATCCCCTTTTTCCTGCGCGCCAGCGGGTTCAACGGGCCCACCGTGGCCCCGAGGAGCCACGCGGTCGCGGGTGACGCATTGATCGTGTTCAGCATGCCCATCTCGGACATCAGCCCGCCGTGCAGCGAACCGCCGGCCCGAGCATCACCCATGCCGAGTGCCGATCCCCCGCCGCCTCCACCGCCAGGGCGCGCTCCAGACCCCTGCACGGCGAGCGCGAACCGGTTGGCGATCCAGTCGTTGCCCCGGCTGAGGCTGCGGCTCAGGCGTTTGAGCTGGGAGATGGCGACGATCTCGACGGTGCCCGCGATGACGATCACCGCCATGGTCTGCCCCTTCGCCTGCGCGAAAAGATTGCCCATGAACAGCACATAGATGCCGAGGAAGATGGTGTAGGCCGTCATCCGGCCCGCCGCGACAAAGCCGTCGACGATATTGCGAACCAGAAAGGTCTGCGTCGGTCCGTAGACGAATCCGCCTGCGGCGAAACCGAATATCGACATGAACCCGTGATAGATCGCGTCCAGCGCGGCCTTGATGACCCGGATGCCGAGCACCACCGCGAAGACCAACAGGATGCCGCCACAGATCAACAACATCAGACCGGTGCCGACCTGCCCCATGCTCGGATTCTGGGCCTTGGCGTAGGCGGCGGAATCACCGCAGCCCTGCATGCCCTTGCGGACCCGTTCGTCGTCGCCCGCGATCATCCCCGTGGACCAGGCCGACCGGCAGGCCGGTTGCTCGTCGACCACATGGCCGAAATTCCACACCTGCACCGGGCGGCGGGCGAAGTTGTCCGCCAGATCGCGCTGCATGGTCGTCACCAGTTGGTTCGGATTCGGGTTGTTGTTGCCGTTGAGCCCGGCCGCCACCGAAATTCCCAAATCCCTACCCTTGGCGAGCAATCCGTCCGAGGACAGCACATCGCCCAGCGGCTCGGCCAGGAATACCGGCCCGAGCACCGCGACACCGAGCATCGTGACGATCTGCAGCATTGCCTTGGCGTGATAGCCACGCATCCAGAACCAGGCGACGCAGAAAGCACCGATTGTCGCCGCGGTGATCAGCAGCATCGGCGTCGCGATCTGGCCGGTCAGCCGGTCCGCGACGCCGGTCAATGCCGAGCCGAACATATTGAGCCACTGGAAGCTCAGCGCATTGCCGATCAACCAGATGGCGGTCGTCACGATGGCGATATAGCCGATGAATTCGAAGCCCAGAATGGCCCAGAGGATCGTCGACCCCGGATCCAGCACGCCGCCGTGATCGGTCGCAAAGGCGTAGTTCGCCAGCGGAACCCCGAATGAATCGCGGATGTGCATCCAGCTGAGGCCGTCGATTTCGGAGACACTGCTGCCGGTCGCGGCGGCCTGGTACTGCGCACTGGCGAGCCCGCCGACAAGTCCGGGAAAGACGAACAGCACGAAGATGACGGCCAGCACCCAGCCGACACGCCGTCGCCAACGAATTGCATGGGATACGACGGGGCGCGGACAGCACCCCTTTGGATCCTCGGATCCCCACCTCGGCCCGACCGGCCGCCTCTTCGACCGTCTGGCCATACCCTCAGCATGACGCAACTATTGTTGCGTGGCAACACTTTTGCGATACTAGTTGTTCACCTAACGTCCACTTCGTACGCTTCCCGCGGGCCATCGTGACGGCACTTCGGTGCGGGTCCCGAGGAGTCTCGCTGAAACCTCCACGATCGACGCCGAGCACACGAAAACCGCCCTCCTGCACCGCCTGGCGTCCTTGACCGCGCTCAGCGCACTGTGTGAGGGACACGCCTGAACCCTCTGGGCGCGCAGCCACTTCTCCCGCAGGGACCTGCGGGAGAAGTGGCGGGAACAACGACCGATCAGCGGGACTGACCGGCGGGCACTGGTGTTTCGACAGGTGCGCCGAACCAGCCGGCGAGCGCTTCTCGCAGCGCGGGCGCGGCGGTATCGATGGGTTCCTCGACCGTTGCCGCCCAGGCGATATGGGCGTCGGGGCGAATCAGCAGGGCGTCGGCTGGGCGGTGATCGGTTCGGGCGGTGTGGATTTCGATGCGGGGTTGCCAGTCTCGGGCGATCTCGAGGAGTTCCGGTCGATCGGCGAGGACGAGCAGCATGGGCCGCGCGGTGTGCATGAGCTCCGCGACGCTGGTTGCGCCCTGGTCGGTGTAGAGCGGAAGGTCGGGCGCGAAGGTGCCGGTCAAGGCGTGCTCGTTGGCGTTGGGTAGCGGGTAGCGGATGTCGGTGCCCGCGATGAGGGCTCCAACGCGACGCAATGGCTTCTCGTCGAGGAGCAGTTCCTGGAAGACCTGCCGAAGCGCTTCGGCGGCCGCGTCCTGTCCGCGCCGCAGCGCCACCTGGGCCCGGGTGTGCAGCAGTGTCCGCGCGCCGGCGAGGTGACGTTCGTCGTGATAGGTGTCGAGCAGTCCCTCCGGCGCCCAGCCGTCGATGTCGGCGGCCAGTTTCCAGGCAAGGTTGACCGTGTCGAGCATGCCCGCATTGATCGCCACACCCGTTGCCGGGAACAGGTGGGCCGCATCACCGGCCAGCAGGATCCGCCCGGCACGGTACCGTTCGGCCAACCGATCCTTGAAGGTGAAGCGCGACAGCCGAATCGGCTCTCCCAGTGGTAGATCCGCGCCGAGTACCCGGCGGACGCTGTCCTGGAACTCGGTCAGGGTCATCGGTTCGTCGTCGTCGTATTCGGTGGACTCGTCTTCGGCGGTGAATAGACCGAGCAGTCCGGGAGTGGTCGACCCGTTCGCGAACATACCGCGCTCTGTTTGCGTGAAACCCGCGCGGACCTTGCCGAACCCCGGGACGTCGAGGTCGCCATTGTCGAGCACGGTCACCGAATCGTGCACGGCGACCTGAACAAGCCGGTTTACCTCCGGATACGTGGTACCGGGAAATGCGATGCCCGCCATATCGCGGATCCGGCTGCGCCCGCCGTCACAGCCCACCAGGTATCGGGCGGTCACCTGGTACGTCCCGTCCGGTCCGCGCACCTGCGCGGTCACCGTGGCGTCGTCCTGGCTCACCGCGACCACTTCATGTCCGCGGCGGATCGCCGCACCGAGTTCACCGACCCGTTCACCGAGCACGCGCTCGAGTCGATGCTGCGGGAGCGGCAGCGCGTGCAGCGGCGGATCCGGCAGGTGCGTCAAGTCCACGTGCACACCGCCGAACGGGAACCGGGGAGGCGGGATCGGATCGGTGTTGGCCGCTTCGCAGCGTTCCAGCAGCCCGCGGTAGCGCAGCAGTTCCAGGATCTGTCCGCCGATACCACCGGCTTTCGGGATGTCTCGGGGGTGCGGCGCCCGCTCCAATACCAGCGGCCGCACCCCGGCCAGTCGCAACTCGGCGGCCAGCATCAGCCCCGTCGGGCCCGCACCCACGATGATCACATCGGTGTCGGTCACATGCATTCGGTTATTTCCCATCTCCGCAGGTTCTGGCCTCGGCCAGCGATTCTGCAGCACGACCCGGGTCTTGCCACAAGCCCCCGGGTGCGTTATAAGTTGAGAAGGGAAATGAGTGGGCGCGCCCCGTTTCCTAGTTCTTGAAACGACCAGCGAATCCGCGCAGCGGGAGATCCGCACTGGTCAGCAGTCCCGGCGGAGCAGCCACCACGGACGCGATCGCATTGAGCGCGGGCAGTCCGGTGACGGTCATGCCGATCGAGGCGAAGTTGTCCGGATTGGAGAGGTCGACGCCGGGCTTCGGGAGAATCATGTGCTTGTTGTAGATGCACGGATCGCCCTTGATCTGAGTTATGTAGCAGCCCTTGATATTCCAGCTCGGGTCGGTGTGCGGGGTCATCTGCCACTCCAGATGCGTCTCGATCCTCGCAACACCGTCGACCATGCCCTGGTACTTGATGTGACTACCGCCGAGCGAGCCCTTCGGCAGCCGGTACCAGCCCAGATCGATATCCTTGGTGCAAGCGCCGAGTTCACATGTGAACTCGACCCCGTCTAGATCCAGACCGAAGCAGTCGGCCATCATCAAGACGCTGTCGGCGAAGACACTGGTGTATTTCTCCAGCTTGCCCGAGATGCTCGGATCCTCGACCGGTAACCCGTAGCCGACCTCGATCCAGGTCTCCTTCGAGTGGTGACACGACACGTCGACGGATTCGAGGGTGATGATGCTCTCGATCTCGGCGACGTCGGCGGAGCACACCACACCGAGGATCTGGTTCAGGCCCGGATTCATGCCGGTGCCGTAGAAGGTCGAGCCGCCCTTGGCGCATGCCTCGCTCAGCAGCTGTGTCACCGGCTTGCCCGACGGGTGCGGGTGGTTGGTGTCGCGATGCCAACCCGTAATCCAGTCCGCGGTGGTAACGATGTCGATGCCCGCTTCGAGCACCTGGACGTAGAGGTCCTCGTCGGGGAATACGCCGTGGAAGGTGAGCACGTCGGGCGCGGCGGCGATGATCTCCTCGACCGAGCCGGTCGCGATGACGCCGTTCGGTGCCAGACCGGCGATCTCGCCGGCGTCCCGGCCGATCTTCTCCGGTGTGTAGCAATGCAATCCGATGAGTTCGAGATCGGGATGGTTGCCGATTCGTTTGATCATCTCGGTTCCGACATTGCCGGTGGCGACCTGGAACACTCGGATCGGCGCCTTGGTTGAGGCGTTCATCAATGCCTGCTTTCGTGCGTTGGATAGAACTGCTCGGCCCAGATGCGGATGGCGTGGAAACCCTCGTACTCACTTCCGGACAGTGCCGGTGGATCCGAGTAGCGCTGGTGCTGCCAGATATTCACGTCCTGGGTGAACTGGCGAATGACCTCCTGGGCGAACGCCTGTGCTCTTCGCTCGGCCTGCGCCGGATCGGAGCTGGGCCGACGGCCGATGTACACGCTGAAGCGAACATCGCAGGTGCTGTCGTCGACCGGGGTGACCGCCGTGATGGTCCGGTTGTCGACCATTCCCCAACTCTTGGTCACCGCGACGCCGAGTCCGCCATTGATCGCCTCGACGCCACTGTTGACATCCTCGATGGACTGTCCGTCATCACCTTCGAAGGTGATCGTGAAGTCGACGTAGGACACCGGTTCGTCGAAGTCGTGCCGGGTGAATACCGGCACGATCGGCGTCTGGTGCACGAACTTGAAATGTGCGAAGTCGACACCGTTTTCGAGCACGTATTGCGGATGCAGTTCCAGTCGTTCCCGGAACAGGGTGGCCGATGGATAGTAGTCGGCCGGGCCACTGTCGTCGCCGAATCCGGCGAACACGTCGGGCACATCGAAGTAGGGCGAGCGACCGTCGATGTCGTGCCAGATGTACACAGATTCGTTGCGCTCGACGACCGGATAGGTGCGGATGCGCCTGCCCCGGTTGGGATGTTTCTCGTACGGAATGCAGACGTTGCGGCCCTCATGGTTCCATTGCCAGCCATGAAAGGGGCACTCGATGACCTCGCCCTCGACGTGACCACCGAATCCGAGATGAGCGCCGAGATGCTCGCAGTACGCATCCATCACCGTCAGCAGACCCGACTGTGCCCGCCACGCCACCAACTCCTGGCCGAAATACGTCATCCGGTGGACCGCACCGACGCCGACCTCGGCCGACCATGCGACTTGGAACCATCCCGTCGGCTTCATCGATAGCGGCGGCTTCGCCATCTCGCTGTCCTCTCTCGGCAGATCACAGTGACCGCTGTGAAATTATCACAGTGGGTACTGTGAAAATATGAAAAGCGGCTCAGCGGGCAGGGATTCGAATGCGGCCGGATCCGCTCCGCCCGCTAACATCTGGAAAGTGACCGACCGGGATGGCTATGAGCGACGCACGAATCGCCGTGGCGATGCCACCCGGGAGAACATGCTGAAAGCGGCGGTGCGCTCGCTGGCCACCGGAGACCCCGGCGCAGTGTCGGCCAGCAAGATCGCCCGCGAGATCGGCGCCACCTGGGGTGCGGTCAAATATCAGTTCGGCGATAACGACGGGCTCTGGGCCGCCGTGCTGCACTACACCGCCGAGCGGCGAGCCGAAATGCTCACCTTCACCGACACCGCGGCACCGCTTCGTCAGCGAGTCGCCGGCATCATCGACACCCTCTACGCGGGACTCACCTCCCCTGACTCCCGTGCGATCGAAAATCTGCGTGCCGCGTTGCCGCGCGATCACACCGAACTCGAACAGCTCTACCCGCGCACCGCCGCCGAGCTCGCATCCTGGGGCCACGGCTGGCTCGAAACCTGCCAAAACGCCTTCGCAGACCTCGGCGTGGACCCCGACCGCGTCGAGGAGATCGCAGCGCTGATTCCAGGCGCCATGCGCGGCATCAACTCCGAACGCCAACTCGGCACCTACTCCGACCTCGACAAGGCTCGGCGTGGACTCACCAACGCCATCGTCGCCTACCTCGAGGATTCGGGACGCACGGCGGTTTGACGATCACCCGACCCGGATCAGCAGCGCTGAACCCGCCAGAGATTCACTGGTGCGGGAGCTGGTGTGCGGCCCGGCTTTGCGCGTACACCAACAGTTTTGGTGGTGCTGACGGAAGCGCCGGGCCACGTTCGCGGCAATGCTGCATGAGCGACTACGCTCACCGCAATATCGGCATGGGTGACGTGATCAACGAGGGAAGGCGTAATGGAGGATCTCGCCGCGCGATTCGAGGAATTGGGTCGCCTGGTACCGATCCCCCACCCATGGGACATAACGGAATACATCGCGCGGGTGGCAGAGTACCGGGGACGGCCGATCACGTTGTGCCCG
>NZ_JBFANH010000056.1:0-29555 GCF_040674755.1 Nocardia sp. NPDC049737 | reverse complement strand
AGCTACCCGGACCGGACTCACACCGGCAGGCGACGACGAGCTTCCGACACAGGTCATGACCGCAAAACGATCACCTCCTGATCTCTGGGCGCACCAGTTGCAGTACTAACCCCTGTGTGGTTAGCACTGGTGTGTCAATGGCCAGCCAGGATTTCATGGCCGCTGACACTGGTGTCCGGAGGGGGTATCGACCAGTACGCCAACCTCCTACGACACCGAAAACTGCTGGTCATCGGCAAATAGCGATGGCGTGACGGTTCTGGTCCGGTTGCCGCAGGTTCGTGCCCCGGGCGGGGCGTATCGAACATGGGAACTGGATGAACTGCGGTTTTCGGGTGGGCGCCCTGAAGTTCCTCCGCCCACCCCGCTGAACCGCCGCGAGACTCGCTAGACCGTGCCATCATCGACTGTGCGGGGAGTAGATGTGGGGCGACTCGGTAGATTCTCACGATGAGCGGCAAGCTCGGACCGTCGTAATACGTAGTAGCAGCAAAGATTTCAGCGCGTGCAGAGCGCGCAGTGGACGGGCGCTGCCGCGGCGGCTTACGCCGAGGAGCATCGGGTGAGACAGACCACGGCCTTGTGGATCGGATGGCTGGTCCTCGGCCAGCACCTGCTGCCCGATCGCGAACGCAACGTTGGCGGCGGGCACACCGGCGTAGGCCCCGATGTGCAGCAGCATCTCCGCACTCGGGGTCGCTGGGGTTGGCGAGCACGTGATGGGATCACGGTGTCATAGGTCGAGGACGAGTCGGGGACAGGCGGCACGTGAGACGCAGATGAGCATGGTGTCGTTGGCGGCCTTCTCCTCGTCGGTGAGCAAGGAATCACGGTGGTCGACGGTTCCTGCGAGAACGCGGGTTTCGCACGTTCCGCACGTTCCTTCCTGGCAGGACGAGAGTACCTGGACGCCGACGTCCTCGATGACGTCGAGGATCGAGCGGTCGGGCGGGACAGTCAAAATTGTCCCGGTGGTGGCGAGTTCGACCTCGAAGGAACTGGAGAGAACAGGCGCACCCTGCTCCCTGGGTGTGAACCGCTCCACGTGCAATGCTCCACGCGGCCATGTGGAGCAGCGCTGCTCGACTGCGTCGAGCAGCGATCCTGGGCCGCAACAGTAAACGAGCGTATCTTCGTCCGGGTCGGCGAGCAGGGCATCGAGGTCGAGCAAGCCGCCCTCGTCCTGGGGATGGATCGTCACGCGGTCACCATAGGTGGCGAGTTCGTCGAGGAACGCCATCGATTCGCGCGCGCGGCCGCCGTAGGTGAGTGTCCACTCGACACCGGCAGTGGTCACGGCTGCCAGCATCGGCAGGATCGGGGTGATTCCGATGCCCCCGGCGATGAACCGGTAGCGGCGCGCGGGCTCGAGCGCGAAGTGGTTGCGCGGACCGCGTACCCGCACGGTATCGCCGAGATCGAGCTTGTCATGGATATAGGCCGAGCCGCCGCGCCCATCGGGTTCTCGGAGTACGGCGACCCGCCAGTGCGTCCTGTCGGCGATGTCGCCGCAGAGGGAGTACTGGCGTGTCGTCTTGTCAGGCAGCACGAGGTCTATGTGGGCACCTGGCGCCCATGCCGACAGGTCGCGGCGCGCGGGGTGCTCGAGGATGAGCGTGACGACCTCGTTTGCGGCCTCACGGCGATCCGCGACGACGAGCGCTAACTCGGCTCGAGAGGGGGTGTTCACGATGCGATTCCTTGGTGGCTGCGATGCGAAACTGGCGAGCGGCGTCCGCGGCTGAGTACCGAGCCGACCCAGTCCAGCATGGACCGGTATGACTGCGTGGAGTTCGATTCCAGAGCTGGGTAGTGCCCCGATCCCGTCAGGATGTACCTGGTGAGAGTCCGCTTGTGGATGAAGTTTGGGTCTCGGGGTTGTCTACGCAGGGGCTGGGAAAGTTCCTTGTGCGGCGGTTGACCAGTGCGCATCGCGAGCACCTGCAGCGCTACGGCCACAGGCATTCGGGTTGAGCGGAACCTATCGGGTGTCATGATGGCCCTTGGCCAGTCCCGCATAGGCGGTCCTCAGATCTTTCTTGAGGATCTTGCCGCTGGGGTTCTTGGGCAGCTGCTCCACGAGCACCACGTATTTCGGTCGCTTGTAGCCTGCCAGGAGTTTGCGCGCGTGGGCGTCGACCCGGTCAACGGTGAGTGTGCTACCGGGTTTGGGGACGATCACCGCGGTGACGGCTTCGATCCATCGAGGGTGGTTGATTCCGAAAACGGCGACCTCGGCGACACCGTCAAGCTGGTAGATGGCCTCCTCGACCTCGCGAGACGCGACGTTCTCGCCGCCGGTTTTGATCATGTCCTTCTTACGGTCCACAACGGACAGATAGCCGTCCTCGGTTATGAGGCCCAGATCGCCTGAGTGGAACCAGCCACCGCGAAAGGCCTCGGCGGTTCTGGCCTCGTCGCGGTAGTAGCCGAGCGCGGCGTGCGGGCTGCGGTGGACGATCTCCCCGATCTCACCGGGCGGCACCGGGTTACCACCGTCGTCGACGACCATTGTCTCGACGTTGATTGCGGCCTTGCCGGCACTGCCCGCACGCTCCAACTGCTCATGCGGGCGAAGGATCGTGGCGACCGGCGCCATCTCCGTCTGGCCGTAGAAATTCCACAGACGAACTTCGGGCAGGCGCTCTCGCAGCTCCCGCAGTACCTCCACCGGCATGGGGGAGGCGCCGTAGTAGCCCTTGCGCAGGCTGGACAGATCCGTCGAGTCGAAGTCGGGATGACGTAGCAGGGAGATCCAGACCGTCGGTGGGCAGAACAGCTTTGTTGCCTTTTCCCGCTCGATGGTCGCCAGCAGCGCGGCCGGTTCCGGCCCAGGCAGGATGATGCTGGTGGCGCCGAGATAGACGTCGACGGAGAAGAAACAGTCCAACTGGGCACAGTGGTACATCGGCAGCGCATGCACTTCGATGTCGTCGGCGCTCATCCCGCCGTCGATGGCGCAGGACACATACTGGGCGATCAGCGAGCGGCTGGACAGCATGACGCCTTTGGGCCGGGATTCGGTGCCGGAGGTGTACATGAGCCGCAGCGGATCGTCGTCGGCGACCAGGACTTCGACCGGGGCCGGGTCGCCGGTGTCGATCCAGCTATCGATGTTCTCCCACTCGCCGGTCGCTGCTGTCGGGGACAACCCGATCCAGCCACGGATTCCGCCGGTGAGGCCCGCAGCAGCGATAGCCTTCTCCGCGATCGGGGCGAGGGTGTCTTCGGTGACCAGGCCGCTCGCTCCGGAGTGGGACAGAATATAGGCCACTTCCTCCGCGCCGAGCATGAAGTTGATGGGCACGAGCACTGCGCCGAGGCGAGCGGTCGCGAAGGCCAGCACTACGTAGTGCCGGCAGTTGTGCGACAGCAACGCCAATCGGTCGCCCTTGCCCAGCCCGCGGTCGGCCAACGCGTGCGCACACCGGGTTACGCTCGCGTCGAACTCCGCGTACGTCATGGATCGCTCCCCGTCGATGACGGCGACTTTGGCCGGATAACGCGACGCGGTCCGGCGCAACAGATCGCCCACGGAGTGCTGGCGGGCCTGGGTAACGGCGTCGCTGGTCATCGGGATTCCTTCCTGGAGGTGGAGATAACGTGCTGACGATGGGGAGTCCGCGGAGGCCGTGTCGGTGCGCATCACGTCGGCGAGCTCGGCGGGCAGGGACCGGAACGGCCACTTGTCCGACCATGAGTTGGTACGCGCGTTCAGGTCCGTCACGGCATCTCCGCCCGGGCCATGGGCTACGGGATATGGGCGGCGGGCCAGTGGCTGAATGGAGGATTCGTAACTGATGGCACACGGCACTTCAGGCCGGCGTGAGGTGCACCGGGATTCGTTCCCAGGACCGGAGGGTGTTGTTCAGCCGTCGGGTCGGTGTCCCGGCGAGTTCAACCGCGCCGACTTTCGTCGCAAGTGCCGACAGCACGGCCTCGCCCTCCATCCGCGCTAGGTGTTGCCCCACACACTGGTGCATGCCCATACCGAAACCGACGTGGCCGGAGACTCGCCGGTTCAGGTCGTAGCGGTGCGGTTGGTCGAATCGGCGAGGGTCGCGGTTGGCCGCGGCGAGTTGGAGCAGCACCTTCGCATCAGCCGGTACTGTGACGCCGGCGATGTCGGTGTCGGACACCGCTGTGCGGTAGAAGGTTTGGACAGGTGACTCGAACCGGATCGCCTCCTCGAACGCCATACGTGCGCGCGTCGGCTCCTGCTTGAGTAGCTGCCACTGCTCCGGATTGGTGGCCAGGCAGTGGATCGCCGCCGCGATAGCTGCGACGGTCGTGTCAACACCCGCGGTGAGCAGCGAGCGGACGAGCAGGGGCGCCTCGTCTTCGGGAAGCTCGCCGCGGTCGACGGCATCCCAGATCTGCGCGCCGAGCCCACCTGGCCGCAAAGTCTCCCTGCGGGTTTGTTGTGTGATGGCTGCTATGGCCTCGGGTGCTTTTGCCATCGCGTTGGCAAACAGGTCGTTCTCGGGTCCGCCGCTGTTGAAGACGAGGTCGCCGTAGACGAGCAGGTGTGGCCGGACCTGCTCACCGAGTCCGACTGCTGCCGGGAACACGGTCAGCGGGAACGCCTCGGCCAGTTCTGCTACCGCGTCGACGGTCCCACGCTCGAGGAGTTCGTCGACCATTCGGTTCGCAGCTATCGTGAAGTCCTCCTGCAAGTTCCGCAATGCTCGCTGGGACAGGATCTTGTTGACCACCGCGCGGCGCGGCGTGTGGGCGGGCGGATCGGCCTCGATCAGCACACTCGGTGTGCGCCAGTACTGACCGCTTCTCAGGTCCCCGAGTCCGACTCCTGCACTGGATATCAGATCCTGCCACTGCCGCAGGCCGGCGTGCACCTGGTCGAACCTGCCGCACGCATAGACTCCGTATCGGGGAAGCCACACCAACGGCCCCGCCTCACGGAGCCGCTCATGGAACTCGTGCGGCTCACGAAGAACATCGTGGTCGTACGGGTCGATGTCGAGTGTCGGTACGTCATCCATCCGGAAGCTGGTTTTCATCATGACTCCTCGGCCGATTCCGTATTGGTCGGCGCAGTTCGTTCTTCGGGATCTTGCCGCTGGGGTGTCGAGGATCAGTCGGCGAAGACCGCGTACTCGGCCGGTGGTAGCCGGCGGGTACGCGAAACGGCCGAGCACGCTGGGCCATCGGCTCCGGCGGCGGACTGGAGAGTTCGGTCGGATCCTCCTCTGCGGGAGAGGCTCGTCGGAATCAGGGGTCGCGACCATGCCGTGCCGGAGGACACCGCGGAACTCGATCGTCGCGCCGAGATCTCTCGGCAGCGCGACGTAGCGCGGTTTGGGGAATCTCGTACGAATGGCGACATCGCCATCTACCCCTCCTCGGGTTGGGGACGGGCCGCACCGAGGGGCCGCCCGACTCATCTGGTGATTCAAGTCACCGATATTGGAAGACAATATTGGAGCCAATTGGACGAGTCAAGAGTTGATCGATTCGGTCCGGCTCGCCTCTGCTGGCGGATTATCCGGGTAGATGGGCAAATTTGTTTTCGTCGACCTCTTGCGCAGATAGTCTCTAGGCGGCATATTGGCTACCAATCTTGCCTATGAATATGCAGCTGTCACCGGAGGATGCAGATGAACCAACCCGTGGCGCAGGGTGGCGCCGACCTCGACGTCCCGGTCCTGATCGTCGGCGGAGGCCCGGCCGGGCTCACGGCCGCGCTGGAGCTGGCCAGACGCGGGATTGATGGTCTACTGGTGGAGCGGCGCGCCTTCACGGCCCACTTTCCGCGGGCCCACTTGCTCAACGTTCGTACGATGGAGACATTCCATGACGTGGGAGTGGCCGAGCAGGTCTACCAGGAGTCGCCGCCCGAGGATCAATGGCACAAGTGCGCCTGGTACACCTCGCTCGCCGGCCCAAGCCCCTTGCACGGCCGCAAGGTCGGCGAGGTCCCGGCATGGGGCGGTGGAAAGGACGCGGCTCGTTACGCCGCCGCGAGCCCACGGAGGTTCGCGAATCTGCCCCAGTTGCGGCTCGACATGATCCTCGCCGACCATGCTGCGCGCGCCTGGCCGGGGCAAGTCCGATCGCAGCAGGAACTCATCGGCTTGGACCTCGACGACACCGGCGCGACGGCGACGGTCGTCGACCGTGACAGCGGCCGCTCGTACCGGGTCCGCGCCCGTTTCGTGATCGCCGCCGACGGTGGGCGGACGTGTGCGGGGCTGCTGGGTGTCGGGGTCACCGGGCCGCGGGCTCTCCTGGATGTCGTCAGCGTGTACTTCGCCGCCGACCTCTCCTCCTACGCCGACCCGGAGGCGCTGCTCACCTACTTCGTCTCACCGTCCGGTCAGGGGAGTTTCGCCGGGGCGCTGCTGGCGCTCGGCCCGGGCCGGTGGGGTGCGCAGTCGCCGGAATGGTCGCTGAGCATGACGTACCGCATCGGCGACCCGACGGCGCACGACACGGACGCGATCCTCCGGCAGGCACGGGGCATCCTCGGCCTTCCCGACCTGGATATCGACGTGCACGCGATCAGTCACTGGCAGTTCGAGGGTGTGGTCGCCGACCGTTTCCGGGTCGGCCCGGTGTTCCTGGTCGGCGATGCCGCGCACCGCCATCCCCCTACCGGGGGCCTGGGATTGAACACCGCGATCGGTGACGTGACGAATCTGGCGTGGAAGGTCGCGGCGGTCCTGAAGGGTGAGGCCGACGAGACGCTGCTGGACAGCTACGAGAGCGAACGGATGCCGGTCGCGGCTCGGAACGTGGAGCACTCGCTGCGCAACGCGGGACGGCACGCGCCGGTGGCCGCCGCACTGGGCCTGGTGAAGGGGCAGTCGGAAGAGGAAGGCTGGGCGCAGATCGCTGTATGGGCCGCCGATACGCCTGAGGGTGCGCGGCGGCGAGTCGCCGCGGAGTCGGCGGTGGCGCATAACGCGGAGGACTACGGCCAGCTCAATATCGAAGCCGGGTTCGCCTACGAGGCTGGTGCTGTCATCCCCGACGGCACGCCGCCACCCCCTGGGCACGATTCCGCGACCGAGTTCCACCCGACGGCGAGGCCGGGGCACCACATTCCGCATGTCTGGCTGGACCGAGATGGTCAGCGAGTCTCCACATCGGATCTCGTGGCGCCCGAGGGGATGACACTGTTCGTCGATGTGGCGCACGCGGCGGCTTGGCGGCGTGCGGCCGAGACCGTCGACGGGGTCCGGCTCACCCTCGTCGAGGTGGGCGGCGCACTGGCCGACCCGTCGGGGGCGTGGACGTCCGTGCGCGGCACCGCCCCAGACGGGGCCCTGCTCGTGCGCCCGGATCGGCACGTCGCATGGCGCGTCGCGACGGTTCCCGCCGATCCCGCCACCGAGCTGGCCGCCGCTCTGCGGCTACTGGTACGCCCCGTGTCGGCCCTGGTAGGAGTCCGTCGCGACCTGGCCGGGATCACCGATGCCGGTGAGGCACTTCGAGTGGGGTCCGCACATGATCCGCGCTTGTTCACTGTCCTCGAATGAGGCCTATCAGGAGGAATTTCCATGGCAGAAATCGTTTTCGGTGCGGCGACTTCACACAGTCCGCTGCTGGCCGTGCCACCGAATATGTGGGCCGAGCGCGCAGATCAGGATCGCGCGAACCCCGAACTCTACGATGCCTCGGGGGTCATCCGGAGCTTCGATGACCTCGCGGCCGCAGCCGGGGACCGGTTCGCATTCAGTGGCACACCCGCCGTCTGGGAGGAGAACTGGCGGCGTTGTGAGGCGGCGCTCGAGAGGTTGCGGGCGGATTTCCGCCGCGTCGCCCCGGACGTCGTCCTGATCGTCGGCGACGACCAGCGTGAGCTGTTCACCGAAACCAACCAGCCGGCCATGGCGATCTCCGCGGCCGCGACGATGACAACCGGAGTGCTCGACGACCACGACTCGGAATTCCTCCAGGAGGCGGCCCGTAGCTACCTGATGGACGCCGAGTTCACCTTCGCCGGGCATGCGGCGCTGGCGGAGGATCTGGTCCGGGGTTTGATGACCGAGGGCTTCGATATCGGCTGGATGGCCGCCGCGCCGCCCGGAACCGGCTTCGGTCATGCCTACGGCTTTCCGATTCACAAGTTCCTGCAACCGGACCCCATTCCGGTGATTCCCTTCATGCTCAACACCTACTACCCGCCCAACCAGCCGAGCCCCAAGCGATGCTTCGAACTCGGGCGTGCTGTGCGTGCGGCTGCCGCGGCGTCACCGATCGATACCCGGATCGCCGTTCTCGCCTCCGGTGGCATGAGTCACTTCGTCGTGAACGAAGACCTGGATCGGCGGGTACTCGACGCGATCACGAACAAGGACAGCGAGGCGCTGTGCGGGTTACCGGCCGCTCTGCTCAACAGCGGTTCCTCCGAGATCCGGAACTGGATCACCGTGGCCGGCGCCATGGAGGGCCGGGCAGTCGACTGGTCCGAGTACGTGCCCATCGTGCGGTCGGCCGCTGGAACCGGCTGCGGCATGGGCTTTCTGAGCTGGCACTAGAAGGAGAGACATAACGTGGCGCGACATTCGATCGAGGTACCCGGCCTGCATCACGGTGGTCTGCCGATCCCGCAGGCCTGCATGGTAGGCAATCTGCTGGCCTCCAGCGGGATCTCTCCGCTCGACCCGGCGACCGGAGCGGTGCCGGATGACACCGAGGCGCAGGTGCAGCTGGTGTTCGCGAACGCCCGCCGAATCCTCGAGGCCGCCGGCGGCGGCCCGGAGGACATGGCCAAGTGCACGGTCTTCGTGCGCGACAAGGCAATTCGCCCTGTCATCGACAAGTACTGGATCGAGATGTTTCCCGACGAGGCGAGCAGGCCGGCCCGGCACACACTGCGGATCGACCTGGCCGAGCCGCTGCAGATCCAACTCGAGATCCTCGCCCTGCTGAACAAAGGCTGACACCTATGATCATCGACGCACACGCCCATCTCGTCGCCCCGGACGGGCTCTACGCCTACCGAGCGGCCCTGATCGCTGACGGCGGCTACCATGCCGGCCAGCCCAAGATCCCCGACGACGTGCTGGCGCAGACGGCCGCGGGCAATGTGGCCGTGATGGATTCGGTAGGGACCGACCTGCAGCTCCTGTCGCCCCGCCCCTTCCATCTCGGCAGCTCGATGCAGCCGGATCGGCTGGTGGACCCGTGGGTCCGCGCGAACAACGACACCATCGCCCGGACCGTCGCCCTGTACCCGGACCGGTTCGCTGGAGTCGGCGCGCTTCCACTCGTACCGGACCGCTCCGTGGATGTCGCCTTCGCCGAGCTCGACCGCGTGGTGGACCTGGGCTTCGTCGGCGTGCTGATCAACCCCGATCTGCACGAGGGCCGTGGCACTACACCGACACTCGGGGACCGGTACTGGTATGGGTTGTACGAGAAGCTCGTTGAGCGCGACCTCCCCATGCACATCCATTCCGCGGGTTGCTACAGCGAGCGCGAGACATACAGCGAGCATTTCGTCACCGAGGAATCCATCGCGATCCTGTCCATGCTGCGCAGCTCAGTCTTCGCCGACTTTCCTTCGCTGCGTGTGATGATTTCCCATGGCGGCGGCTCCGTGCCGTACCAGATCGGGCGCTGGCAGGCCGAGGTCCTGCACCCGGCGCTGGGCGGCAGCCCCGAGTCGGAGCGGTTCGAGACCTCGTTGCGCAGATTCTGGTTCGACAGCGTGCTGCACCACCCACCGTCGCTGGAGTTGCTGTTGCGCACCGTCGGTGCCGATCGTGTGCTGTTCGGGACCGAGAAGCCGGGCAGCGGCAGCGCCCCCAACCCGGACACGGGCCGCGACTTCGACGACATCAAACCCGTCATCGAGGGCTTCGGATTCCTTTCGGACACCGATCGCAGCGCGATATTCGAGGGCAACGCGCGGCTGGTGTTCCCCGCCCTGAAGAACGTGGCGGGTCGCCCATGAACAACCTGGTGAAACGACTCCGCGCGTTGGATACCTGCGCCGTGTCCGACGCTCTGGACCGGCACGGTCTCACCGGCGTTGTCCACGGGGTGCGGTCGCTCGCCGCCGACCGGCCCCTGGCGGGCCGGGCGGTCACCGTCCTGCTGGGCCCGCCACCCGCTCATCACGCCGGATCGCCGCGGCGACATCTCGGAACCGCCGCCGTCGACGCTTCCGGCCCGGATGAGGTCGTCGTGGTTGCCCACCAGGGGCGGATCGACTGCGCGGGCTGGGGTGGCCTGTTGTCACGTGCCGCCGCAGTACGTGGCGTCGAGGGCGTAGTGGTCGATGGGGCGGCCCGCGACCTGACCGAGGCGAGCGAGGTGGGATTGCCGGTGTTCGCGCATGCCGCTTCCCCCGTCACCGCCCGGGGGCGGGCAGTCGAGCTGGCCTGGGGCGAGCCGGTCGAGATTGGCGGAGTACCCGTCGCCCCCGGTGACCTGGTCCTCGGTGATACCGGCGGCGTAGTGATAGTCCCGGCGGACCGGGCGCAGGACGTGCTGGCCACTGCGGAGCGGATCGCGGCCACAGAGTCGGCTATGGCCACCGCGATCCAGGCGGGGACACCGGTGTCCACCGTGATGGGCACGAGATACGAGGAGCTGACCGATGGGGACCGCTGAGCAGACGCTGAAAACCCGGTTGGCCGCATTGTCGACCTCCGCGGTCTCCGACGCACTGGATCGCCTCGGCATCGCCGGTCAGGCGCTGGGCATCGTGCCCCTCGACCGGTCGTTCCGGCTGGTCGGGCACGCCTGGACGGTACGATACGGGCCCGTCGGGCAGGATCGTGGCACGGTCGGTGACTATATCGACGACCTCGGCCCAGACGATGTCGTCGTGCTCGACAACCAGGGTCGCCTCGACGCCACCGTGTGGGGTGACTTGCTGACGGCAACTGCCCATAGCCGGGGCGTCGCCGGAACGGTTATCGACGGTGTCTGCCGTGACGTGGACCGCAGCCTCACGCTCGGCTACCCGCTCTTCTCCCGGGGCAATTGGATGCGCACCGGCAAGGATCGCGTCCGTGTCGAAGCCACTCGGGTGGCGGTGTCCGTCGGCGGTGTCCGCGTCGAGCCGGGTGACCTGCTGCTCGGCGACGGTGACGGATTGGTGGCGATCCCCGTCGCCCGTGCCGAGGAGGTGCTGGCGGCAGCGGAGGAGATCGAGCGCGCGGAAGACGGCATTCGCCGGGCCGTCGAGGCCGGAGCATCACTGCGGGAAGCTCGCCGTGCCCATGGCTATCACGACCTGCAGTACCTGACGGGGCGGACGTCATGACACCGATCGGCGGGAGCGGTCCCGAGTTGACTTCGGCCACCGTGCACGAGGCGGCCGACCGTATCGGTGCGTTGCCGTCGGTGATCAAGCCGTTGTCACCGGACATGCACCTAGAGGCACCGGCGTTTCCCGTCCGGGTGCCACCGGGGGACAACCTCTGGCTGCACCGCGCGGTGTACGCGGCCCGCCGTGGTGAGGTGCTGGTCGTCGACACGGGTGGCGGCCTCGAGTACGGCTACTGGGGTGAGATCCTGGCCGAGGCCGCGATCGCCCGCGGGCTCGCGGGCCTGGTGATCAATGGCGGTGTCCGCGACTCCCGGCGGCTCATCGAGCTCGGCTGGCCTGTCTTCGCTGAACGCCTCTGCGTCCGTGGGACCGCGAAGAACCCTCGCGGCGACGGCGAACTGGGCGAACCCGTCCAGTTGGGCGACGTCATCGTCGGTCTCGGCGACCTCGTCGTCGCCGACGCCGACGGAGTCGTGTGCATTCCGGCGGCGAGTGCCGACGACATCAGGACCAGGTCCATCGAGCGCGAACGAACCGAGACCGAGTACATCCAGCGGCTGCGTGATGGCGAGACCACCGTGGCGATCTACGGTCTGCCATGAGCTCTCGTCCGTCAGTGGGGAAGCCTACCGCTGCTATAGTGCGAGCGGTGACGCACAGCGAGCAGGGGCCGGGCACGCCGAGGAAGGTGGTTACGATCGCGTCCGCGTCCAGTGTCGAGAACCGGAGCGTCGCGAGCGTGATCAACCGGTTACGGGACATGATCATCAATCGCGCCCTCCTTCCGGGGCAGCAGATCCGCCAGGAGGAAATGGCACGCGTGCTGGGGATCAGCCGGGTGCCGCTGCGGGAAGCGCTCCGGGTGCTCACAACAGAAGGCTTGTTGGTACATCGGCCGCACCAGGGCTATTTCGTCACGAGGCTGAACGCCGAGGAGCTCGGTCAGATCGGCAATATGCTCGCGTTCCTGGAGACGGAGCTGATCCGGACGGTTCGCTGGCCCACCGACGACGAGGTGGCGCTGTTGCGGGGCATCAACCGCGAGATCGCCATGGCCGCAGTGGCGCGTGATATCTCGGCGGTCAACCGGCTCAACGGGGCCCTGCACCGCGAGATCTTCCGGCTGTCACCGATGGGGGTGTATCTCGCTGAGGCGGAGAAGTTTTGGACCATGTCCGAGCCGTACCGCCTGCTGCACGTAGCCACCACGGATGCCGCGATCGCCACCGATGAACACGATCAGCTCATTGACGCACTCGCTGCTCGAGACCGGGCCCTGTGCCTGCGGATCCTCGCGCGTCACAGGCGGGAGACTCATGAGGCCGCGCTCACCATGCTCGCCGGCGACATCGGGTCCGGCGCAGAGTTCGGTGCTGGACAGTAGCGAGCTTCGGGCTGTCGCCGACCACTGGACATCATCGATGGGCGGGCGGACCACCGGTGCAAAGCATCGGCGGCCAGGCTGCTCACCGGTGGCGTTTGTGATATTCGCGTGGGGTACTACCGAGATGATCGGCGAAAGCGCGTCGGAAGGCAGCCTCGCTGATGTACCCGACAGTAGCCGCGACACGGGCGACGGCCATGTCGGTCGTGGCGAGGAGTTTCGCGGCGGTCGCCATTCGCCATCGGATGAGATAGGAGTGCGGGGTTTCGCCGACCACCTCGGCGAACCGGGCGGCGAAGGCCGATCGTGACAGGCCGCAGGCCGACGCGAGCGAAGCGACCGACCAGGAATGCCCGGGGTCGGCATGGATCAGGGTGATGGCGGGAGCGATCAGCGGGTCGGCCAGTGCTCGAAAGCCGGGTGGGCCGGTGATGTTGCGGGTCTGCAGCCGGAGCGCGAGGATCAGAAGGATCTCCGCGAGGCGACTCATCAGCCGGGTGCTCGCGGGACCGGGTGCCGCGCTCTCCTCGATCATCGTGTCGGCGACGTGCCGTAACGGCTCGGACCCAGCCAGGCCCTGCCCGGAGACATGGATCACGCTCGGGAGACTGTCCCACAGCGGCCCGCGCGGCGCGTCACCCATCTGCATCAGGCAGCACACGAAGGAGCTGCCCGGGTCGTCGCCATGGGTCAATCGCAGCGGTTGGGGCGTCGCCGTATCGGTGGGCGGGAGGGTGAACGTCCAGGTCGTGTTCGACGGATCGGAGCCGTCGTGCATGTGCCCTCGTGCCCCGTGTGGGCGGATCACGACATCCCCTGGCCTCGTCACGATCGGCTCGGCGTCCGGTGCCGGGACCAGATGACTTTCGCCGGTGACCTGGACGAGTACCACCAGCAAGGAGGTCGGCTCACAGTCCACCCGCCACGGCGGGGCGAGGTCAACTCGCCCCGCGACGACGGTCGTCAGGCGATGTACCTCCAGCAGCGAAGCGAGAACGTCGACCTCCGCGGCGGCCGGGTCGTCCAGTATTTCCTGCTGCGGTGGCATCGGCCCTCCGTATCTGTCAGCTGAGTCAGCTGGACGATTTCATCGTTTCTTGCGACGCTACAGCACGGATGCTCTTTCAATTGCGGGGTTTACTCGAGTCTCGGAGCCGGATTGCATGCGGACCGCAACCTACGCGGACGTCGCTCGGGAGCGAAGGAGATGATTCCCCCGATGGTGGAGAACCAGTTGACGTATGAACTCGACGGCGACGTCGGGTTGATCGGGATCAACCGGCCGGAAAAGCGCAATGCGCTACACGACCAGATGTTTGTCGAGCTCGGTCGGCTCATAGAGGAGGCCGGCCAGCACGCGAAGGCGGCCGTGATCTTCGGTGTCGGCCCCGACTTCTCAGCTGGGCTGGACCTCGCGGAGACCCTGCGCCGCCTGACGGACGGAGACATGCGGCGGAGGTGGGTGGGCGCGCATGCTCCGCACATCGCATTCGACAAGATCGCCCGCGGACGCATTCCCGTGGTCGCTGCCCTGACCGGTGCGGTGATCGGCGCGGGACTGGAGGTGGCTGCCTCGGCGCACATCCGGGTGGCCCACGACACCGCCTTCTTCGCCCTGCCCGAGGCGCGGCGGGGGATATACGTCGGCGCTGGTGGCTCCGTTCGCATTCAGCGCCTGCTGGGCAACGCGCGAATGACCGACATGATGCTCACCGGCAGGGTTCTCGACGCTGACCAGGCGCTCGCCCAAAACTTGGTTCAGTACCGAGTGGACGCGGGCAAAGCGCTCGAGACGGCGCGCAAGATCGCGAAGGTCGTCGCCGAAAACACACCTGAGTCCAATTGGGCGATCACTCAAGGGCTCGCACGTGTGAACGACATGTCCGACGACGACGGTCTTTACGTCGAGACGTTGGTTGCGCAGAACGCTGTCTCGGCGGAGTCCGAGAAGCGTCTGCGCGATTTTGTGGAGAAGCGGGCCAAGCCGCTGGACAGTCCAGCGCAGTCGCGCAGCTGAAACGGTCGAGTGAAGGTGCCCAATGACGAGCAACCACAATGAATCGGCCTCCGCGGTGGCGGTCGGAAAAATGCTCAACCCACGGTCGATCGCGATCGTCGGCGTCTCCGCCAAGCCGGGATCGAGCGGACGCAACCTGCTGGAGAATCTGCAGCGCAACGACTATCGCGGTGAGATCCACCTGGTGGGCCGTTCCGGCGGTGAGATCGGCGGGCTTCCGGTGCTGACCGCTATCGACGAGCTGCCAAAGGGTGTTGATCTCGCGCTGCTGATCCTGTCCGCGACCGGGGTCCGGGATGCGGTCGCCGCGTGTATCCGCAAGGAGGTCCACGTCGGTGTCATCTACGCTTCCGGGTTCGCCGAGTTCGGCGACGCGGGTCGCGCCGAGCAGGCGGAGATCACCCGACTGGCCCAGGCGGGCGGGCTGCGTCTCGTCGGGCCGAACTGCATCGGCTACACCAACTACATCGAGCCGCTGAACACCGTCTTCCTGCCCGATGACCCGGTGCGCCGGCTCGATACCGCCCCGGGGCCCGCCGTGGCGGTGCTGGCCCAGAGCGGCGGGCTCATGGGCATGATCTTCCAAGGCTTGCGGGCTCGGGGTGTGCCGATCTCGTATCGCTTATCGACCGGCAATGAAGCCGGACTTACGCTGACCGACTTCCTGGCGTTCCTCGCCGACGACCCCGCGACCGGCGGCGCTGTCATCTATGCCGAGGACATCCGTGACCCGAATGGGTTTCTGGAAGCCGTCCGGAAGGTCCGTGCGCGGGAAAAGTTGCTGGTATTGATGCATACCGGTCGCAGTGCCAGGGCCCAGCAGGCCGCGGCGTCGCACACGGGGGCCCTCGCTGCCGACTACGGAGTGATGAAAACCCTGGCGACTCACGCGGGGGCGTGTGTTGTGGAGTCCTTCGAGGAACTCATCGACGTTGCCGAGATTCTCGCGCGGTATCCGCAGCCTCCGACGGGGGGCGCCGCGGTCGCGACCACATCGGGGGCCTTCTGTGCGATCGCCCTCGATGCGCTGGGCGATCTCGATATCGAGGTGCCGGCTCTCTCCCCGGCCACTGAGGCAACCCTGGGTGCTCGGTTACCGGCGTACATGATGCCGAGCAACCCGCTCGACCTCGGCACGGCGGTCGTCACCGATCCCGAGCTGTTCCACGACGGGCTCGCCGCACTGCTGGGCGACGATCGGATCGGCTCGGTCACCCTCGCCGTTCCGTATTCGCATTCCGCGGCCAACCAGGAGATGCTCAGGCAGGTGACCAGGGCCGCGGCTGGGCAGCCCAAACCGGTCGCGGTCGCCCTGCTGGTCGATGTGCTGCCGATGGCCCGCCGAGCTGGCCGCCTATGCCGCCGAGCACAGGGTGGTCATCTCCAGCTCGCCGGAACGGAGTCTGCGGGCGATCGCCGCGGTGACCCGCTACGGGCGCTCCTTGGCCCGCGCCCGGTCCATCGCCACAGCGACGGGTGACCCGGTCGGCCCCATCGACCTCGGTTCGGGCACACAGCCGGAATGGCGGGGCAAGAGGATCCTGGCCGAAATCGGCGTGCCGGTTCCGGAGGGCGCGCTGGCGACCTCCGTCGATGAGGCTGTCGATATCGCCGCTAAGATCGGGTATCCGGTGGCGGCCAAGGTCCAGGCTGCGGCTGTGTACCACAAGACCGAGGCGGGCGGGCTTGCACTCGGCATCGCCGACGAGTCCAGCCTCCGCGCCGCCTGGACCGAGCTGACCGAACGTGTCTCGGCTGCCACTCGCGTCGACTTCGACGGAATCCTGGTCGAGGCTATGGCGCCTCGGGGCGTCGAGTTGATGATCGGCGCGAAGCGGCATCCGGCTTGGGGTCCGGTCATGATGATCGGACTCGGCGGGGTCTGGGTCGAGGCGCTCGGCGACATCCGGCTGATCCCGCCGGACCTGGCCGAATCCGAGATCGTCGACGAGCTCGAAAGGCTGCGGGCGGCAAAGCTCTTGGGCGGGTTCCGCGGGTCCGCGGCCGTCGACCTAGCCGCGGTGGCGAAAGTCGTCGCAACCGTTGGCCGGCGCGTGACAGATCATCCCGACATCGCCGAGATCGACATCAACC
This sequence comes from Nocardia sp. NPDC049737, assembly GCF_040674755.1. Taxonomy (NCBI): domain Bacteria; kingdom Bacillati; phylum Actinomycetota; class Actinomycetes; order Mycobacteriales; family Nocardiaceae; genus Nocardia; species Nocardia sp. NPDC049737. Next base: position 12,809 of record NZ_JBFANH010000056.1, on the reverse strand, counting down.
CAGTTCTCGCCAGCGCAGACGGGGCGATGGCGCTCGACGTGCTCATCGTGTGCAGCGACGACAACCGGATCGCAGAGACGGTGAGCGGAGCATGACGGAGCACACTTCCCGGCGGACAAGTGGCGCGACCGCCGAGGCCGCCGCGCTCGAGCATGTGCGGCAGGCGGAGCGCGCGGCCGGTGACATACCGGGCCTGCCACAGGTAGACGCTGACTGGCGCCCCGGCCACGCCGCGGTCGTTGGTGCCGGGACGATGGGCGGCGGGATCGCGATGGCACTGGCGAATGCCAGGATCCCGGTGACGCTGATCGATCGGAGCACACAGGATCTCGACCGCGGTCTGTCCCGTATCGCCGCGAACTACGCATCGAGCGTGCGCCGCGGTCGGCTCGAGGAAGCCGATGCCGACCGGCGCCTGGCTCTCATCGGCCGGGCAACCGGCATGGAGGCGATCGGCCAGGCTGACGTCGTGGTGGAGGCGGTCTTCGCGGAGCTGTCGGTCAAACAGGAGGTCTTCCGCGCGATCGACCAGCACGCGCGTCCCGGCACCCTGCTCGGGACCAACACGTCCGCGCTGGATATCGACGCCATCGCAAGCGCGACGAGCCGCCCACAGGATGTCATCGGCGCGCACTTCTTCAGCCCCGCGCAAGTCATGCGTCGCGTGGCTGCTCCTTCGTGGCCACCTGCCGCCGCCCGGACTTCTCGCACATGGCTCCGAACCGACCGTCCGCATCGCCGAAAACCTCGGCTTCGACGACCCGTCCAACTTCGCCAAATACTTTCACCACCGCACGGGAACCACACCCACCGAGTTCCGATCCCGCGTCCGGGCACCCTTTGCCGGATCGATGTAGCAACCGAGATCGCCCTTGCCAAACCAGTTGCTGACGTTGCTTCTGTTGCTGCATAAGCTCCTCGATGGTGGTGGGCAGGGCGGTCTCGTCGCCGACGTTGCGGATGCGGTGGATGTCGCCGGGCGGCGCGAAGCCGCTGACCACGCCGGGGAGGGTTGTCCCGCGCGCAGTCGGAATCCTTCGGTCCCGAGCGAAAACGCCCTCAGGTACTGGTGACCGCCATCGCCGCTGCGGCGCAGGCGATTTCGCCACGTCGGCAGTTCGGTCACGTCTGGACTCCTGTCTTTCGGTCTATCCAGAAGAAACGACGAGGGAGCCCCGCGATGAGCAGTGCTTCGAACTATCGGTGCGAAAGTCCCAGTGTCGGTGATTCGTTCGGCACTCGGGGTCGGCGGACGTACTCGGCCGGCAAGTGGTCGATGACGCAGGTGCGGTAGCACCCGGTCACGATCCTCGACCGTGTCACCACAGTCCATGCCGATATGGGCCGGGCCGACTGGCCGGGGACGGTCGAATTTGCGCGTGAGCATGCCGAGCACTATGGGCCGCGCCACGAGGCGGACCGTGGCGACGGCACCTATGAAGTGATGACGGGAGTGAGAAAGGTGTCGGGCATTGGCGTTGGCCCCGCAGCCTGGGCATGTAGATCGTGGTGTCCTCCCGTGATCGCCAGCCTAAGCAGTTCGCCATCGACGCCGCCGCGAAAGCGTTGCGGGAGGCTGGGTTCGAGGTCAGGGTCCGTATCGGTCGCACCGCGCGCCCGTCCCTGCTCGCGGAAGGCGACCGCGACGCACGCCAGGCCGACCGGGCGCAGGCATTGCAGGACAAGGCGTCCCGCAAGGACGTCAAAGCTGTCGCTCCTGACTCCGCGCACGAGCGTGCTTGTCAGGCGTTGCCGCCGGGTGGTGAGCCAGTCAAGATCGGCCATCACTCCGAACGCCGTCACCGGCGCGCGATCGAGAAGTCGTGGGATGCTTTCGGCCGGTCGGTGCAGGCGGGCCGGGACGCCGATCGCGCGCATGATCGCGCCGACGCGGCGGCGCGAACCACCGATCACCGCTACGCACCGCGCACTGTGGCTAATCGTATCGACACCCTCGAGGCCGAACAGCGCGGCGATCAACGGACCCTCGACGGTCACACCCGCGTGATCTCCCGAACCGCCAACGGTGAAGTCCAATACGCCGAAACCCCTCCCCCGCAACGGGTGAGTACCAGCAGCGAGTCGTCGACCGCATGGCGCAACGCGGCGATGAGATCACCTACTGGCATCAGGTCCGCGATCAACAGATCGCGGATGCCTGACGCCCGGCTGGGGACCCGCGGATTTCAGCGTCAGTGACTTCGTCCGCGTCGGTGGCCACGCGTGGCGGCAGGTCACTCGCATGAACACGAAATCGGTGTCGGTGGCCAACATTCCGCAACCGCGCACACCGTTGAACACCATCATCGGCAAACATGCCTGCCACCGCGAGGTCACCACCGACTACACCGTGCGCTACTACGAGATCACCGCGATGATGACCGAACCCGAAGCCCGCCACCGGTTCCCGGACATCTTCGAGGACCTCGACGCGAGCCGACTGCCGCCGCGTCCGAAACGCCGCGGCGGCAAATCCGAACTCGACCACCTCCGCGGCCCGCAGTCCGATCGCTGGTACTGGAGTATCGGCGGCCTCGAATACGTCGCGGTGTGGGCGCACGCCGACCGCTGGTATGCCAGCCCACCGGAGCCGGTCACCGACCCGGGGGTGGTGCGGGTGAGCGCGCAGCGCCGCGAACCGGGCCGGTTACACGGTGAACCGATCGAGCTGCCGGTCACCGAGTTCACGGTGTCGGGGCCGGTGTGCTTGCCCGAGCAGGTCCACAACCACGTCCGCGTCGTCGTCGAGGCCCGTACCTATCTGCCCGCCGCCGCAGCGGCCTGAAAAACCTGTAACCGCCGCCCTTACCCGCTGGGTGCGGGGCGGGCTCGTCGATCCCACGAAGGAGTTGTTTCGTCATGTCCGCACACCAGCCGCCACGACCAGCGCCGCCGGACTTTTCGCCCGGCGGCGAACCACCGTGTCCCCGAACCCGAACTCCTGGCGGGCGTGGTTGACCTGTGGTGAGGTCGCCGACGAACCCGGAGCAGACCGATGAGCCGAGTACCGGAGTTCGAGCTGTACACCGCCGCGATGCGGAACCGGACCGCGGAGTTGTTGTGTTTCGAGGCGATCGGCTATGTGCGTGGCTGGTGCGATGCGCGTGGGGTCGGTGCTGGGGAGGCGATCGATTTCGGGCATGCCTTCGCCGTCCTCGTCGCTGCGGGTGGTTCGCGCCCGAATATCGCCGACGCGTGGACCAACTGGTGCCACGGTCGCGACATCGGTGCTGGCCCGGAGGTCGAGTGCACCCGGCCCGCGGCGCTCCGCCCCTGAGCTCGGCCTCGCCACCGCGGTCGTCGCCACCGACTTTCGCCGATATCGCGATCGCGCGGCGGCCGACGGTCGCGGGCAGCGGTCACCCAGATCGGGCAGCCGTTCTCCGCCCCCGTCGGGGCAGCCAACTGAACACACCATGTCATCGAAAGGAAACCCGGATTCGTCATGCCCGCTCCAGCATTCGCCGTCAGCGCCTACACCAACTCCACCGACTACGGATCCGCCTACACCCTGTTCGCCAGCGACGACCCATCCATCCGTGGGCAGGTGTCCGCCGGGATGAGCGAACACCATCCGATGGCGGATGGCATCACCAAGGCCCGGCCGATGGTGGTTCTTCGGTCTCGTCGTCGAGGATGGGCGCCTCGGCAATTCCCGTGTCACCGCCCGGTTCAAACCGGGCACAACCGGGCGCGGCGGCGATGGTGTGTCTGGGCGAACCCGGGTACCTGGGCGTGTATCTGGGGTATCCGCTGGCCACTGCCGACGCGGACATCCGTGAGCTGGTGGCCGACACCGTCACCGAGACCACCGGTGAATTCCTCACCGATGACCGCGCCGCCCGCTATCGGCACTGGGCGGCTGAGCAGCACCGCCAGAACGTCGCCCGCGCCCTGGAGGCTATTCAAAGCCTCGAGCAACTCGCTTTTCGGCGCCACGCTACGGCCCGCGCCGAGGTCGACACGTCGTGGGCGCTGGTGGCCGCACTGCGCCAACAGCAGTAACCCACGGCGGCCCACGCCTGCACTCACCTGCTCTGGAATCCGTATCTATCTGTGCGAGAGGAGTTTGACTCATGTCGATCGCTACCTGTGTGCGTCACGCCGAGTTGGGGGATCTGGTCGGGCTGTTGAATGCTCAGCAGGCCGCCAAGGTTGATGTCGTCGCCCCGGCGTCGGCGTTGCGTGCCAGTGATGGTCTGCTGCGGTTGTCTGGGGTCGAACCGGTGCTGGATGAGCGGGGTTTCACCCTCGTCGACGGCCTCTACCGGCCCACCGCCGCCGCCGACTCCCACCTCGGGTCCAAACTGAAAATCCCTGTCGGGTATCTGAAATGGTTGCGCGAGGAGTCCCGCACCGATCTGTACGACGCCAACATCAATGGCCTGCTGCACGGCCCCGATGACCCGCGTCTGCCCGGCGCGGGTGATGAGCGCTCGTTTCTGCTGCGCCTGTTCACCTCCGGTGTCGTCGATGAGCCCGGCGTTCTGCGGGCGGTGCTCTCGGATCGCTACGGCATCATCGACAACCTCGACGTGCTCACCGCCGTGCTGGAGGGCATCCGGGCCGCCGATGCCGATGTGTCGGTGCGCTCGTGTGATCTGACCGAGTCCTCCATGCATTGCAAGGTGTTCTCACCGAAGGTGCGGGCGCTGGCACCGAGTTTCCTGGCGAACTATCGGACCCCGTTCGCCAACCCCGAAATCGAGGCCGAACGCCGCCGCGCCGCAGGCGAGTTGGATCGGTGGCGCCCGATCGCGGCCCGCGAAGGCCACGGCTATCGGCCCGGCAGCGAGCCGGTGGTGTTCGCGGGGTTCCGGTTCTCCAACTCCGAGATCGGCCATCACGCGGTCACGTTGAAACCGGAGCTGGTGGTCCAGATCTGCGGTAATGGGCTGACGTTACCGATGTTCGCCTACACCAAACGCCACATCGGGGACCGCCTCGAAATCGGCGGTGTCGGCGGCTGGTCACAGGACACCTACCGCAAACGCCTCGCGGTGATCACCGCCGAAACCCGCGATAAGGTCGCCGAATGGCTATCCCCCGACTTCCTTAACGCGCGGATCACCGAACTGGAACGCCACGCCGCCAACCCGGTCGCCCACCCCGAACGCACCATCGAAGTCGTCTCCAAGAAGTTGGGGTTCACCGAGGACGAACGCAGCGGGATCCTCAGCCATTTCATCGCCGGTGGTCAGCTCACTGCCGCCGGGATCGCCAACGCCGTCACCAGCTACTCCCAAACCGTCCCCGACGCCGACCGCGCCGACATTCTCGACGACCTCGCCCTGCAAGCAATGTCGCTCGTGTGAACCCCCCGGGCGGCGGGCCCGCCACACACTCCCCGCCGCCCGGCGTAGTCGTTGCTGTCCTTCATCCATCCCTGTGGGCCCTCACTGGCCCCGACCCATCGAGGAGGTTGTTTCCGCATGCCCGAAACCTTGACTCTGACCCGCGCGGAGTTCGACAGCGCCGAGCATTTCGGTGCCGCCGGCGTTGTCACGGCCCTGGGTGAGGACACCGTCACCCGCTGGCGCGAGCAGCACCCGGACTGGAAAGCCAAGCACTGGGGCTACAGCGACCCCGACGAGCACGGCGCACGGTTCCTGCGCCCGATCAACCTCGCACCCCGCACCAAGAGCTAGCCGACCCCGCCGGTCCACCGCCCGCACCCCGTGGCGGGCCACCCGAATTTCACAGCACTCATATCCGCCTTCAGGCAGGCACCGACCAGTCCAAAGCTGGCCGGTGCCTGCCTGTTTCACGATAGGAGCACTCACCAATGACCCACGACACCGACACACCCACCATCGACCCCGACACCATCACCCCCGACGACACCGATATCCCCACCGGCATCGCAGTCGAGTCCGACGGCAGCGACTCCGAGCCCGACGACGCGGTGGCCGCACCGTCACCGCTGTGGGGGCCGACGATGGATCCGGGCCTGCTGGACGTCGCGGACAATGTGCGCAAGAACTTTCGGCTCGAGGACCATCCCGAGGTCACCGACTCCATTCGTGAGCATGGCGTGAAGAACCCGATCAAGGTGATCCGGATGCCCGACGGGCGCCACGTCGTGCGTGACGGGCAGGTCCGGACCCTGACCGCGCTGGCGTTCGCTCAGACCGAGGTGCCGGTATGGGTCACCGATTTCGACCCTGCCGTGGATGCGACCGAGGCCGAGATCGAGCGGATCACCGAGCAGATCACGGTCAACGACCGCCGGATCCCGCTCACCGACGGTGACCGCGCCGCGGGCATCGCGCAGATGCTCGATTTGGGAGCCTCGGTCACCCGGGTCGCGAAGGCGTTGCAGACCAAACGCGACGAGGTCAAACGCGCGGGCAAGATCGGTACCTCGGCGACCGCGCGGGGGTTGGTCGACGAGGGCCAGTACGACCTCGAGCAGGCCGGGATCATCGCCGAATACGACACCCTCGGCGACACCGACGCCGTCGAGCGGCTGATGCGCGCCAACCGCAGCTGGTTCTCCTACGAGGCCAACCGGATCGCGACCGATCGCGCCGAGCGACGCGACTATCTGGCCGCGGCGTTGCCCTACGCTGAGGCCGGGGTCGGGATCCTCACCGACTACCCCGGCGACGAGCAATTCAGCGACGACGGGCCGCTGATGTCGGCGGCGGAGTTGGTCGACGCCGACGGGGCGGCGGTCGACATCACCCACATCAACGCGAACCCAGGTTTGTGGTTGGTGTGGTTGGAACTCGGTGAGGAGATGGTGTGGGTCGAGGTCGATACCGGTGCTCTCGTCGACCCCGACACGGTGGACTTCGACACCCGCGATCACCCCGATGCCGAACCCGCCGAAGGGTTGCGCCACGCCCGCGAAGTGCAACAGCGCGAACAGGTCCTCGCTGAATACTTCCTGCCCCGCGAGTTGCTCGACGCCGCGGGTCTGCGGGAACGCGAGGACACCGACACCGGACCCGACGATACTGTCGAGGACGAGGCGGGCGAGGGCGATGAGCTCGCCGCCGCGCGCCGTTCCTCTGCCGCACAAGCCGCGGCGCAGGCCGAAACTGAGCAGCGGGACAAAGATCGGTTGGCCCGGCGCCGTGTCCGCGAGCTGAACAAGCAGGGCGTGGCCGCCAAGACCACCCGCATCAAGTTCGTGACCCACTTGCTGGGGCGCAAGACCCCGCCGGCGCAGGCCGCGGTGTTCGTCGCCCAAGCGCTGGTCTCCGACAGTGGTCTGCTCAGCGAGTACCACGCCTTCGGCACGGCCCTGGAACTGATCGGCTACAAGGACTTCCGGGCTCGCGACGAGCTGATCGCTGACCTCGAGACAACGAAACCGGCCCGCGCCCACGCGATCGTGCTCGCCCTCGTGCTCGGTGCCTATGAAAACCGGGCCACCAAGGAACTGTGGCGCTACGCCGACCGCGGCGTGCGCCGCTACCTGAAATTCCTCAGTCAGCTCGGCCACACACTCGTGCCCGTCGAACTCGCCGCCCTCGGCGAGGTCAACTCCGACGACATCGACATCGACATCGACACCCCGACCACCACCGAGCCCGACGAGCAGGAGCAAGCCGCCTGACCGATCTGTTCGGCCACCCCGGCCTGCCGGTGCGCGGTTCGCTTAACCGCCCACGCACCGGCAGACCTGGGCTCACCCCCTTCGAATCTTGCACGGAGGTGTCCATCCCATGACCGCTGTCCTGGACCCGCGGGCGACGGCCTTGGCTGCCGCCGCCTGCGGCTGGCCGGTGTTTCCCCTGCGCCCGGGTGGGAAGAAACCGGCGATCAAACGCTGGCCTGAGCTCGCCAGCATCGACGAAGACCGCATCCACCGCTGGTGGGGTTATAACCCGCGCTACAACGTGGCGATCTTGACTGGCAGCCCTGCCGGGTTGCACGTGATCGATCTCGACGCACGTCACATGACCCCACCAGCTGACGCTCTGACCGAAGCCCTGGCTCGCCTCGCCGAGAATCTGTCCCGGCCCGCGCCGCCGACGTTGACCATCGCCACCCCAGCAGGCTGGCACCTCTACTACCGCGCCCCGCACGAGCCGCTGTTGCGATGCACGGTCGCACGCATCGGCGAGGGCATCGATTCCCGCGGGCACGGCGGCTACATCGTCGCTCCCGGATCCCGTACGCCGCACGGGGATTACACCGTGGCCGTGAACCGGCCCGTCGCCGACCTTCCCGACATGCTGATCCAACGGATCATCGCGCCTGCGCCGACTCCGCCACCCACTGGCGACTGGTCGAGTTCAATAGCGACGCACCCGGATTCGTATCTGGCGGCGATCTTGGCCTCCGAAGCCGAACGGGTCGCTCGCGCGCGGGTGCACCTGCGCAACCACACCCTGTTCCGGTCGGCATTGGTCCTGGGGCGGCTCGTGGCCGCCGACGAACTCAGCGAACACGATGCCCGCACCGTCCTCACCAACGCCGCCGCGACCCACATCGGGATCGAGGACTTCACCGCTAGCGAAGCCCACCGCACTATCAGCAACGGATTCCGCTACAGCCGCACACGCCCCCGACGGCTGCGCCACTGAATCCCCGCCATCGGAGCAGGAGCCCATCGTGCCCGAATACTACGTGCGCTGGGAGATCGACGTGAGCGCCGAGGATCCCGTCTCGGCCGCGTTCGCGGCGTTCGATCTGTATCGCGCGCCTGACTCGAAAACCAGTGTCTTCGACGTCATCGAACCCGACGGCCACACCTACCGCGTCGACCTCGACGACGACCCGATCACAGCACACCAGATCAGCACATCCCCGCGGCCGCGTTCGCTCGCGCGCCGTCTGCTCCGGATGCTGCCCGCGCGGGCGCGTCGCCGGGCTGGCGCCTGGTTCCCCACGACGTCGACGCTCCTGCAGCAGCCCTCGTAACCATCCGAAACCCCACCTGAACTCGGCCACGGGCTGGCAGGCGCAAGCGGCGCGCTGCACACCGACTTGCGTGCCGCCGTCGGTCGATCTGCTTGTCGGCGGGCCGCGACACCACGCAATTACGGGAGCGCGGACGGCGCGCGCCCGCGCTCCCCTCAGAAAGGATGGCCCTGCCATATCGGTGGTCCGACTCTGTTTTCCCTTGTCGAAGGTGATCGACCTCGCCGAGCACGCGATGGCGGCCGCCGAGCATTCCCGCTCGCCATACGACGATCCCGCTCCGGCGGTGCCGTCGCTGATCTGGGTGAAGGACGACGGCATCTACCTGACGAGCAACGGCATCCCCGCCAGCTCGCAGAACACGGCCCGGATCGTCTACGCCCACGGCCACGAATCCGGCACCCACTGGTGCTCTGGTGAACCGCTCGGCGACGACTTCGTCGAGTACATCGACCTCACCCAAGCCACCGACGGCGCTGCCCTCATCGATCTGATCCGCAGCTACGCCGCGCTCGATGCCTGGCTGGTCTTCACGGTCTCGACCGGCACGTTCGAGATCACCTTCAGCCCCACCGGGCCTACCGCATAGCCGGTCACCCGCTGTGACCGCCGCGGTTGCTGCCACGCAACCGCCGCGTTCGACACCGACAGCGCTGCGGCGGCGCGCACCAACCACCTCCATCCGGGAAGAAGGAGATGAAAACCTATGTCCGACAATACCGACGACCCGAATCCAGCCAGCGACGCGACCACCTCAGCTGCGGATCAGCAAACCCGGGGCCGCGCTGCGGCGGGGGCGTTGCATATCGATGAGCCCGGGGAATTGATTGCCGCTGTTCCCGCGATGGTCGGGTTCACACCGCAGCGGTCGCTGGTCGTCGCGGTGCTGGCCAGTTCCTTGGATCCGGAGCGCGCTCCGATCATCGATGCGGTGGCGCGTTTCGATCTGGCTCCTGCCTCCGGCCCGCGGCGTGGTCTGGCGGCGGCGTACGCACAGTGCGTGGCGCAGATCTGTGCCACTGAGGGGACCTCGGAGGTGCTCGCGGTGATCGTCGATGATCGGGTGCGCCAACCCTGCCGCACGCGCGGACGCGGCGCGGGTGTCGGGCCGTGGGGCACGCTCATCGCGGCGTTCGCGCGGCGGCTCGCGCGGCAGGAGGTGTTCCTCGCCGGCGCTTGGGCGGTGGGCGCGATCGAGGCGGGTCAGCGGTGGTGGAGTCTGCTGGATGCGAAACAACGTGGGGCGCTGCCGGATCCGGCGACATCGATGGTGACGGTGGCGCATGTGCTCGCCGGTCGCCCGATCCGCCGCACCCGCTCGGAGCTGACCGATCTGCTCACCCCCGACACTGAACTCGCCCAGCAGGTCGCCGTTCACCTCGACGCTGCCCTGGCCCTCGCGCGGCAACGCCACACAGCAGCGCTCCGCCACGGTGACCTTGACCGACACCAGCGGCGCGCACTCGAACTGGTGTTGTCCCAGATCGCGAACATCGACTCCGGTGCGGCGCTGTCGGCCACAGATTGTGCGGAACTGGCTGCGGCACTGCGTGATCGGACGGTGCGCGACTCGCTGTTCGCCCTCGCGGTCGGTGACCATGCCGCCGTCGCGGAACATCTGTGGATCGTACTGGCGCGGGCCTGCTCGGGCAGCGATCGTGCCGACGCCGCAACACTTCTCGGTTACAGCGCCTACATCCGCGGCGATGGCCCCCTGGCCGGTGTCGCCCTGCACGCCGCCTTGGACGCCGAACCCGCACATTCCATGGCGACACTGCTGGAAATATCGCTGCGCACCGGGATGCGCCCGGATACGCTGCACCGCCTCGCCCACTGCGGACTCGGCATCGCCGCCGAACTCGGCGTCGACCTCGGCCCGGCCATCCGGTGAACACCCACCCGCGGTGGCGGCGCTATGGTCTCCATGACCGACGCGTCACCGCCTGCACCGACCGCTATCTGCTGCGGCGGGTGTCGGGTGCGATCGAGTACCTCGGAATCGGTTGGCGTGACCCCGATCTGGGGGCTGCCGAAGCCGACGGCCTCGCCGCTACTCTCGCGGGCCGACGCCATCAGCGGCTCACCCACCCGCTCGCGTGGTGGTGGCGTGCGCGGCGGGTGCGGCGATGAGCGCGCAAGGCACAGTCCCACCCAGCATCGACGGGACAGAGCTGATGTTCCTGCGCCAGCTCCAAGCGCGCATCGATGACTGGTGCGGTGACCGCACCCACCCCGACGGGCTCGCGCGCATCCGGGATCTACTGCACCAGCGGTTACGCGTCTGCACCGATACCGCGCGGCTTGCCGATATCGACGCCGATCCGGTGATCGCGTTGTTCGCCGTCGAACTGCACCGGCTGCGCCGCGCCGCCGCCACAGCCACGATCACCACCGTCGGCGGACACCGCCACGACCGTGTCCGTGTCCACGGCGTGCACCGCCACCACACCGTCATCGGCCATGCCCTTGCTCGCGGTGTGTTGTTGCCGCTGCGGTTCATCGAGTCCATCACACCCCACGACCAGTCCAGACAGTGAGCAGTCATGCCCGAAGGAGCCGCCCGCATCATCCGCGCCCACCCCGACCATCTCACGACGGCCGATCGACTCGGCACATGATCGGCGACGCCGGGGGCTTGGTGGCGTGGATCGAGGCCAACCTCCCCGAACTCGACCAAGACCGCCACCATCCCTGGCAGGCGATCCCCGCCTCCCCCGGCGCGGTCACCGCCGGGATCGACATCCACATCCACTCCCCCGGCCTGCCCGACCGCACCACCAACATCGCCCTAGCCGCCGAACCACTCGACCACCACCGCACCAGCCGCGACGATTCCACACCAAGGGTTCGGCCGCGCGGTTAGCCTGGGTGCGGGATCGGGGTCGCCGGGGTTACGCACCAGAGCATTCGTCACCGCTGATCGATGCCGATGCTGCCCGCCTCAACACAGCATGTTGTCGCCGTGGCGCGAGAGTGGATGCCTCCCAACCCCTCCGGAAGCATCCACCTCCCCACAGCCGCTGTCCTTTTCACCCCCACCGCTGCCCCAGCCCGAGTGCCGCATCGGACCACGCTGCGCCACATCGGCCGGTCTCACCGCTGTCATCGAAACTCGTCGTGCGTCGCGAAATAAAGACGGCCCTCCCCGAATACCCACCCGGCATCGGCACCAGCCACGACCGAATCAACCCAATGCAACCCGGTTGATCGCGGCCCTGCCCCGCTGCCGGTGATTCCCGGAACCGGGCAACGCTCAGGACTCTCAACGCCGCTGGCTGGGCCACCAAATTACAGCGGCCCATCCTCGCCATGCCCGGACCCGCCACCGCGGCGGCCTCAGTGGGCTGTCACCGACTCATCACCGACCACCGTGCCCGCGCGCTCATCCCGGTCACCGAGGTCATCGCCGCCATGGACGCCGCGACCGGCACACAGCACTGACCACCGCACCGCGTGGTGGTCACACCACATCCCCGCCAATAGCGAAGGAGCACAACGATGGCCGAAGAAACCGTTATCACCGTAAAAGGAAATCTGACCGACGCCCCGGAACTTCGCTTCACCCCGAATGGTGTGGCGGTCGCTAACTTCACCGTCGCCTCCACACCCCGATACCGCGACGCCAACACCGGCGAGTGGAAAGACGGCGAGGCGTTGTTCTTGCGCTGCAACATCTGGCGCGAGGCCGCGGAGAACGCGGCGGAATCGTTGACCCGCGGAGCCCGCGTCATCGTCACCGGACGGCTCAAGCAGCGCCGCTGGCAGACCCCCGATGGTCAGAACCGCACCGTCGTTGAGCTTGAGGTCGACGAGGTCGGACCGTCGCTGCGTTACGCAACCGTTTCCGGCGTGTTCAGGAATACCGAGCGCTCTTCGGAGCGGAACTCGATGCTGGTCGGGGAGGACCAGCGCTTGGAGGCGGAGCCCGCTCC
>NZ_JBFANH010000055.1:0-29904 GCF_040674755.1 Nocardia sp. NPDC049737 | reverse complement strand
GGACAGGTGGACAGCGGACAGCGGTCGGACACCCGGCCATCGGTGGACAGCCCGGACACCACGGACAGGTGGACAGCGGACAGCGGTCGGACACCCGGCCATCGGTGGACAGCCCGGACACCACGGACAGGTGGACAGCGGACAGCGGTCGGACACCGGGCCATCTGGTTTTGAGGCAATTCGCCTATGTGTATGGGCGCCTCGGATCTGCCCATACACTGCCCATACATGCGTATGTGGCGTGTGTACCTCGGTATGGGCGTGTGGACCAGTACGGTCCTGGCTGTGCGCATCTACGCAATTGCCAACCAGAAGGGTGGCGTCGGCAAGACCGTCGACACGATCAACCTGGCTGCCGCGCTGGCCGAACAAGGCCGGCGGGTGCTGGCGATCGACTGGGATCCGCAAGGGCACCTCACCGAAGCGCTCGGCGCGCAGCCGGGCGATGGGGCATCCCTGGCGCGGGCGCTGCTAGGGCAGTGGAGCGGTGAGCTTGCCGATCTGGTGCAGCAGGTCGACGGCGGTCTGTTCGTGATTCCGACCAGTGATGACATGTTCCTGCTGGAACCGCAGATGTACGGGCGGTCGGGCAGGGAGTATCTGCTCAGCCGGTTCCTCGACGCGCTGGTCGGCATCTTCGATGATGTGGTGATCGATTGCCCGCCCTCGCTCGGTGCGCTCAACGACAACGCCCTGGTCGCCACCCGCCGCCGTCTCGCCGGTGAGCAGGTGCAGGGAAAGATCGTGATCCCGGTGCAGGCCGAGGACTCGAGCATCCGGGCACTGCGGTTGTTCCTTCGGCAGATCACGACTTTGCAGGAGGCACTGAACATTCAGCTCGACGTCGCAGGCTTGATCGTCAATCTCTACGACGGTCGCAAGGGACGCATCGCGACATCGACGCTCGAGGCATTCCAAAGCCATCCGTTGGGTGTGCTGGCGGTATTCAAGGACCTCAAGGAAGTTCGCGAGGCGTGGCGGTTGCACACCACGGTGATCGCGCACGCACCCGACAGCGAGACCGCTGCGGGATTCCGCGGGCTTGTCGGTCGTCTCGATCCCGAGCTGGCGCCGGTGGTGACCTCGTGAGCGCCCGCCGCCGTGATCCGCTGCCCGGCCCAGATCTGTCCGGCACCGACCCGAACGAGGTCCTGCGGTCCCGGATCAACCTCAACGTCCCGGTCAACCCGCCCTCGCCCACACCTGCCCATACACAGGTAAGGGCGAGTGGAGAACGTGTACGGACAGGTAAGGGCGGCGGTACTCGGCCGGATCCGGAAGGGATGCGCCGGGCCTCGTTCTACATCACTCAGGAGGCGGCAGCAGCCCTCGAGGGTGCTGCGGACCGGATCGTGCAGCTGCTCGGCGACGGCACGCCGCGGCACGTCGCACTGTCCGCGCTGATGCTGGCAGGCGCCAAGCAGGTGGATGTCGTAGCGCAAGAGCTGGCCCGCCAGCGCGCCGCCGAGCTCGCCGCACGCCTTGCGGCGCTGCCACCCATACCCGAGTAACACCCGTCCACACACAGGTAAGGGCGTGTATGGGCAGGTGTGGACGGGCGTAGGTCCGGTTCGGTGAGATGGACTTGTGGTGCGTTTCGGGACATGTTGTCCTGCAATGGTCGAGGGCGACTTAGTGGTCGCAGCTCGGTGCGCACGGTGGCGTGAAGATTCTGTATCGGCAGATGTTGCAGGTGTGTACCCGGTGGTGGCCGCCTGCTGTCAGGCAGGGCACAGAGCCCACGGTCGCTCGGCCCGGCCCGAAGCGGTGTCCTCGCGGGCAGGCGACCGGGGCGGGTTCGACCCATCCCTTGCGGGTCCGGTACAGCCGCTCCGGATCGAGCACGGTCCGGCCCTCGACTTCGTAGACTGGCCGCCAGTCATCGAACATATTTTCGATTCTTTCACAAACCGGACGGTCGTACGAGATAGGCTGCGTGACATGGTGAGCATCGGGGATCGAGTGTTGCTGGTAGCGGGTGGCGTATCGGTGTTCACGGTGGTCGAGTTCGACGGTGACCGCGCGGTCGTCGAGTCGATCCAGGCCGATGCGCCGGGCTGCTACCGGTCCCCGGTGCCGACAGCTGAACTCGTTGCGGCCGATTCGGATTCCGGAGGTGGCGACTAGTGGCTCGATTCCGTCTCGAGGAGGACCTGCCGATCCCAGGGCATGGCGTCTTGTCCACCCGGTTCGGTTCGGATGATCTGGACGAACTCGTCGAAACCGCACGGCTCTGGGCTCTGAAAGCCGTCAGCCGCAAGCAGTTGCGGCTCTACGACCGCTCCGTCGAACTGCTCGCCGTCGAGGGGCAAGGAGCCAGCCTCGTCCTTGCGATCGACGAATGGGATATCAACCGGCCGCCGCTGTGCGAGTGCGGCGAGATGCTGCACGCGGCGCGGATCGCAGGCCTGCCTGGCTGGTACTGCATGAGCTGCAGCTACCGGGTACAAGCCGCCTGAACCCTTCCTTACGCTCGCTCGGCTCGGCGCACGGTTTCGTATTCCGTCGTCCATGCCAGCAGTACGGTGGCCGGCCAGTACAGCCGTCCGAGGAACTTGCTCGGGACCGGGAACGGGCATGACTTCGGCTTGCCGCGCGAGAGGAACGACGTGACCGTCTTCGGCGCGAGATTGGTGATCACGGACGCACCGGCGATGTCGACCCACACATCGTTATCCAGTGGCGGCAGTCCGAACAGTTGGCCGCCCGCGAAGGGTTTCCCGGCTTGCCATGCCTCGCGAAGGTCGGCCACCTTGTCCGCCAGAGCGACGGTTTCGGCCGGTTCGTACTCATGCTCGTTGACCACGCGGCCAACCGTAACAGTTTTAGAACTGCCAGCAGCATCGGCGTGACGCCGATTCACTGCCGGCAGCCACGCGGGAGGCGGTGGCGGCAGGGTAGGGCGCGGTGGGAGCTGCAGCGCTTCCCAGAGCAGCAGATCGGTTCGTTCGCGGGTGTGGTTGCGGTAGTCGCCGAGCTCGGCGCGCATCTCGGGCGGCAGCGCTTCACCGTAGGCGCGCAGCCGTTTTCGGCTGACAACGACCGGTGCGATGCCGGTGCGACCATCGGGGATATGCAGCCGTAGCGCGCCGCGGTCGACCTTGGCGGCCAGTAGCCGCCAGTTGGGCCGCAGCGCCACCACCTCGTCGCTGAGCGAGCAGTATCGGTGCGACAGGAACAGCCCTTCGAGGTCGCATTCGCGAGCGAGTGCCCCAGCGATCGGCGATCCGCCGGCACCGGCCAGCAGCAGACGCTCGTCCTCGGTCAGCGCGGCGGGTGGCGTTGGCATGGCGATCTCCGATCGAACGGTTGGCAGTTTTAGAACTGCTGCCGTGTTCGAGCGTAGCAGTTCTAAAACTGTCAGCCGCTCAATTTCTTTTCGTCAGGACGAAATCAGCGGTCGTTACCGAAGGGACACCCCAGATGCAAGAGGTCTGCACGTTGAGATGAGGGAAAAAGAGAGGCGGGGGAGGGGGTGAAAGGAATGGCGTGTTGAGCGTCTGGTGGTGAATGAGAGGCGGTGTGATGTTCGGTGTGTGGCTGGATGCGGTGAGGTCGGGTTGCCCCGTGGGGGGTCGGTCAGGGCAAGGCGGATGTCGTGCAGCTGCGCCCCTCGCCGCACGGGCCCGCGCAGCGGGCCGCTCGATTCCGACGCACCTCTTCCGCCATTCGATGTCCGGCCGGGAGTTCCTCGTTCGGTGCGGTCGTTAGCCCGGTATGGAGATCGAGCCCGAGCCCTGCCCGCGTTGCGGTCGCCCGGTGGTCCAGCCGAAGCGCGGGCGCCGGCGGATCTGGTGTTCGGATGGATGCCGCCGCCGCGGCTGGGACGAGGGCGAGCGGATCGAGATCCGTGAACGTGTCGTCACACGCGAGGTCATGGTGCCGGTAGGGCCGAAGACGCCGCCAATCGACACCGTCCTCGACAGCACGGCACTGACATTGCGGTTCCTGGATCGGCTGGCCGCACGCCTACGCGGCACCGTCGCCCGCGACGAGTCGCAGCGGAGCAGGGTCGAGGCCGTGCTCGAGCGCGCCGACGAACTGGCGGCGGTGGCGCGGGCCGCGTTGGACGCGCCACCGCCGCAGCGCGCCGCGGATCCGGAACCAGCCCCGGAGCCGGAGTCGCCACGTGAGGCGCTGCCGTCCAAGCCGCTACTGCCACACATGGGCCGTCTCCCGCTGGCGCTACCGGACTATCAGGCCGATGACGCAGGACTGAACCGAGCCGCGCGACGGCGGCAAGCCCGCGCGAAGCGGAAGAAGCGATGAGGCGACTAAGAGGAGTTCCGGACTGGCAGGAACCCTGACAGCGTGGCCGATGCGGGGTCTCAGATCTTGCTGCGGCGCCGGCCGTGACTTGCGGGGGTGGGACCCGAATACGCCAGAAAGGGGCCGCGGCCTACCTGTGGATGAAACCTGTTGAGAAGGACAACTTCCTGCTGGAGGAGCACGCGGAACAAGCTGCTGTTCAAACACATTGCGGGCAGATTCAAATGAGCCGCAGACATGTCCGCATTTGCGATATCCGGGCAGGTAGATCGCTGCGGGCGGGATCGAAGTCGATTGCACGCGCTCGTAGCGGGCGCTTCAAAAACCAGCGTTCTACCAGAAAACTTCCTTGGCTTCGGGCGGTTCAATGTCAGTCGAATGTGCTGGACTGATAGCCGCCGCATCGACCAAGGGGTTCACCCCTTCGGAAGATGCGGCATCCCGGTTGCGTTGGGCCAGACCGCCGTTCATTTCGGCGGTGTCGGTTCGGTCGCTTATGGTTCCGTCCACGGTCGCCGAGTGCGGCTGGCCCGGTCGGAACTCTCGATCCGGGGATGCAGTGCGGCCCCTGCCGAGTTCCTAGGCAAGGCAGGGGCCGCGGACAAACCTAGACATCCGCTCCGCCAAAGAGTTAGGACACCAGGCCCGATGAGGTTAACCACCTCTACTGACAAATCCCACCGCAACGCCTTGACCAGGGCAAATATTCGACTGCAACATCCTGCACCCCCTGTCTCTAGCGTCTTCGTCCGATCGCTGAAACGACGGATGGAAACGACTACCCATGGTTGAAATCTTCGCGGGCATAGGGGGGCTGGAGTCTGCTGCTTGTGAATGCCTGAAGTGCGGTGAGGACTGTCTTCCGCACATGCGGGCTGCCACCCCACCTAAAGACTGGAAGGACTTCCTCGATCGCCAATTCCTGCTGATCTCGAGCAAGCATTGGACCGGGAAGACGACGGCCCAATTCGGTGCAGCTCTGGCCGTCATCGCGCTGGTCTTCGTTGGTGTCGTGTTGACCCTCGGCTGGGTGTGCGGACCGACCAGCGCCGTCATCACGGGTGCTGCCGGGCTTGCCGCTGGTGGCGGGGCGGGCGTGGGTGCCGTATGGAAGATCGCGCGACGCCACCAGCAGCTGCCACCTTCGAGTTCCGCCTCTCACACCGAAAGCGGACAGGAGGATGAGTCCGACACCGACACTCCCCGTGCGGCTTGATATCTCTTTTCAAAACAGGACATTCTCGCGGGCGGTTCTCCATGCCACGATGCGTCGGCGCCAGCCGATGCGAGCCGAAGTTTCAACCTGCAGAAGGGGGCCTGACGGACTTGGACCCCACAGGCCGAGCAGAAGCTGCTTATCTGATGACCTCGATGACATATTCGACGATCGCGGTGGTGGTGACGGTCGCTGCTGCGATGGCCATCTCTTCGGCGACACGGTATGCGAAGTTCTTCCATCGGCTCCGCTGGTGTTCGGGTTCGCTCCGGTGTTCGGACTCGGACTCATCAATCATGCGGCCAAGGTAGAAGTGCGCGGTGCACGTCCAGGCGGTCTGCGCAAACCAGTATGCTGCATTTTCCCTGGTCGGCGTTCTGGAGAAGGCATCTGAAAGATCGCTCATCAGGCAAGAAGGTGATGCCTGCCACACAATGCCCTGGCATTCGGGGGTTGTTACTGGTGAACTGACGTAATCAACTGTCGCCAGGGCTCTGACCAACCAGATCTGCCCGTCTGGCCGCCCGGCGCAAAATACCCGCATCCGGGGTGTTACTGACTGGTGGGCTCGCGCAATCAACTGTCGACCGGCTGGATCCGCCCCCTCTGACCGCCGATAAGGCTGGCTTATGTCACCGGAATCGGTCGCCCGCCGCATCGGCCCGACCTGCGAAGCCCGCGAACGCGCCGAGCTGCGCGCCCGCGAACGCGCCGAGCTGACCCTCTTCGACATCGCGGCCTGAACCGCGGTCATTGGCAACTCGGGGGATTGGATGGCAAGCCCTCCCGTTGGGGGAGGGCGCGGCAGCTTCGATGATCAGCGACGCGGACGGTCAGCACTGGAATGGGAAACACCGTCGCCTGTACCCGAATCGTATTCCCGACAATATTAGGAAATAAGACGATGGAATGCGTCCCAGACCCCGAGTAGCGTAAGAGGTAGCCCGATTAATGCCAGCGCGAAGGATACTCTACTGAAACGCCGTTCTTTCGTTCCACTCTCAGCGGAGGCTGCGCGGTAGTACGCGTCGCGAGCTGTACGTAGCTGATCCTGTTTGCCCATTGAGGCGATAACCTCATCCGGGAACGAGTCAAGCAGTAGTCCCTTTGTGTGGGCGCGCTCAAAGGTCTTGTTCAGCTCTGTCTCTGCCCGCCATCTTGCCGCGGTTGGCGCATCCGGTAAATGGGTCAACGACTCCAACGTCTCCAATGCGTTGACGACATCGGCCAGAGCACAAGCTTTCCTTCGTGCTTTCTTTGCTTGGGCGTTTTCAGCTACGCCTAGGAGAGCCCCGATCGGGATCATTACCACGAAAATTCCGGCCCATATGCAAGCGGCAAAAAGCAACATAAGGATGAACAGAGAGCAGATACCCAGGACCAGCGAGCCCAAGGGACTAAAGTTTCCCAGGAACTGTGCCTTCGAGAACGATTTCCACCAATCGATGAAACCGCTTCCCTGCAGTATCGCGGCAACTAGTACAAAGAATCCGTAGGTAGCAAAACAAACAAGTATGAGTCCAGCTATCGGTATGGCCAGCTTTGTCACGGGCCCGAACGATCGGGGCTCTATCGGCAACTCAGGCGTATCGGCGCGGTGCTCTTCGCTTGGATCTTGATCGAGACCCATACCTATCAGTGTGCGCGCGTTGAAGTCAGTGAGAAAGACCCGACGTCATAAGTGCGGGTGACGGCTGGGGCTGGGTGGTCGTGGGGACGGGTTGGCCTGCATTGCGTACCCGCGCCCTCCAGCCTCAAGGGCGCCAGTCGCCCCCAAGGTCGCCACCGAATCCGCAAGGTAGATCCGAACACCCGCGCTGCCGAAGTGTTTGGCCAACCTTTCGGGCCGCAGGTCAGCCGCTGCGCAATCCGAAAGGTTCACGCGGAACGGACAGAGGGCACCACGGCGGTATCGGCCGGGTGGTCGGTGGATCCCAGGTGCGTGAGGGCCAGCATGACCAGCGGCAGGACCACACCGCCCCCGAGTGCTCCGAGGGACCAGTAGAGGTGACTGGGTGACGTCTGGCACGCCACGGTTTGGGTCGATAACCAGGGCGGGAACCATGGGGGTGATAGTGTCCACGCCTGTGCCGCTGTTCCAAATGAAACCCAAATAACCCAAATGGAACACCCCGGCGAAAAACGGAAGCGGGCCGGACACCGCGCCTATACGCAAATGTCCGGCCCAAACCGGCCCTGCTAGCGGTCGAATGCCCTGACTAAGCCCCGATCGCGTGCAGATACCACAACGCCAGCTCGGTAGCTCCGGTTACCGGGCTGGCGCTGTCTCCTACCCAATAGGGCAGGAGAATCTCGATCAGTCCCAGCACCGACACCGTGAGCGAAATCCAGTGCTTGGCGCCGTCCCCGTTGTTGTCCGGGGGCTCCTCCTGGTCATCCATGTATTCGGATGCCCTCTCAATCGCGGTCGCCGGATCTCGTCCGGCGACCTGTAGTGAACACCGGAGCTCGTCCGGTGCCACGCCGTTCGCGGCGAGGTTCGAGGCCCGTGCCGAAGTTGGACGGGCGGCGATTGATCGGGCCGAACATTTGTCCGACCGGAGTGAGGTGACCGTACCTGATGCGCACCGACAAATCTGAAAACATGCGAGCCTCATGTCGGCGTGCCACAAGGGAGTCGGTGTCGGGTCGGAACATTTCCGAGTCACGCCCGCTCCATTCGGAACTGGATCAGTTCAGAGTTGGGTGCGGTGAGCAGCGTTTTCACCGTATCGAGTGATGTGCAACACAATTCGACGAAGTAGTCGTTCTAGTTGTCCATGGCGTGAGGGATAGAGGTACTGGGGCGAATTCGATCCCTCTCCCGATGTACAGGGCAAGCGACATCGACAGGAGCTGACGACCTCGACATCACTCGCGATCGACTCCAGCGCTGACCGGGCCGGATTCACCATCTGACCCCCGATAAGACCCACATCTCAGCCAGGACCATCGACGGCGATCTTGGTTTCACGCTGTCTGGTTCGTTTGTCGCGTTCCGCTTCCGGTTTCGTCGAAGATGTTGTTGGACAGCAGCATCACGGCCATGGCGGTTCCCATGACGCCGACGAGGACGGCGCCGAGGGTGGGGAAGTCGGCCAGGGACGCGGCGTAGCCGAGGATGGTTCCGCACCAGGTTGCGGTGATGAGGGTGAATACGCCGCGGGTGCTGGTGGCGATTCCGGTCAGCCTGGTCATGTTGATCCATGCTGGCGCGGCGGTGAATACGACGATCCCGGTGAGGGCCCCGACGAGTGGGATCGAGACCGCGAACCACGCGAGTGCTCCGGTGCCGACGCCGGCGATGGTGGCGGTGGTGAGCCGGATCGGGGTGAGTAGCTGAGACCAGGATGGTTTGTGGACCCAGCTCGCGGTGCTGAACAGCAGGCACATCACGAAGACCAGCGCTAGGACTCCGGAGAATTCGCCGGTGAAGCGGTGTCCGAACCACACCGCCCCAGCCATGGGGTACAGGGCGATGGTCAGCATCGCCAGAGGGAACGCACGGGTCATGATCGCCTGAACGACAGTGACGACGCGCCGGGGCTGCGGGATCTCACCGTGGCAGCGCCCGAGGGCTGAGCAGGTGTGGCAGTGTTCGCCGATCGGGTGTGCGCGTTCGGCCGGGTCGTGGGGAGGCGGGAACGGTGGGGGATCCACGCAGGGGAACTGCGGTGTGTTGTCCTGGCGCCACTGCTCGGGGTCTTCCTGCCAGGTGAGCCAGGAATGTTCCCCCTCAGAGGATTCCGAGCTCACGACCAGCCGTTTGGCGTGCTTTCGGTGGCGGCGATCCGGATCGTTGTCGAGATCTGGATGCGGCGGTTGCTGAGGCGGGTTTCCGCTGACCTCGTCCCACAGGTTCAGCATGCGCACGACGGACTGTGGAGGCAGCCGACAAGCCTGCAGGAAAGCTTCGACCTGGCTGCGGTGCTTGGGCAGGGTGTTGTTCTTGGGATCGATGAACCGATATGCCGTGGAGCGCGGCAGCCCGGAGAAGGCGGAGATCTGGCCGGCGGTGAACCCCGATAGCTCATGCACCCGGCGCAGCATCGCCATATACGCGGCGGCGGAGTCCTCGGTCGACTCCTCGCTGCCGGGCTGCTCGAAGGACGCCGGAGCGATCACCGCGCTCCACCACCCAGATTCCCGAATCCTGCACTGAGGAACCGGAATACGGCGCGGGTTGCGGCACCGACAGCGCTCGACGGCAGTACGATCGCGGTCACCGGGATCACGATCGCCATCAGGTACTGGACAGCTCGCATCGGGTCGACACCATGCGTGATCAGCATGTAGTGGTAGCTGAAGCTGGCCACCACCACGACCGAGGCCAGAAACGCCGCGGGCCACGACACCACCGGCGTCGATGGCGGAATGTCCAGGACGCCACTATCGGGTAGTGGTGCGGCCGGAACCGGTTGAAGCTCACCGGATTGCGCGGTACGACGTTGCCGCTGCAACGACTGGAGGAACAAGATGATCTGCGCTTCCTGCTAGGGGTAGCCCAAGGGCAGGTACTCCGCCCGACAGCACACCGTGTACGCGCAGAACCTCGACCGGCGAGCAGACTGCCTGCACCCCGGGCTACCACTTCGGTTGAGACGGCCGAGACTTCGTGCCAAGTCACGACACCCCCGGACCCGAGTTCCTGCTCGAGTCGTGGAGGGACTGGCCCCGCGATCCGCACGGGCCCAGCAGGTGATCATTCTGCACTGTCACGGGACGATTACAAATGCAGAAACCGGACACGTCTTATCTTTCGGGCAGATAATCGAAAGACCTGGTAGACCAACGGATTCCGACCTCGTGACCAACGAACGTCCAGTGAAGAACCGATGGACGGCGAATACGTCCAACCCGTGCTCAACACCTGTCCACCGCGCAAACCACCCCGCGCGCAGAGACGCAACGGAAAACGGCGCGACCATATCGTTTCGCGCGGCTGCACTGTCCAGATCGTTCAACTGCCCAGGGGCGGTGACCTTAAGAGGAAATCAGGTGGGCCTGTGGCTTAGTGTGTAGCTACACCCACCAAAGCTACTCGTCGGTAGCTTTCTGGTTCGGTGCGAAGTCCCCAGATGATCGCCTTGAGACGGCCGAGCAACTGGGAACCGGGCAGCGTCTGTTCCTGCGGACGCGCCACGCAAAAGAAGATGCCTCAGGTGCCCGCACGGGCCCTGAGGCATCTTCGGCTTACGCTCCTACACCTACACGTAGGGCGTTCGGATATAGGTGATTAGCCCTCGGTGAGTTCTACGATATCCAGTGCCATGCTGAACGGAATCTTGACTCGCTCAGTCTCGGCGGCCTTGTCGGGTGTCTGACCCCATCGCACAGTGGCGAGCCAGAGCCCATCGGGATCTGTGACTACCGGGACGAGCTCGAGGAACTTGCCCATCCGGTTATAGCTGCCCTCGTTGCGGCCCCAGAACTTGCCGACGAAGGACTGATCGAGTTCGGCGCCGGTGATTGTGTTGACCTTGACGTTGCCCTCTTCGTGCTCCGAGTTGATGAGCTTGGCGCGATATTCGTCAATCGCCATTTGTTTGCTTCCTTCGGTTGCTTGCGGCGATCAGGAGGGACCCGGTCGCATCGCTGCGGGACAGGCTAGACCTCACCACCGACACCGATAGGGGCGCCGACGATGCGGGGTGGTACGCAGCTCGTCGGGCGGTCAGGCGTAGTCCGGGCGCGGTCCGGGGCGTGAGGAGGCCCGGCGGCGAATTGGGGACTTCAGGCGGCGATGAAGGCAGGGACGGGTTTGGTGACGCCGGTGGGGGTCCAGCTCCGCCGATAGTGCGGACTTCCTCAGTGTGGACCTGGCCGCCGCGAATTTGGGCCACGCGGACCTGGAGACTCAACGCCCGTCGCGGCGCCGGCGGGCTGCGCGGATTTCGGTATCGGCGACCTGGTCGGCGAGCAGAGTGTAGATCTGGGTGGTCTCGGTGGAGGCGTGGCCAAGGCGTTTGCGCACGACCTCGATGGAGACGCCAGCGTTGATCAGTTCGGTGGCGTGGGAGTGGCGCAGCTGGTGGATTTCGATGTCGACTCCAACTGCGGCGCAGTACTTCTGCCACCGGTGGTGGGCGGCGGAGTAGGAGAGCGGGCCGCCGCGGCCGTTGATGCTGGCGCGGAACATGGGGCCGGCGGTGTGGCCAGTGCGGGCGAGGTAGAGCCGCACCAGGATGACATAGCCGCGGTCGTCGAGCAGCACGGTGCGCACGGTGCCGCCCTTGCCGTGTACCCGCACATGCTCGTCATCGAGGGTGAGGTCGAAGTCCTCGACGTACAGCCCGCACGCCTCGGAGGCGCGGGTGCCGCACTGGTAGGCGGTCTCGAACAGCACCCGATCCCGCAGCACGTCGACTGGCACGTCCTTGCGGGGCCGGCGGGAACAGATCGCGTCGAGAACCTTTCGCACGTTGGCCGCCGGTACCGGCCGCGGCAGGGTCTTCGGCACGAAAACGGTGTCCACCTTGTCCATCGGGTTGGCGGCGAGCCGGTCGTGACGTACGGCCCAGCGGCAGAACGCGGCCAGCGCGGCGCGTTTGCGTTTGCGGGTGGCCGGGGACAGCCCGGCGATGCTGGTTAGGAACGCCCGCACCGGTGACACGTTCAGCGCGGCGAGGTCGCCGTCGTAGTGCTCGGCGAAGGCGAGCAGGTCTCCGCGGTAGGCGCGCAGGGTGTTGGCCGGCCGGTTGGCGTTGGCCATATCGGTGAGGAAGTCCTCGATGTGCGCCAGCAGCGGTAGGTACGCCTCCGGCTCACTGGAGGTCTCGATCATGTCGGTCGTCATCGCCGTCCTCGAAGTTGCCCGATAACCAGGAATTGAATGCTGCGTGCCGGAAGGCGTCGCGCAGCTCGCTTCTCGCGATCCTAGGTGAAGTTGCCCGATAACCGTAGTTATCAGGCAACCAGTGGGCAGAGCTATTCCAGTCGGCCGACGGGTGTTCATCGCGCTGCGCTACTTGCGCCGAATCTGGCCTGCCGGCGCGGAATCTGTCAAGAGAATCTTCGACGCAGATCGCGCTGCAACACTCTGCGGGCACAGAGCCGTATGACCGGTGGATGGCTATCCGTATGGCTTCTCTCTGATTGGACGGTAATGCCGAAATATTTGCGGGCGGGGAAACTGACTCCCGCCGGACAGGAACTCGTCGTACAGCTTTACCACCCGGCGGTCCGCACCATGACCGCGTGGCTCGCCGACGGAAGGGCCGACACCCTGTCCCGTTACGGCTGGCTCCCCGAGCAGGTGCTCGGGCTTGCTCAAGCCGACCACTACCTCCGGGAGGACATCGCGATCGAGACGTTCCTGCGCGCTCTGCCGACGTTCCTGCGCGGACTCGATGCCGGCAACTACGACGCGCGCCGCGGCACCACGATCAGCACCTACTTCCTCGGCGCCTGCCGTAACCGGATCGGCGACGTGATCCGCGCGCAGGACCGGCGGATCGCCGAACTACGGGAAGACCCAACCGAACTTCTCCACCTCCTGCAGAGCGACAGCCCTGGCTTCGACGAAGTCGACGGCATCGACCTCGCCCGTCACCTGCTCCTCGAAGCTCCCGAGGACCTGCGCGCCGCTCTGCTGCTCCGCGTCTATGCAGGTGTCACTCTCACCGAGGCCGCCAAAAGACTGGGACTCAACCCCGCCTCGATCCGCTCACAGCTCCTGCGCTACCGCACGAAACTCGCCCAGCTGCACTCCGAAAACAAGATCACCCTCCCCGAGGACGCCGCGATCATCGAATGGGCCGAACAACGCCAGCCGCGAGGGAAAGACGCCAGCCCCGAGGCTGCGGGTCGGAGGACAGTGTGAACCAACTGCCGCTGCCGCCCGATCCCTTCGCCCCAGCGGCCGACCCGCTCGACCCCACCATCACCGAGCCGAGAACGGACCACGGTTGGCGGACCCCAGAACCGACGCCCA
The DNA here is from genome assembly GCF_040674755.1 of Nocardia sp. NPDC049737. Taxonomy (NCBI): domain Bacteria; kingdom Bacillati; phylum Actinomycetota; class Actinomycetes; order Mycobacteriales; family Nocardiaceae; genus Nocardia; species Nocardia sp. NPDC049737. The sequence continues at coordinate 16,486 of NZ_JBFANH010000055.1, read as the reverse complement.
GTCCCAACTCTCAGGCGAGGATCAGCCCCGACGACACCGCACGGCGGCCGACCCCTCCGGCCTCGCGATCGGATCCTGCAGCAGCATCCGATCGGAAACGGAAACGAGCCAGCCCAGCACCGAAGAGCCTGCGCGCAGACACCGCACCCCAGAACGGGTTTGACCTCTACGAGCGACAAATGGTCTGGATCACCGGCAATACCGATGTCCTGATCCGGACGATCTCGCTGCTTTTCGCCGTGATCGCCGCAGTAGTCCTGGTAGGCGCGGGTACCACCGTGGCCATGCACGTCTTGGGCGTATCACCGGTATGGAGCGCGGCCGCCGCGGGTGGCAGCGTGGTGGGAACCAGTTGGGTGAAGAGAATGGTCTCCGGTCGTCGGGCCCGCGAAACCGCTACCGCTGGGGGCGATCCGGCAGAGGGAGACGCCGATGCCCCGGCCGCGAACCGGTGACCCTGTCCCACCCCCAGCTCGCAAGCGCTGTGGTCGCCACCACCGTCACGACGACCAACGCGTACGCGCCCACACTCGCCGGCGCAACCAGCAACGGACCTATGACCGCGGCGAAGAGCAGCCCGGTACCCGCGGCCGCGAACCCCACGGCCCACCGCCAGGCCACCGCGAACCCATGGGCAGACAGGCGATTACGCATGCTCAGGACCCTACGCACCCTCAAACCACCTTGCCGATGTAGTTCAATGGTAGAACTCCTGCTTCCCAAGCAGCTTCAAGCTCGAAACTGCTTGGAAAGCAGGAGTTTTACCTACCACCACCGTCGTAGTTGTTGTCGTCGCGAACTTCGTTGGATTCGACGATTACTACTCGACCCCGGTCGGCCCGCCGATCGGAGTCGAGTACTCCATCGACATCACGCCCATGAGCCATCGCAGTCCGAGTTGGTCAGTGCGATAGGCGTTTCGAGACAAGCTTTCGAGACTGGGCGACCCGCGAGCTCTTCGGCAGCCAGAGGCATCGCTGGTATGCGTCTCCAACCCATGGTTACGAGATAGAGGTGTGAGTCTGTGGCTCAAAGGTGCATGGAGGCCTACGTACAGGCACTAACCTTCAGATGTGGTGGGGGATCTGGGGCGCGATGAAAAGGATCTAGTGCCTGAAGGCATGCGCCTGCGGCCCCCACGTCCTCCCTCGTCCTGGTTTCGTCGCGATGATCCGAACCGCAGGATCGTGCACGCGCTGAAAGTCTATGAGGACTGGGAGCGGTCGTCAGAAAGTCTTCGTAGCTGGGCCGTACGGCTTGGAACGCTAGGAACCGTTTTCGGGTGCAGCGCGCTAGCGGTCTATGCCTTCGGTTGGCAAATCAACATCGGAGGCGGCGGAGGCGATCCGATGCCTCTGTCGATACTGCTGTTCACACTGTCGGTCTTTTCATTGCTCGTCGCGACTCTTCTCTGGACCGCATGGGAGCTTCGCCGTGGATTTCTGGAGGAATCCGACGCCCGAGTCGCTGCCGATGAGGCGTCCGATGACGTCAGCGGGCCCGACGACCTCATCGGGTTGATGCGACTCAACAAGAAGCAGATGGACGCCTACGACGTGATCGCACGACGTCACGGGGCATCGTCGCATCGGGCAAGTCTGGCCGCAATGGCATCGGGACTCGTAATGATGGGTGTCGGCCTCATAATTGCGTGGTTCGCGAAAGAGCCCTCTACCAAATACTCAGCGACAATCATCGCTGCGACAGGAACCGCCGCGGGAACGTTCATTGCGCAGACCTTCATCCGCGTTCAGCGTGACGCGCAAGCGCAAATGCAGTTCTATTTTCAGCAACCTCTCGTTCATAGCTACATGCTCATGGCGGAACGACTCGCAGTCCAGCTGCCAGAAGACGAGAAACACAAGCACTTCGGATCGATCATCGCCGCCGCATTGAATCAAGCAGGTGCCCTACCAGCTGGTTCGGCTGCTCCTGCTGACGCACTTCTTCCCGCTAGCCCAGCAGAGCCCGGGGCCGTCCCCGGACTGCACTCCTGAGACCCGAGTTGACCCACTTATCGGGGGCCAGGAAACGGCCCGAATTACGCCCCTTCAGCATGCCGATGATGCAGTGCGACACCAGGGGTCGAGGAACATCGGCGCGAAAAGTACCGGTTGCGGCCCATACTCTTTTACTCCGGTTCAGCCGCTGTATTCGTTGCTAGTCTCGCGGGCGTGATCGATGAGGTGACACGGCTGTTGGGCGACGTCGCAGCAGCCGAGATCCGACCTCGATTCGGCAATTTGGCTGTAGGCGAGGTGGCGGAGAAGGCACCGAGTGATCTGGTCACTGTGGCCGATCGGGAGGCGGAGCGACTTATCACGCAAGGCCTGCGGGAGATCCTGGATGTTCCGGTGGTCGGGGAGGAGGCTGTGACCGACGATCCGGGCCTGCTCTCTGCGCTGGAGGCGGCCGAGGTGTGCTGGGTGGTGGATCCAATCGACGGCACAGCAAATTTCGTGGCCGGGCGGCCCGAGTACGCGGTGATGGTGGCGTTGGTACGTGCTGGTGAGCCGGTCGCCGGATGGATTGTGGTGCCCGCTACTGGGCAGGCGTACGTCGCTGAACAGGGTGCGGGGGCGTTCCGGGACGGCACCCGGATCCACCGCGCGCCGCCGCCGGCCGAGGTGGACAGACTGCGGGGCGCTGCCCCAACCCGCCGCTTGGACCCACACGGCCGCGCGCGGCTGGCGGCGGTGGCCGACCGGTTCGCCGAGCTGGGACCGGGCACGCTGTGCGCGGGTGTGAACTACACACGGTTGGCTGACGGTACCCTCGATTTCGTCCTGTACCAGCGCACTTTCCCGTGGGACCACGCCGCGGGTGTGGTCCTGCTGGCCGAGGTAGGCGGTGCGTCGCGGCGGCCGGACGGCGTCTGTTACCGGCTGGCCGAGGACCCGCACAACCGGCTGCTGAACGCCGCGTCGCTCAACTGCTGGGCGACCGTGCAGACTGCGCTGCGAGCGGGATAGGGATTCTGGTAGTAATCGCGCGGAAAACAACGACAACGGCTTGAACAGCAGCGATGTCTTCGCCGAGTAGGGAAAGAAGTTTGGTAGCTCAGCTTGCCTCAGACATCGCCGCCGACGTCCTGTGCAGCAATGTCGATACCGATCCGATGGAGACACCCAACTCGTCAGCGATCTGCCGGTAGCTGGCGCCACTGGCGCGCAGCTCGCGAGCCCGCTGCTGTTTGGCCCTCGCGCGAGCTTCGTAGTCGTCCCGCGGTTCCGCCACGATGTTCCGGATCGATCGCTCGCTGACGCCGAGTTGCTCCGCCATCTCCCGTGCGGTCTTGGTACGGCGCTTCCGATGTTCGGCTGCCATCATTCCTCCAGTGCGGCGAGGACCGTCGCCCGGTCGATAGCACGCTTCTTGTTCGTGGCGACGATCGCGGCTTGGCGCTTCTCGGTCATGATCTTCCCACGGATGGACTGCTTCTCCCGGAACCCCTCCTCGCTGAAATTGCGCCAGATCCAGCGACTGATGGACGTTGATGTGGCAAGGACTTCCGAAAACGGCAGTGGGTAGCCGAACAGTTCGTTGACCTCATGGCGGCAGTAGTCGAGCACCAGGTGCTCCCAATCGCCTTGAGTGCCATTCCGGTGATGCCACCACATCGGGTACGCCCACTTACGGGCCGAATCGAACATCGTGACATTCCGACCGAGGCCCGACGCCCGCTCAGGCTTGCGCGGCATCTGCCGAGGAGTCGACGGCGTGACCAGGGCCGCCAAGTCATAGGCCTCAGCGGGCCCGTAGATCGTTTCCCACGCATCGTGGATCGGATTCTTCGTCAGCCTGCCTGCGTAGGCCGGATCGCCGCCGACCTCGATACGCAACCCGGCTTCGATGCGCTGAGCGAACCTTAGCGGCGCCAGGCGTGCCGAATCCGTACGGCACACAGGGGCTTTCAGCCACCAGCCAATGTGCCCGCGCCCAGAAGGCGATTGAGCTACCCAGTTCGGATCAGGGTGCCCCTTGGGGCGCTCGAACGCACGAAGGGCGGTGTCCGGGTGGTCGACGTCGACCACCAGCGCGCCGATCAACGCGTACGGGGAATGTTCGATGTAGCGCATCTCGAGCGCATCCTCGCGCGACATTCGATACTGGCCATCCCTCAGGCGGTTCGTCGCGTGCGGACGATGCGGCAGCAGGACATCGATCGCCCATTGCCCGTCCGTCATCAGGGTCTGCCGAGGTGCCATGCGGACACCTAACCCCGAAGATCATGTTTGATGCAGTAGGCACGCCGAACCATTTCAGATATCCGGGGGTTCGGGGGCTCGCCCCCTGCTCCCGGATATCCGTAAAAGCCGAGATTGATGCACTAGGCAACCCGAACCATATGAAGGATATATATGATTATGCGCATATTAGTATTACTGCATGAATCTCGTGCTCCTACGAAAATCGTGGCTACCGTGAGCCGACATGGCCGCAGTAGCCACCCGGGCACCGACAATGCAGTTACACGAGCGCTTTGCGGATTCGTTCGAGGAGCCACGCTCGTTTAGCCGGTCGGTCTGGAAGCCGGTCCAGCTCAAGTTGCACGGCATCGACAGCCGACTGGAAGGCGACGATGCTTCGTGAGGGTAGATCGTGCAGCAGAGCGGCCACAGGGGTGGCTACTACCCCGGCAGCACCTGCTGCAAGAGATTCTTGGATATGCCGTGACGACCCGTCCCACACGGCGAATTCCGTTGCTACGCGATGGATCTCGGATATCTCTTCGAGCGAGATCTTGGCGAGCTTGCCACCGAGCGGAAGAAGGCCGGCGGCTTGTGCCCACATCGCCAACTCTGGCGTGAAGGTCTGCCCGCCGAACAAGGCAGGGTGGCTATAGATGGTGCTTTCCGCGGGCAGCTCCCGCAGGAAGCGCTCGGCGGCGGCGCGGTCCGAGGCTTCCATCACGGCCATCGGTGTCACATGACGATCGGCCGCCGCTCGAAGGTCACCAGGCGACCATGAACATGCGAGTAGTCGATTCGGCTCCACCGTGGACAGCCACGCATCAAGCACTGCGGCTCGGTCATCGTCGCTCAGTTCGCGACCCGAGGTTGTAGAGCCGTTGAGCAGGAAGAAGTCGATCCAGCCGGATCCGGCGGCTTCGGCATGGCGACGCGTGGCGGCCAGGTCAAGGGAGCCATCCTCGTGTACGAGATGGAGAGCGGGAACCACGACAGTGCATGTCGGCGGCTGTACCGCATTCACGATTCGTTGCGCCGCACCGCCTGCGGCGACTGTTGACGTGTCGATCCGAAGATCCGTCGCAGTCAGGTGCGGTGTGGCATCCCAGGCGGTCAGCCGATCCGCAGTATCGCCAGTGGCTCGAGCTTCGATCCGAGCTGCGGCCACATCACGCGGACACCATAGTTCGATGACTGCCCATCGGATCGCCGGTTCCACGCTCAGCAGGGCGTCTACGGCTTCGGGTTGGCCGACGTGCAGCACCGGGATATCGCCCGCACCAAGCATCTTGGCCAGTTCTGGCCGGTCGATGACATATGTCGAGTCATACCGGCGGTTGGAGTAGATGACCGCACCAGAGGAGGCCAGCTCCGCGAGATCGCCGGGTGAACCTATTCGATATCCGGTAGTGCGGCCGGGGCCGACCTTCAATCGTCGGTAGAGACGGAACCGCGGATCGAGCTCGGTGAGTGCGGCAGTGATCGTGTCCTTGCCTGCCGCCGGCGGACCGTAGAGGATCACCGCCACTTCGTTGGCGCTCATCGCGTCGACTCCAGCTCCTCGAGGAACACCTTCACCTGGGCCTGGATTGGCTCGTCGGCTGGATTGTTGCTGATCACGGTGTGTGGCCAGGGCGGTTCGAAGGTTACATCGATTCCGTCGATGTACTGGTCCCAGTTCGTGAGTTTCCAGGTGTCCCGAGCAGCTCCGCGCCGCTCGATATAGGACCGCATCGACGCGGCAGAGCAGCGGATCCAGATCACCGACATGTCCGCACCGAGCCCGGCCAGCGTCGCCGCGGTGCGCTCGAACCACGCCGCCTCTCGAAATTCCTTGAGGTACGGCGCTGTTGCGATCACGCTGACCCCGCACGAGATGTTCTCGAGTACAGCCGCTTCGAGGCACTGATACTCAGCTGGTCGAACGAAGTCCAGGTAGATGGACGATTCACGGTCGGCAATGGTCGATCCCAGCTGCACCAGCGCCGTATCGACAACCGACCGGGTCAGCGTGTCCTTGTCGAGCATTGCCCATCCCGTCTGACGGGCAAGAATGCGGCCGGTCTCGGTTTTCCCTGAGCCCGCATAGCCACCGACGTACACGACGCGCGGCCGTACAGGTGTCGACTTCACGGCTGCAAGCTCCGGCCGGTCTGCAACGACACGGCCCGATCGCGGACGGCTGATGACCAGGCCCTCACGGACCAGCTGCTCCATGGCTGTGTTCACGGTCCCGAGGCCGACGCTCCACTGCTCCGCGAGCGCTCTGGTTGCAGGCAGCCGATCGCCCGGCCGAAGCCTGCCCGCCTCGATGTCGTTGCGGATCTCGCGTGCGATCTGAGCCGATCGAGCGTCTCCACTGATCTGTTCAGCCATGTCTCTGGTCCCTGTCTGATTGTCGTTTCAGCAGGTAGACGGTATCAGCAACGCAGGACATCCTACGAATTGAAGAGCGAAGTAGCTGCATATTTCCTCAAGAAGTCCTGATGAAACGCTCGACATCTGAACTGTTCAGATGCTACCTTTTGGACAGTTCAAATGTGATGCCGATCTCTCCGGGAGGGGATTCGATGCGACTTCTTTTGATGCTTCTAATCGTGGTTCTTGCCACGTTCTCCCTGGTCACAAGCTGGGATGCCGCTCTTCAGCTCATCTTCCTGACGGCTGTGATGTGGTGGTTGTTCCGCCCGGTTGGACTGTTCAGACGTCGGCAGGGAATCAGGCGATGATCGGCGCTGTAGCGCGGACCGACGCAGCGGTCGCACGTGGTCTCGGCTCGGCGTTCCGGATGCTGCCGACTCAAGTGCAGCTCGCCCTGCTGATGTTGGGCCTGTTGGTCGGATTGGCCGGTTGCGGTGCGGCATGGATCGACCAGCAGTCCTACAAGCCGTCGCCGAACATCTGCCGCGCCGATGAGGCTGCGCGTACTGACTGCCTGCACGTGAATCGTGTTCCGGCGCAGTCGGTTCAGACTCCGGCGGGGTGGCAGCGATGAGCGCTCCAGCTGATGACACACGGCGTGTTGAGGGCGGAATCCCGGTTTACGACTGGCGTATGGCGCCGTCGCATTTGCGGACGCGGCGCCAGCTCGAGGCGCAGGGTTTGCGCCGCAACGGCCAGGACATCGCGGGCAAGATCCCGTTCCGCCGCTACGGCCGTGAGCAGGTAGCGCACCTGTACGACATCAATCTTGCCGCCGGGAAGCGGCAGGCGACGCCCGCGCAGCTGGCCGCTTTGGAGAAGGCGACTCATGAGCGCCAGCTGCGCGTGGCAGAGCGCCACGGCGTGGATCGCGCCGAGCTCGAGCAGGTCGGGGATCCGGGTCCGGGATGGACCGACATCACCACGCCCGAGGCGGGCGACATTCAAGGAGTTACGACCATGAACAACCGCATCCGTCTGGCCTCTATCGACGACAGCGTTCCCGATCGCGAGGTCTATATCGGTTGGGACCGCGGCTTGGGAACCTACTTCGCTCAGGTCTATGACGGTGTCGATTCGGTCGGCGAGGACGTCATGAGCCTCGATCTCGGCAACGAGCCCGGCGAGTTGCCCACCCCGGACGAGGCGATCGAGGCGGTTCGAGCCTACGCGCAGATCCCCGAAGATCTGTCTTCGGCTCTCACCGAGCAGCGCGAAGCGCCTGGCGCATTGGAGCGTTCGCCGTTTGTGGCGCTGGCCATCGCCGATGAGCCGGTGTGGGGCGGCTGGGACGGATTCAGCCGATGAGCCGCCGTCGAAGCGTCCGGCCGCCCGTGCCGGAACAGCAGCAATCACAGCAGGAACCGCCGACGCGGACTGTGTTCGTGCCGATCACGCAGATGCCGCATCTGGCCGACGCCGCCAGAAAGTCAGGGCACACCGCGCGTGTGCTTCGCGTCCAAATTCCGGAGCAGCGCGTCGAGACTCCAAATCGGCGGGTTGGTCAGTGGCTCGGTTCTGGTCAGCCGCTGAAACCGGTTCCGCAGCAATACCTCTCGGAAGCCGAGATTGCCGAAATCGAGCGTGAGCCGATCGCCGCGCCATGGGAAGGAGGGTTCGACCGATGAGCATCTTCACTCGCAAGAAGGATCTCGAGATCGCGCGTCTGCGTGCGGAGCTCACCGCGATGAGCCGCCAGGTCGATGACTTGCTGGATCGCGAGTCGATGCATGTCTACGACCCGGACATGGAGCGGTTGGCGACAGCACCGGCGATCGAGCGTTATGGCGCGCAGCGGGCCCGGCACGGGTCGGCGGCGAGCCCTCGCCGCACTGCTACGCCGACGACCGGGCCGAAGCGTCCTGATCTGAAGGTGTTGGCGGGCAACGTCACTGAGCTGACGATCACGGCCCCGCGCATCGACCACGGCGTATGGGAGGGGTTCACCCGATGAGCACGCGTATGGGACCCCGGGATATGTGGGCGATTCAGTGGGTGGCGGAGATGCGTGGCGTGCCGATGAACGTTTTGGCGGATCTGCTGGGCAGCAGCGAGACCAACGCCTATCGGGTGGTGTCGCGGTGGCGTGAGGCCGGACTGGTGGCTCAGGAGGTGATGCGCCCTGTGCCAGGGTCGCAGTGGGTAGTGCCGACCGCGACAGTGGCGACGTCATTGCTCGGATTCCACTGCGACACATGGATTCCGGGTCCGAAGGACGCCAACCATCTGATGTTGACCGCACGAGTGCGGCTGGCGCTGGCGGGCAACGAGCCTGGCGTCCAGGACACCTGGATCAGTGAGCGGGTGCTGCGTCGCAGCTCGGCGCACCGGCCGGTGGTGTTCGGCGGTGAGCGCCCGCACCTGCATGACGGGCACTGGACCGATGACTTCGGACGGCTGCACGCGATCGAGGTGGAACTGACCCGCAAGGGCTCCGCCGACCTGCACAAGACCGTCGTGGCCGCGTACACGGCGGCGAAAAACGCTGACGCGCATGACCTCATCTACTACTGCTCCACCACCGAGGTCGCCGCGCGTGTGCAGTCAACAGCCCAGGCCGAACTCCGGATCAAGACCACCGATCCGGGGTTCGTGGTCCGGCCGTTGGATGCGCTGCTTAATCCGAAGAAGACCGACGAGGACGAGGACACCGCGCCTGGTCTTTCCGCTGCTGGAGGTGCGGCATGAACGAATTCAACTTGCAGAGCCCGCCGCCGGATTGCCTGGCGATCGACTTCCGGAAGGAATGCGCGGTGCCGTCGACGGCATCGGTGCAGGTGCCGGTGCATGAGCAGGCCCCGGCCGATGGTCATGTCGTTCCGGATATCACTCCGCACGCTCCGCCGATTCCAGGTGCGCACACCGGCCCGCTGGCCCATCTGGACGGGCTGCACTTGCCCGATTTCAGTACCGATGGCGTGCTGGACGCGTTGAGCGTGGCCGGGGTGCTGGGCGGCTCGGTCGCGGCGGTTACCGCGGGCGCGTTGACGGCGTCGTGGTTGTGGACTTGGACGCCGATCCGGTTGCGCAACATGATGTTCGGGGCGTGCGCGTTGCCGGGTGCGTCGCTGTTCATCGATGGCTGGTCGGGCCCGCGTGATGACATCAGCCAGGCGATCGCGGAGATCACCGCAGGTATGCCGGTGCAGGGTGCGGCGACGGCGGCGATCGCGACGGTGCCGGCCGGGTGGGCGGCAGCGTCGTATCTGCTGGCCCGTCACACCGATCAGCGCGAAACACGCGGGTTCAAGTCCCCCGCTCGGACTGAGCGGGCGATGTGGGCGCGGCGGCGGCGGGAGATGGCGGCGGCCACGCGCATGTCCGCGACCGCGCTTCCGCTGGTGTCGGGTTCGGCGTCTCCGCAGCCGGTGATCGGCCGGGCGGCGAGCGTGTCCAGCACGACCCCGGCCCGCTCGGTCGTCGGTCGCATGAGCGGCCGCTACGAGTCGCTGTTCACCGTGACGTGGTTGGCGATGCGTGAGCATTTCGTCGGTGTCGGCAACCCGGGCTCCGGTAAGACCACGTTCTTGAACCGGTCGGTGATCGCGTTCTGGGCGACCGCGTGGCGTCGGCATCGGCAGTGGTGGCGTGCGGATCGGCCGGGCCGACCGTTGACGATCATCTTCGATATCAAGGGCGCCAACGACGCTCGCCGCAACGCTGAGATCATCCGCGAAGCCGCGCAGCAGCTGGGTATTCCGGCCGAGCGGATCGTGACCTGGCCCGACGCCGTCAAGCTGTCGCTGTTCGACTGCGGCGATGTCGAGCCCGAGGACATCGCGCGTCTGCTGACCACTCGTATCGAGGGTCTGATCGGTGCGGGCATGACCACCGACAGCATGGACGCGGCCGAGGCCTACTACCTCCAAATGCGGAAGGCCGTCCTGCATTTGGTGATCGACGCCCCGAATCCGGCTGAGAAGAAGGAGGCCGGGGAAGATCCGCCGACCAACTTCGGCGAGTACCTGGACCGCATGGACCCGAAGGTGCTGTTGCGGCGCTGGGCCGGGTATCCCGATGAGCTGGCAGCGATCACTGCGGTGACCTCGAACGAGAAGAACCCGATCCTCGCCAGCGAGCGCACAGCGATGGCGAATCTGGCCCGTGAGCTGGGCGAGGCCTTCGACGGGTCGGCCCAGTTGACCGACTACGACGTTGTGTATTGCTGCCTGGAAGGCATCACCAGCCCGCTTCTGGCGCAAGCGCAGTTCGGTGCGCTGGTGGCGATGCTGACCATGCTCGCGGGCACTGATCATGGCCGCTGCATCCAGTTGTTCGTGGACGAATTCGCCCAGGTGTGCGGCGATTCCGGCGCGGCCCGGATCGTGGAACTGCTCCGGTCGGCCGGTATCGGTTCGGGTTGGTTCTCCCAGTCCTGGATGGGGTTGGGCGCCAACGACGATCAGCGCCACCGCTTGGTGGATAGCTGCTCGGGCGGCATTTTCGCGATGCGTTCGAACTCCGCAGGTCAGTTGGCCGAGAAGATGGGCACCCGCCGCAAGTCCGCGATCAGCCGAAAGATCGTCGGCGGCGGCAAATTGGGCGACGAGGGCAACGTGCAGCCCGAGGATTCCTTCCTCGCCAGCCCGGCCGTGATGGCCGATTTCGGCCCCGGCGACATCGTGCACGTCCGCGGCGGCGTCGCCCGGTTCGGCCACATCTCCGCACTCGACACCTCAGCCATCCGCCCGCTTCCGGGTCTGGCTGCTTCCACTCCTTCCCCGGCCGTGCAGACGGCTGCTCTCCCGAAAGGCGCATGACCATGAGCATCGACCCGAACGAGAACCGGTCCGACGAGTGGGTGCTGGCCGCCTACGACGCCGAACTCGACAACGACAAAGGCATCGCCAAGGCCATCGCCGCGATGCCAGCACCGCTCATCCCGAACGGTGGCCGCGCCGAGGCGTGGGTGAAACCCACTGTCGAACACGCGAATTCGCTGCGTGACCGGGCGCGGATCTGGGCGCCGGGCATCGTCGGGACCGCCACGGTCGGTTTCCTGATCCTCGGCCCGGTCGACGTGCCGCTGACCGGTCCCCTGATCGCCTACGGGATCGGTTGGGCGGGATTCGGCTGGTGGACCGCCGCCGGTCGCCCCGGCCCGAGCGATTCGGTCGTGCTGCTCGGTCGCGCGATCGCTACCGGCGCGCGCTGGATCGCGATCGCCGCCGTCGCGGTCTACAGCCACATCGGCAAGGGCGCTCACGCCATCACCACACCGATGCGCCGCACCGCCGAGGCGGGGTGAGGGTGATGTTCCTGTTCCCGAAATACGCCGATGCGGCATCGCGTGACCCCGATATGGCCGGTATTGATCCGGCCGATCTGGATCCCGACGACCGGGCGATGTTCGAGGAGTTGGGTCTGGACATCGATCAGTGGATCGATCCGTCCGCCCTCGGTGGCTTCATCCGCGATCTGCGTGCCCAGGGTGCGCCGTGGGACGACTGCGCCGCCTTCGTCAACCCGTTCGTCGCCGTGACCCCGGTCCCGGTGTTCGTGGCCCGCTGCTGGGCCATCGAGGAAGCGATCCGCAGTCGCCGCAGTCTCCGCCAGATCCGGCGGGCCATCGAAAAGGGAGGAATCCAGTAATGCCTGAGAACGAAGTGGACCAGATCACCCGCGAGATGCGGACTTTGGGCCAGGCCGCGACCGTGGCGATCGGTGCGTGGCGCCGCCAGAACCCCGGCAAAACCCGGGTGCCGCGCAAGGTCCGCAAGGAGGCGATGCGGGAGCTGCGTGATGCGATGCGTGCTCATGAGCTGCTGCTCGCCAGTGAGCGGCGGTTCCAGCGTGCGTCGGTCGTGCAGATGATCGCCAACCATCGTGCGATGAGTCTGGATCTGCACCGGTCGGAGCCGGGTACTCCGGAGCAGTATGCGCATGCGCAGTGGGCTCATGCCCAGCAGCGTCACAATCTGGCCTTGCAGATCCACTCGGCCGGGCATCTGACCCGTGAGGAGCGCGGCCACGCGGTGATGGCGCTGGTCAGCGCGCATTACGCCGATAACCCGAACGTCAAGCAGCGGCCGGTGTGGGGGCCGAAGCCCTACGGCATGACGGCATTGAAAGCACGCCTGGCCGAACGGGTTTCGCGAGTCCAGGAAGGGCTGGAACAGCGGCGCGAAAACCGGTCCGCGCGTAAGGCGCTGCAGCGACCGGCCGCGCCGAGCGTCACGGGGTTGCACCAGTACTGGTCGAATCCGATGCCGCCGCAGGATCAGGCCGCGAACGCTCGAATCGCCAAGCTGGAGCAGCAGCTCCGGGACCTCGCCGCGGAGCGTGACCTGGAGCGGGATCAGTTGCAGGTCAAGCTCACCCAGCTCGGTGAGAAGGTTCTCGACGCACGGCGCGAGCACAAGTCGGTCGCCGACCAGCTCGCCCAGCGCGGCCAGGAGCTGACCGACGCGCACACCGAGCTGCAGCAGGTGCGCACTGAGCGTGACGCGGCGGTACGCAAGCTCATCGAACACACCCCGCCCCAGCAGCGCTATGGCAGCCCGGAACGCCAGGCCGAGCAGGCTCGCCCGACGCAGGCTCCGAAGAGTCAGGACGCTTCGAAGGCTCAACAGCCCCCGAAAGTCGAGCAGACGCCGAAAGCTCCCGAGGCTCCCGTGACTCCGGCCGAGCCGGTGCAGGCTGCGAACGCGCCGGAAGCCCCAGAGGCTCCGGCCGGGGAGCGTAAGCATGTCTCGCAGCAGGTTCGCGAGGCGATGGAGCGCAAGCAGGCTGGGCCGACCGCGCCGCAGGTCAACGACGCACTTGACAGGCTGAACAAGGCGATGGAGGACGTGCCGTCGATGGCGCAGGCGTCGCGGGATCTGGTGGGCGCGGCATCGGCCGCCCGCCAGGCCGCGACTCAGCGGTTCAACGGTTCCCGCAAGGTCACCGGTCCGGGCGCGCCGGAAATCCCGCTGCCGCCAGAGCCGCCGACCGGCCTGGAGCCCCCGGAGTTCACCCGATGAGCGCGCCGAACGGCGATCGGGTCGAGGCACCGCCGACACCCAGCATCGGCCACACCGAGGCCGAGGAGCTGCTGAGTCGGATGGATCACGCGACGCCGCTGGAGATGGACCGATTGGAGCAGTGGACACAATGGCAGGGGTTCGAGCGATGAGCGCGGTACAGCAGGCGCGCCTGAAAGCGCTGAAGTCCTCGCGCTTGTGCGCACGGGGGCTTGTGATCGGCGCGTTCGTGCTCAGCTCGGTGGCACTCGGCAAGCTGGCGGCTGACGCGCATATCCCGGTGTATCTGGCCTGGATTTGGCCGCTGTGCGTCGATGGCGCGATCTACCAGGCGACTTCGGCGGTGATGGCGTTGGGTGGCCGGAAGGAACCAGAGGCCCGAGCTGCTCGCCGCTGGTTCCAGCGGGTGATCGGCGGCGGTGTCCTGGTCAGCGTGGCGGCGAACGTGCTGCATGCCTGGACGTTGCTCGATCATCCGCTGACCTGGTGGCAGATCGCCGCGATCGCGGTTGTCCCGCCGATCCTGCTGATGATCGCCACCCACGGCGTGACGATCCTCGCGGGCCTGGATGTTGTCGACGGGCTCGGCGATGGGCTGGACGAGCTTGCCGAGTCCGCCGACCAGGTGGACAACGCGCCAGAGCCGCAACGGATCACCGTTGAACGTATCGAGCGTGAGCCGGTCGCCGAGGCGGAGCAGCCGCGGGCGATCGAGCAACAGCCCGCAATCGACCGGCAGGCGGCGGCGGAGCTGGAGCCGGTCACGGCCGCGCACCGGAAGTCGGTTACGACGCAACGAGATCCGGCGCGAGTGATTCGGGCCAAGGAACTCGCCGCCGCGGGTGAGCCGGTGGATGTGATCGCCGAGCAGCTCGAAGTTTCGACTCGGACGGTTCGCCGGTATCTGCAAGTCGAGATCACCGAGACCACCGAAGCCATCGAGCGGCCGCAGCTGTTCGCGGTCGACAACCGTGATCGCGGATTGGAGGTGGTCAACGGATGACGTGCCGGGTGGTTCGGGGCGAGCGTACGGGCGGTCTCTCCCGCGTCAAGGGCGCCGATGGCGTCGCTACGCGAGAACCCCTTTGACCCGCGAGCCTCCAACCACCCTTCAGCAGCCCATTGAGGGGCAGGCAGTGAGCCTGCCCCGCTATCCCCTTCACCACTTCGTACCAACACTTTTGGAGGACACCGAAATGACCGTCTCTGACCTGGACCTGATCAACGCCGACCTGATGGGCGGCGGCGTACGCAACGCCTTCGGCAAGAACGTGAACCCTGGTGACCAGCTCACCGGCGAGATCGTTGCCGTGGAGCGCCGTCACCGCACCGACAACGACGGACGCCCGCTGTACTGGGTGGACCGCAAACCGAGCCCCATCGAGGCCGGCCGCGCAGTCATGGACAACGTGCTGATCGTGCAGACCGACATCGAGCCCGAAGACGATGACGACGACGGACAGCGCTCGCTGCGCCTGGACCGCGACGTGAAAACCGCACTGGTGGCCATCTTGAAAGAGGCCGGAGTCAAGGGCGTCGCCCTGGGCGGTCGCATCGAAGGATTCATGTACGTCAGCCCGGCCGAAAATGGCAGCGGTCGCATCTACGACGGAGGCACCTACACCCCGCCCGCTGGCTGACCGCCAGCCCGAACACCAAGCCCTCGGCCATCCAGGTCGGGGGCCTTTTCGTGTTCCGACCCTCGTGCTCGAGCGCCGTGGTCTCCCCATAGCCCGTTCTTTGCCCGTTCCCTCTCGAAGCGAAGCCGGTCGACGGCGCGGCTGGGTCAAGGGTGGCCGCCAGGCCATCGCCGAAGGCGACGCGCAGCGCCCTTGAGGCAGTCGTGTCGGCGACCCACAATCTGACCGCTGAGGGGGCGGGCCCTTGCCCTTTCGGTGCTCGTGGGTCGGCGGTGGTGCCGCGGTCCATCTGACCAAGATCGGTGCAGGTCGGTGGTTTGGTTGTTCGGCGTGTTGATGTTGAAACGCTCGGCGTGTCGTCATGAGAAGAATTCATGACTTTTGTACGGCGTCAACGCCGCAAATACACCCCCTGAGCTGGGCTTGGTGGTGGGTCCCTCCCACCCACCACCTTGGAGATCAAATACACACTGCGTGCGCATTTGATCTCCAAGGTGGTGGGTGGGAGGGACAAGTTGGGTGGGTAGGTGGGGGTGTATTTGAAGAGAAAGAGAAAAAGAAAAAGATTGTGGTGGTTGCGTTGGGTGGGTATCGGTACGTTTCGTGGTTGGTTGCGTTGGTAGACGATTTGCGCCGCGCTTCGCTGCCGCTTCCAGTGGCTGATTCGTGTGCGTGAGCTGCGGTCTAGAGAGTTCGCGAGTTGGTAGCTGAATCGGGCTGGTGACGCGATTCGCGATGCGTGGATGGGTCCGTGAGCTGACGCTCACGCCTACGTTTCACGCGGTCCGTCGTGGTGGGGCTCCACTCCGCTTGGCCTGATCTGGGGCTATCACACGACCATCGGGCATCAAGGGCGCCTGACGGCGTCGGCTGCGCCGATGGCCTGCGGCCACCCTCGACACCCGACGATCGTGTGATCGAGTCGCCCCAGGCCAAACGGAGAGGAACCCCACCACAACGAAACCCGCGCTCCACTGCGGAACAGCCTCGCGACCTCCGGCCGCGCACGGGGGCTCCGCCCACCGGACCCCCGCTCTCGGCGAGGCCAGGCCTGCACAGAGAGGGGTGGGTGCATCGGCGACAGACAGCAGGTCTACCGCGGCTTCACACCACGGACAGGTGGACAGCGGACAGCGGTCGGACACCCGGCCATCGGTGGACAGCCCGGACACCACGGACAGGTGGACAGCGGACAGCGGTCGGACACCCGGCCATCGGTGGACAGCCCGGACACCACGGACAGGTGGACAGCGGACAGCGGTCGGACACC
>NZ_JBFANH010000054.1:0-30699 GCF_040674755.1 Nocardia sp. NPDC049737 | reverse complement strand
ATTCCGCCTTCTGCTTGAAAGCCCTTCCGTAGCAACCCATATCGAGGTTTTCCTGGACCGTCATACCGGGGAAGACACCCCGACCCTCCGGCGCCTGGATCAACCCGTGCGTCACCCGCTCGTGCGCCTTCATCTGGGTGATGTCGCGGCCTTCGAACCTGATCTTGCCGCGGGTAAGCGGCAGCAGTCCGGACAGCGCACGCATGGTGGTGGTCTTACCCGCGCCATTGGCGCCGAGCAAGGTCACCAGCTCCCCCTCAGCGACCCGGAGCGAAACCCCGTGCAGCGCTTGGATTCTGCCGTAGTTGACGACCATATCGTCGACCTCGAGCAGCGGCGGCGCTTCGCTGAAGTCGCGCGGCCGCGGCTTGCGATGCTCGCCACCGGCCGGAGTCGGTTCCTCGACGAGCTGTTCCGGTTCGACCACTTCGGTTACGGCGGTGGTCTTCTCGGCCGCCGCGGCCTCGGCATCCGGCACTCCCAGATAGGCCGCGATCACATCCGGGTTGTCGCGGATATCCACGGGCAGCCCATCGGCGATCTTACGTCCGAACTCCAGCACCACGATCCGGTCGGTGACACCCATGACCAGGCGCATATCGTGCTCGATGAGCAGCACGGTGAACCCGTCGTCGCGGATCTTGCGGATCAGATCCATCAGCGCCGATTTCTCGCTCGGATTGAACCCGGCGGCCGGTTCGTCCAGGCAGAGCAATTTCGGCTCGGTGGCCAGCGCGCGGGCGATCTCCAATCGGCGCTGATCACCATAGGAGAGATTGCGCGCCTTCTCCACCGCACGCGGTGCGATACCGACGAATTCGAGCAGGGCCATGCCGCGCTCGATCGCATCCCTCTCCTCGCTGCGGTGCCGCGGCGTGCGGAAAATGGCACCGGGCACCGAGGTCTTATGCCTGGCGTCGGTGCCGACCACCACATTTTCCAGCGCGGTCATCTCGCCGAAGAGCCGCACATTCTGGAAGGTGCGGGCGATACCGAGCCGGGTGATCTCATTGCGCTTGGTTTTCGTCAGCGGTTTGCCGTCGAAATACACCAGACCCGAGGCCGGTTTGTAGACACCGGTAATGGCGTTGAAGCAGGTTGTCTTGCCCGCGCCGTTGGGCCCGATCAGCCCGAGAATCTCGCCGCGACGGATCTCGAAGCTGACCTTGTCCAATGCGGTCAGACCGCCGAACTGCACGGTCAGTGCATCGGTGCGCAGCAGCGGCTCACCCACCGCGGTCTCGATATCACGATGCGGCGCAACCACATCCGCGACGACCTCGGCATCGGCGAGCACCGGGATCACGGCGGTGACATCGACCTCGCCCGCGCTCTCGACCTCGGGCTGCGCCGCATAACCGGCCGCCATATCCTCGTTGTCGAACAGCGCGTCACCCGCGCCCGGCCCGGTCATCGTCCCGCTCCGATCAATTCACGCTCACCCGGTTTGCGCACGGCCTGATACACCTGCCTACCGAAGGTCAGCAGCTTCTGCCGCACCGGGAACAGACCCTGTGGCCGCAGAATCATCATGACCACCAAGGTAATTCCGAAGTACATGTACTTGAGGTCACCGAGGGACTGCGCACCGCCGACGCGGAACAGCAGCACGCTGCCGAGCAGCAGTGCACCCATGACGCCGGTGACCACCATGCCGGTAATGCAGGCGCGCCGCGGCCACGCAGCCAGACTGTCGCCCCTGGATCTCCATACGAGGACCAGTCCGACGAAGACCAGCACGTCAATGGCCAACAGGAGGTATCCGGTCGACTCATTGCTCACCAATTTCACCGACTGCAGCCGCGCGGGCAGATAGGCGATGATGAACGCGCCGAAGATGACTCCGAGCTTATTGCCCTGACCGCCGATGACGACCGCGCACAGGAACAGCATCGAATTGATGATGTTGAAGCCGGTCGGATTGATGAACTGCACCTGGCCGGCATAGATCGCACCGGACATGCCGCCGACGGCAGCGCCGATCAGGAAGGCCCACAGCTTGAATTTGAACGTCGGCACGCCCATGATCTCGGCCGCGTCCTCGTCCTCGCGAATGGCCACCCAGGCGCGGCCCACCCGGCTGCGTTCCAGATTGCCGACGATCAGCAGCACGATGATCACCAGCACCATCGCGAACCAATACCACCAGGTGCCGTAACTGGCCCGGTCGAGCAGATTCGCACTATCGGCGTTGCCGCTGTTACCGCCGGAGAACACACCCTCCGGCTTACTGGCGGACTCACCGACGTGTGGGAAGGCGACACCGGAAAGACCGAGACTGCCATTGGTGATATCGGAGAGATTGTCGGCGAGCAGTCGCACGATCTCACCGAAGCCGAGGGTCACGATCGCCAGATAGTCACCGCGCAGCCGCAGAGTCGGGGTGCCGAGGATGAGGCCGGAAATGGCGGTCACCGCGACCGCGATCGGCAGACAGGCCATCCAGGCCCAGGTCGGATTCAGCCAGCCGCCGTCGGTCTGATTCCACGGACTGTTGGGGCTGGTGAGTAGGCCGACCGTATACGCGCCGATGGCGTAGAAGCCGACGTAGCCGAGATCGAGCAGACCGGCTTGTCCGACAACGACATTCAGGCCGATGGCGATCAGGGCGTACATCGCGACCTGCGCCATGACCAGACCGAAGTTGTAGCCGGGGGTATCCAGCAGCGGCGGCGGGAAAAGCGGAAGCAGGGCGAGCAGAATGAGGATCGGTACGCCGACGCCCCATTGCGCGGGGCGGCTCAGGCCGTCCCACCAGGTCCGAATCGTATCCCCGACACCGTGTCTCGGCGCGGCCGGTTTGGGTGTCTCGGGTACGGAGTCAGGGGTTTTGGTCGAGTCGGTCATGCGCGGGCCCTCCCGAGACTCTCACCGAGGATGCCGGTCGGGCGCACCATCAGCACCAACACCAGCACGACGAACGCGACGACATCGCGCCACTCCGAACCGAGCAGCGATTGGCCGTACTGTTCCACCACACCGAGCAGGATGCCGCCGAGCAATGCGCCGCGCAGATTGCCGATGCCGCCGAGCACCGCGGCGCTGAATGCCTTGATGCCGAGGATGAATCCACCGGAGTAGATGATGCCCTGGGGAATTTTGATCGCGTACAGCAGCGCGGCCGCACCGGCGAGCACACCACCGATGAAGAAGGTCAACATGATGACCCGCTCCCGCGAAACACCCATCAGCGTCGCGGTATCGGGATCCTGGGCGACGGCGCGGATGCCGCGCCCGAATTTGGTCCGATTGATCAGCACCTCGGTCACGATCGCCAGCGCGATCGCCGCGAGCACGATCAGCATTTTGATGTTGTCGACCTCGGCGCCGAAGAAGCTGAACTGCACGCTCGGCTCGACCAGTTTGATCGGCTGCTGCGCGTTGGTGCCGCCGAGTTTGGGATTGATCTTCGGCAGGATGAAATGCACGAATTCCTGGAGCACGAACGACATACCGATCGCCGTGATGAGGAAGCTCAGCGGTTTGGCCCCGCGTTTGCGCAATGGCCGATAGGCCACGCGCTCCAATCCGACCGCGGCGCCACCGGACACCAGCATGCCGATGATCATCGCCAATGCGAGATAGGTGACGGTCAGGATGATGCCCTGGGTGTACACATCGGGATTCGCCACGAATCCGAACAGCATGAGCCCGACCAATTGACCGAACATGCCGAGCATGAATATTTCCGAATGGGCGAAATTGATCAGCCGCAATACGCCGTAGACCAGGGTATAGCCCACGGCGACCAAGGCATAGATTGAGCCGTAGGTCACCCCGTCGACGGTCAGTCGCCAGAAGTTATCGATCACTCCGTGGTAATTGAAGTCGATCGAACCGCTGGCGAGTTGTACAGCGCCAGCCAGTGCCGTTGATTTCATTCGTCTTGTGCCCTCATTCATTCGCCCACCCGACACGGCGGCACTTACGGGGATTCCCACGAACCCCTGTAGGTGCCGCCGTTCGGATTGTCTAGGGCTACTTGACCTCGTAGATCCAGATCAGTGCGTTGGTCAGTTCACCGGTCGGGTTCCACTTGTACTGACGTGCAAGACCGTTGCCGTCGTAGGACCGCACGTATTCCAGCAGGTCCGGACGGGTGAGCTTGCCGCCATCGATGCCCTTGGCCAAGATCGTGGTCAGATCGTAGCCCTCGACCGAGTACACGCCCGGCTCGGCGCCGTTGAGCGCCTTGTAGTCCGCGGTGAACTTATCCGGTGCCGGACCACACGGGCAGGACAGTACCGCGCCCTTGGACGAGCTACCGGCCTGAGCGACGAACTGCGGATCGTTGGTGCCGTCGGCGGAGACGAAGACCGCCTTGACGCCACCGGACTTCAGCTGCTGGGCCAGCGGGGCGCCCTCGGAGTAGTAGCCGGAGTAGAAGACGGCGTCCGGCGCGGCGCTGGCGATCTTGGTGACGGTGGCGGAGAAGTCCTTGTCACCCTTCTTGATGCTGGCATTGCAGGACGCGTCGTTGGCCGAGCCGAGGCCCTCGATGATCGTCTTGGCCAGGCCGGTGCCGTAGTCGGTGTTGTCCTGGATGACGCAGACCTTCTTGTAGCCCGCGGTGTTGACCAGGTACTTGCCGACCGAGGGACCCTGCACGCCGTCATTGGCCAGGCCGCGGAAGAAGCTGGTCCAGCCGTTCTGGGTCAGCGTCTCATTGGTGGCCGAGGCGGTCGTCGAGACGAGGCCGGCGTCACTGAGGATCTTGCCGGTCGCCTTGGTCTCACCGGAGAACGCCGGACCGACCAGGCCGATGATCGACTTGTCGTTGACGATCTGTGGGATGACCTGGGTGGCCTTCTGCGGGTCGCCCTCGGTGTCGAACTGCTTGAGCTCGATCTTGCAGCCCGGGTTGGCCTTGTTGTGCTTGTCCAGCGCGAGCTTCACGCCGTCGACGATATTGATGCCAAGGGCGGCGTCCGGACCGGTGAGCGCGCCCGCCATGGCGATCGCGGTGCCCGCGGGGCAGGTGGCCTTGCCGTCGCCCGCAGGGTCGGCGGCCGAGGCGCTGTCCGACTTCGGTACCTGCTTGCCGTTGGCGTCGATCTGCATGACCGGCTGGATCTTCAGACCGCCCGCGCCGCTGGTGCCGGAGGTGCCCGAGCCACCGTCGGTCGATTTATCGCTACACCCCGTCAGCACGAGCGCGGCGGCGGCACCGATGGCCAATGCACCCCGCATCGAACGACTGCGCCATGTCGAACTAAGCACGTTTCACCTCTACGTCCTGTGCTCCCCCGGGCTCTCCTCCGAGGAGGCCGACCACGTCAGCCCGGTCAGAACATAGCGTTGGTACGTTAGCTGCGCATCACATTCAGATCATCCGACCGACATCGTTTCGAATTTTTCATCGCGATCGGGTTTCCGGAAAGTAAAATTTCCGGCCTTGAACGGCCGGGGCGCAGGATGGGCCTACTTCGGGGCCAGATTTTCCAGCACCACCTCGGCTACCGCCTTCATCGTAGTGCGGCGGTCCATCGCCGTACGTTGAATCCACTTGAATGCCTGCGGTTCCGACAACCCCTGGGTCTGCATGAGCACGCCCTTGGCCCGTTCGACCAGCTTGCGCGTCTCGAGCCGGTCGGCCAGGTTGGCGACCTCACTCTCCAGTGCGGTGATTTCGTGGAAGCGGCTGGCCGCCAATTCGATGGCGGGCACCAGATCCGACTTCGTGAACGGCTTGACCAGATAAGCCATCGCACCGGCATCACGCGCCCGCTCGACCAGATCTCGCTGACTGAATGCGGTCAAAATCACAACTGGCGCAACGCGTTTCGACGCGATCTCGGCCGCGGCATCGATACCGTCGCGGCGTGGCATCTTCACATCCATGATGACCAGATCCGGCCGATGCTCCACCGCCAGATCCACCGCCTGCTGGCCGTCGCCTGCCTCACCGACAACCTGATAGCCCTCTTCGGTCAGCATCTCCACCAGATCCATGCGGATGAGCGCTTCGTCTTCCGCGACGACGACCCGCTTCGCCCCGGCGTCCCGCTTCGTGCCGGCGCCCCCTGCTGTGTTGCTCATAGGTAGACCCCTCTGGTTCCGATGCCGTGTCCCGACACGCGTATGAGTGGCCGTGGTCCGGGCACCGGTCCATCGCCCCACACTGTCGCCGTCGAGTGATGTAAAGAGTACCTTTCAGTTCGGCATACAACCCATATACCCTGCGCAAACCGGGCGACAATCACTTCTCACCCAGCCCATTCGTGATTTTCGACAGTGACCCGCTATGCTTTCCCACCGGTGCGCCGATTTGGCGGAACTGGCAGACGCGACGGTCTCAAAAACCGTTGTCCGAAAGGACGTGTGGGTTCGAGTCCCACAATCGGCACCAGGTGCACTCGTGGTCGCTCATGCCGAGCATGAGCCGACCACGTTTCGCGATTACGCCGGGAGTGCAACCCCCGGACCCCGCCCGGCGGGGCTTCGCCCCCAGACCCCCCAGCGGTAGTTACGTTATCGACGAGCCTTCGTCTTGCCGGTGCGTCGAGCCTTGCGGCGATCGAACTAGGGCGCGGGCTGTCTCGTATTTGCGGAGTAGGGTTGCAAGTGGGCAGCCCGATACGGAGGTGCCTCGATGCGGGTTAACAGGACCACTGTCGATCTGTCCGGGTATCCGGATCTGGTCGTCATTTATCTCGGGATGCGGGTGCGCAAGCCTCGCGGGATCCTGCGATTGCTCGGTCTGGGCCCGAAACTGTATCGGTCGCACGAGGATCGGCCGGATGGGCTGTTGTCGCACGAGGACGTGATCTGGTCGCTGTTTCCGCCGCATTGGGGAGCACGGCAGTATTGGCGGGATCTGGATTCGCTGGAACGGTGGACACGTTCTGCGCCGCACCGGGATTGGTGGCAGAAGTTCCTGCGCGACTCCGGCGGGACCGGGTTCTGGCATGAGGCGTATTTCATGCGCGGCGGCATCGATGCCATGTACGACGATATGGGAGCGGCCTCCGGACTGCCGCGATTCGCGCCCGTCGTGGCCTCGCGCGGTCGGATGTTCACGACCCGGGGGCGGGTGCACGGCGAGGCCGCCAGGGAGGCACCCGTGGTCGCCGAATCCACTTACTACGGTGGAGAGTCCGAGTAAATCCGATCTCCAACCGTGGCAATACTGTGATGGTTGAAACCGCTCGCGCCGGGTACGTTCAGCAGGACGCCCAGACCTCGAATACTGACCGCCTAACTGTCACACGTATCGAGCGTCTCTCTGAATACCGGGGCGTACTTTGTGTACGGCACTTGACCAGCAGATGAATATGTGTTTCGCGGGCTGTGATTCGATGTCGAGGGCCTTCTGGTCGGTCCGTGCGCGGCCTACCGTATCCGCATGCACGTCCTGTTCGTCTGCAACGGCAATGTCTGCCGTTCGGTAATCGCCGAGCGGCTCACCCACGCCGTAGCGGTCGAATACAACCTGCCCCGGCTCACCGCGGAGAGCGCGGGAACCCGTGCGCTGATCGGCTTTCCGATCGAGCCGCTCGCCGCGCGGACCATCGAGGGCCTCGGCGCCGACGCCGACTATTTCCGGGCCCGCAAACTCGAGCCCGAGCTGATCGACCGCGCGGATCTGGTGCTGGCCATGACCGAGCAGATCCGGGATCAGGCGGCGCAGATGGCGTTCGGGGCCGGATCGCGCACCTTCACCCTGTTGGAAGCACATCGCATCGCCAAGGTCACCGGCGCCGCGACGATCGCCGACCTGCACCAGGCCCGCGACGATCTCGCCCTCGTCGGCCGGGAGAATATCGCCGACCCGGTCGGACTGTCGGAAGCCGCGTTCTGCGAAGTGGGCGACCGCATCGCCGAGGCATTGGTGCCCCTACTGCTGACCTTGGCGCCGCACGAGCAGCGACGGCCCGTCGACGACGAACGCCCCGGCCTCGTAATGGCCCCTGGGGCGCGTCCCGCGCCGCTGGCCGCCTTCCTTGCCGCCCAGCGGATCCGGTGACACGCAGGGCCCGGTGTCCAATTAGCGGGTAAAGGGATTACACTCGCGCGCGGAATAACTTCCGCCGTTGATGGTTCGACACACGACAGGAATCAGACATGCCGAAACGAATTTCGGATGTTTCGCTCCATGTTTATGTGACACCGGAAACCCTCGATCGCGTCGTAGATTCGGTACGCGAGGTGGTGGACGACCACCTCCAGGACCGCGACGTCTTCGCGTGGCGCTTCACATTGCCGGTCGAGTCCGACGCACCAGAGCACCTACTACTCGAAACCCAGTGGCGCGTAGAGCATCCCGGCCAGGAGCAGCAGGCAAGACGCACCTATGAGATCGCACTCAGCCTGGTCGGTGCGCCGCGCGATCTGACCGCACCGAGCCTGAGCGCGCTGGAGAAGCGCCTGATGTTGGAAACCGCAAGCTGCCCAATGGATCTGGAGATCCCGCGGACAATCCGGGTGCAGCGCCGCGACAGCTTCGACTTCGAAACCGAGCGCGAACGGTTCCGCCTCCCCGGATATTGAGGCCATACCAGCCCGGCGGCACGGACATCGCGTACAGGTCCTACGTCGTGTGCCGCAAGACTTTTGGACGTTCCGGACGAGTTACCAGTCACTACCCCAATCTGCCTGACGTGAGAGCAAACACGCGTTCCGCAATCCCCCGCTGGTCGGCGTGTCGAATCTGTTCTACTCGGATACTGTCGTCGGCGACATCGCCTTCATCGAAGCAGTCGCCTTGAAAGACGCAGCAGATGAACGGCTTTCGCCCGGCACGGTCATCGTGGCGCTCTCACACGGGAACGTCTGGAAAGCTGGTGGGAGAGCGCGCTGCAGTTCCTGGAGGAACATAGCCGCGACAAACCCTCCGGCTATTGCCGGTCGGCTACTGAGCCCCATCTGGTGTCCGGATGGGGACTCAGTTGTTTCGCCGACGCCGCACTCTGGCCGACTCGGTCTGCGCGGTGTGCTTCATGTCCGGATACTTTGCGGCAATCTGTCAGGCCGGTGTAGGCGACCTCGCTCGCCCGTACGGGCGAAGCCTAGAAGAGATTCGGCGTCGTCGGCAGCACATCGTCGAGAAACGCAGTCACCATCGGCGCCAATACCGCTGACTCGCCGAAGATACCGATATGCGACGTCGCCGGCAGAATCACCAAGCGCGCGGCCGGAACCCTCAGCAGCGCCCCTGACGCCGCCGCTTCCTCATCGCCGCCACCGCGTAGTACGAACATCGCCAGCGCATGCTCGGGCCTCAGTGCATCCGCATCACCGGCGACGACCATCGTCTTCGCGGAAATCGAACGCATCTGCGCGTCGCTGATGTTCTGGTCATTGATCCCCAAGAGCTTCATCTTTTCGACATAGGCGTCGAACGCCGCGCCGTCCGGGGTGTGCTCCCTGAACGCCTTCTCGACGGATGTTCCGGCAAAGGCTGCGGCGCTGAGGCCCCTGATGCCCTCCAGCACCGACGGGTACCAGCCGTCCTTGCGGTAGGTGGCCGACACCGAGACCAGCTTGTCGACGAGCCTCGGGTGACGGAGCGCGAGCTGCAGCGCGACCCCGCCGCCTTGCGAGTAGCCCAGCGTATCCGCGCGCTCGACCTGCAACGCGCGCAGCAGCGCGGCGGCGTCGTCGGCGAACTGCTCGTAGGACATCTCGCGCGGAGTGTCCGGGGTGCGGCCGTGCCCTTGCTGATCGAAGACGATGACGGTGCGCGTGCTCGCGAAGGCGGACACCCACGACTTCATCGAGTCGGTGGACATGAACCCGCCGGGAATGAGCAGCAGCGGAGACGTCTTCGAGGTGCCGAGCGCGCCATACACTTCGTAATAGATGCTCAGACCGTTGAGTGGCAGGTGACCGCTGCTCGAAGGCTGCGTTGCTATCACTTCGACTGGGTCCTGCGTGTCTTCGGTGCCGAATTCCGGTGGTGCTTGCAGGTCGTGGGCGCGGAACAAGACGGCGTGCTCGACGCCCATGGCCTTACCGCTCATCGCGGTGAACTGCGGGATGAAGTCCTTGGGGGCGGGGTGGTCCGGGAGCGCGGCCAGGTACGCGGCGTGCGCCTCGAGGGAGGCGACGCCGCGGCGCAGCGGCTCACCCGTGACCTCGACGCCGTGGGTCGCGGAGCCGGCGAGTCCGGGGACGATGTACCAGCGCACGGAGTGCGGTTCGAGGTCGTCGTCGATCTGCTCCGGGAAGACCCACCGGTTACCTGCGTCGCGCACTGCGTCGAGCGTCGCGAGCCCGGCCGCGCGGTGGTCCGCCTGGTCGAAGCCATAGGGCGTCTCGATTTCGTAACCGGCGCCGAGCACGACGTCGGGCTTGAACCGGCGGATCTCCCGGCAGATATCCCGGCGCAGGTCGAGGCCGTAGACGAGCACGCCGTCCGGATGTTCGAGGACAGTCAGGTGCTCGACGCCGACCGCGGCGCAGGCGGCCCGCTGCTCGGCGACGCGCAAGCGAGCCGTCTCCTCGGGATGGTTCGGCATGCCGGCCTCGCCGCGGGTGAGCAGCAGATAACCGACCTCGATGCCACGCGCGGTCCAGCGAGCGACAGCCGCGGACGCGCCGTACTCCATGTCGTCTGGATGCGCGACGACACAGAGCACACGCTGGAAGGACTCCTCGGGGAGGGCAGGCAATGTCATGTCGGCCATCGTCGCGCGTCGCGGGCCCGCCGTGCTGCGTTTCAGACGCGCGCGACGATGCTCGGTCGGCGGACGGCGAGCCAGGCGGCGTGCCCTGTGGTGCGGCTGCCCTCGTATATGCCTGCGCGCCAACGGCACTCGCCCGAACGCGTCACGAAATCAACGAACTCCACACCATAACCACGGACGTCGTCGAAACCGCCCCGCAGCACCCTCAACACCCAACGCTGCCAACTCTTGACAACGAGAACCCATCGCACGCTAGTTCGATGTGAGTACAGGGAGTTACCCATGTGCTTACGAAATCAGTTGTCACTGTCCGCAAACACATGAGCACCCGAGCTCAGCGCCGCGCTGGAAAGTGGCGGATGATGCCTTCCTGGACGGTGGTGGCAAGCAATTCGCCACTGCGGGAGAAGAACCGGCCCGTGGCAAGGCCACGCGACCCGGCGGCCACCGGGGACTCGGTCGCGTAGAGCGCCCAATCGTCGAAGCGGAACGGGCGGTGGAACCAGATCGAATGGTTGATCGTCGCGGCCACGATGCGATCCAGGCCCCAGGACAGGCCGTGCGTGGTGATAATCGAATCGAGCACCGTGGTATCGGACGAATAGCCAAGCGTCGCAACGTGAATCAGCGGATCATCGGGCAGTCGGCCATCCGCGCGCATCCACACGCGGTTGTGGTTCAGCCGCTCCCCCGTGCCCTTCAGGATCCAGGCGGGGTCGTTGGTGTAGCGCATATCGATCGGATGCGGCGCCTTGACGAACATCTCCAGCTTGTCTTCCAAGCCCGCGAAGCTCTCCTCGACACGCGGCAGCGTCTCCGGATCCGGCACCACCGGCTGGGCGTGCGCGTGCTCGAGACCCTTGCCCCAATCCTGGAACGCGGCGAGCATGACGAACAGCTCCTGACCGTCCTGGGTCGCGGTGACCGTGCGGTTGGCCAGCGAGCGCCCGTCGCGGTGGCGGTCGACCTGATACTCGATCGGCTTCTTCACATCGCCACCACGCACGAAATGCGCGTTGACGGCGTGCAGCGGACGGTCACCGTCGACCGTTCGCCCCGCCGCCATGATCGCCTGCGAAACCAGCTGACCGCCGAACGTGCGGCTCCAAACCTTCTCCGGATGCTGGCCGACGAAGACATCCTCCTCGACCTGTTCCAGATCGAGCAATCCGAGCAGCACATCGAGGTCGGTACCTTCCGCTGCCGCGCTGAGGCCGACAGCGCCACCCAGCGAAGCGCTCACAATTGCGCCTCGCTGACGCTCGGCCCTGTTGC
This sequence comes from Nocardia sp. NPDC049737, assembly GCF_040674755.1. Taxonomy (NCBI): domain Bacteria; kingdom Bacillati; phylum Actinomycetota; class Actinomycetes; order Mycobacteriales; family Nocardiaceae; genus Nocardia; species Nocardia sp. NPDC049737. The sequence goes on along the minus strand of NZ_JBFANH010000054.1, from coordinate 18,796 downwards.
GACCGATGGCGTTGCTGTGTTCTCGGTTCGTTCGCTGCGCTCACTCACGGCTAATGGTCCTCCTCACCGATACGGTGCACATGGATCAGATTGGTGGAGCCGACAGTACCGGGCGGGGAGCCTGCCACGATTACCACCAGATCACCTTTTTGGTATCGCTTCATGGACAGCAGTGCTACATCCACCTGGTGAATCATCGCATCGGTGCTGTTCACTGTCGGGACGATGAAGGTTTCGGTGCCCCAGGTGAGCGACAGCTGGCTGCGCACTTCGGGAAGGGGGGTGAACGCCAGCAACGGCAGCGGGGTGTGCAGACGAGCCAGGCGGCGAACCGTATCGCCGGACTGGGTGAAGGCGACCAGCGCCTTGGCATTGAGCCGCTCGCCGATATCGCGGGCAGCGTAGGAGATGACACCGCGCTTGGTGCGCGGCACGTGGGTCAGCGGTGGCACCCGGGTGGATTCGGTCTCCACCGCGTGCACGATCCGCGCCATGGTGCGAACCGTCTCGATCGGGTACGCACCCACCGAGGTCTCACCCGACAGCATTACCGCGTCGGCGCCATCGAGCACCGCATTGGCCACATCGGAGGCCTCGGCGCGGGTCGGGCGGGAGTTCTCGATCATCGACTCCAGCATCTGGGTCGCGACGATGACCGGCTTGGCATTCTCGCGCGCCATCTGGATGGCCCGCTTCTGCACGATCGGCACCTGCTCGAGCGGCAGTTCGACGCCGAGGTCACCGCGGGCGACCATGACCGCGTCGAAGGCCAGCACGATGGCCTCGAGATTGTCGATGGCCTCGGGCTTCTCCAACTTGCCGATCACCGGAACACGGCGGCCGACCCGGTCCATCACGTCGTGCACCAACTCGACATCCGAGGGAGAACGCACGAAGGACAGCGCGATGAAGTCGACGCCGAGCTTGAGCGCGAATTCGAGGTCATCGATGTCCTTCTCCGACAGCGCGGGCACGGAGACGTCCATACCTGGCAGCGAGACGCCCTTGTTATTGCTGACCGGTCCGCCCTCGGTCACTCGGCAGACGACGTCGTTGCCCTCGACCCGAATGACCGTGACGCCGACCTTGCCGTCGTCGATGAGCAGGCGGTCGCCCGATTTGGCGTCCTTGGCCAGCTCCTTGTAGGTAGTGGAGACGCGATCGTGGGTGCCTTCGATCTCGTCGACAGTTATGCGGACCTCTTCACCGTTGGCCCATACGGTCTTGCCCTCTGTGAAGCGGCCCAGCCGAATCTTCGGTCCCTGTAGGTCGGCGAGAATGCCGACCGCCCGGCCGAGATGGTCCGAGGCCTGCCGCACCTTCTTGTAGTTCTCGGCATGGTCGGAGTGTTCGCCATGGCTGAAATTCAGCCGCGCCACATCCATGCCGCTCTCGACGAGTTCCCGAATACGTTCCTCGGTAGCGGTCGCTGGGCCGAGAGTGCACACAATCTTCGTCCGTCGCATCACGAGTAGAGCCTAGTCCCGTGTAGTACCCCTGGCCTGCTGTGGCCTCGGTGAAAGCTAGGTGAAAAATATGTACGAAGGCTTAGCGGAAAGTACAAATGGGCCTCGTCAGCGTGCGACATGGCGGGACAGCCGAGTTTCCAGGCGGGTCTGGCCGAAGCCGAGGACCAGACAGATCACCCAGTAATACAACGCGGCGACGCCGTACAGGGCGAAAAAGTCGAAGGTCGGGGCGGCGGCCAGCTGCGCGGTGCGCAGTAGTTCGGTCACCAGGATGGTCGAGGCCAGCGAGGTGTCCTTGACCAGGGAGATGAGCGTGTTCGACAACGGCGGCACGGCAATGCGCGCGGCCTGCGGCAGGATGATCAGCCGCAACTCCTGGGCATACGACATGCCCAGCGCCTTCGCCGCCTCCCATTGCCCTTCCGCGACGCTCAGGATCGCGGCGCGCACGACCTCGGCGGCGTAACCGCCGACATTGAGGCTGAAGGCGATCACCGCCGCCGGGAACGGATCGATGACGATATCGAACTGCGGTAGCGCATAGAACACGATGAACAGCTGCACCAACAGCGGTGTGCCGCGAATGATCGAGATGTAGAACCGTGCGGGCGCCGAAAGCAACCACACCGGCGACATTCGCGCCAGCGCTACGAACAACGCGATGACCAGACCGATGACGAAACTGATGGCGGTGAGCGGGATGGTCTTGTCGATCGTGGCCTGCAGCATCGGCCACAGGTTGTGCCAGATCAGTTCCCTGGTCGCGGGATCCACGGGCGGTTATTTGCTGACGTCGGTGCCGAAGTACTTTTCCGAGATTTTGGCCAGCGTGCCGTCGGCGCGCAGCTGATCGAGCGCGGTATTCACCTGGCCGATCAGCGCGTCGTCCTTGCGGGCGGCGAAGGCCTGATTGCTGACCTCACCGGCCTTGGCGGCGATCTTGACGCCGGTGTCGCCGTTCTTCTTGATGTAGTCGAGCGCGACCAGGCTGTCGTTGACGGTCGCGTCGACGCGGCCGGTCTTCAGCAACTGGACCGCCTGCACGAAGCCCTCCACCGCCTCGACCTTGGCACCCGCGCCCTGGGCGACCTTGGCCCAGTTACTGGTCGCCGACTGCGCGCTGGTCTTGCCGTTCAGGTTCGCGAGCGAAGTGATGTTGTTGCTGTCCGCGCGGGTGAGGATCACGCCCTCGGAGGTCGTGTAGGACTGCGAAAGTGCGTACTTGGCCTTGCGCTCGTCGGTGATCGACACCTGATTGGCGACCAGATCGAAGCGCTTGGACTCGAGACCGGCGAAGATCGCGTCCCACGGCGTCTGCACGAACTCGATCTTCTTGCCGATCTTGTCCCCGACCGCCTGGATGACCTCGACGTCGTAGCCGGTGAGCTTGCCGTCCGAGCCCTGATAGCTGAACGGCGAGTAGGTGCCTTCGGTGCCGACCTTCAGCACGTTCGGATCGCTGCTGCTGCCGCAGGCGGTGAGCCCGGTAGCGGTGACGATGGCGAGCATGGCGGCGGCGAACAGCTTGCGACGCACTGAAGTCCCTCTCTTCGGTGTCTGGACTATGAGCAACATCCACACACGACACAAAAACCCGGCTCAGGCTACGCCAGGAAAATGCCGACCGACAGTATTGCGATCATGGTGCGCCGAATCCTCGCACAGCGTGCCGGAAATGGCGACGGGCCCGGCCGCATCGTCATCCGATGCGACGGGGCCCGTCGGTCAACTGTTCGCGGCGGTCAGTCGCGCAATGGCCGCCCGAGGCTGTCGGGCACCTTGCCGGTCAGCATCATAATGCCGTCGATCAGCGGCCAGATACCACCGAAACCACAGGTCAGCCAGGTGACAGCGATCTGCGCCACGGCGATGCCGGTGTGCCCGGTGTAGAAACGGCCGATACCGAATCCGCCGAGGAAGATCTGCAACAGACCGGCGGTCAGCTTCTGCTTATCCGAGAACGGCACGCCGAACGGGTCGCGACCGTAGGGCGCTTCCGGATCGTTCGGGTTGTAGCCGCCGCCCTGATACGGCGCAGGCGGGTAGCCGCCCGGCTGCTGACCGTAGGGATCGGGCTGACCGTACTGCGGCTGGCCGTACTGCGGCTGGCCATACTGGGGCTGACCGTACTGCGGCTGCTGCTGGTTGTACGGATCCGACGGATACTGCTGTCCCGGTGCATCGGGCTGCTTGTTCAGGTCCGGCCCCGTCCCGGGCGGACCGTACTGGGGGCCGCCGAAGCCTGGCTGGTTCTGGTAGGGGTCGGTCACTAAATGTCCTCCATCATTCGTGCATTTCGACGGGTACTCACCCGTCTCCCCGCGTATTTGCCGGGCGATTGAGCGCCCGAGGGTATCGTCGCGGACACGCGTTCGCGTGTCTACTCGGTGCACCGACGAGTTGCCCAAGTCGTTGTGGGATCAGCCGTCCTTTTTCGAAGTATCAACCTTGCCCAGCTCGACGTCCGAGTTTTCGGACTCCGTTGAGTTATCGCCGGCGGTATCCGGTCCGTTGCCGGAGTTCTCGGATTTTGTCAGATCCGGATTCTCGGCAGCATCGTCCTCGATCTTCCCCGACCGATTCTGGTCCGACACGTCGTCTTTGTCGGTTTCCGCGAGCGCAGCTGCCTGCTTCCCGGCACTGTGCTTCGGCGGCGCTGCTTGCGCGACAGCGGCCGCCTTCGACGCGGCCTCGGATTCGGCGCCCGCCGCACGCAGCGCCCCGATCTGCCACGGCCATGGCCGCGCGACCGTCGACGGCTGCAGTTGATCGGCGATCTCCCTGCCCTTGGTCGCGAACACGAAATAGGCTACGGCGGCGAGGAATACGAGTGCCGAGGTGAACGAGTTGATGCGGATGCCCACGATCTTGGTCGCCTCGTCGTCGCGCAGCAGTTCGACGAAGAAGCGGCCCAGGCAGTATCCGGCGACGTAGAGCGCGAACAGGCGGCCGTGCCCGATGCGATAGCGCTTATCGATCTGCACCAGCAGCACCACGATCAGCAGGTTCCAGATCATCTCGTACAGGAAGGTCGGCTGCACGACCTTGTCGACGACGCCGGTGGACACGCCGTTCATCATGTCGAGCTTGCCCTGATCATCGAAGCGCAGGTAGATCTCGAGACCCCAGGGCAGCTCGGTTTTGCGGCCGTAGAGCTCCTGGTTGAAGTAATTGCCGAGCCGTCCGATGGCCTGAGCCAGCAGAATCGGCGGCGCGATCGCATCGCCCAACGCGGGCAATGGGATTCGGTAGACCCGACAGCCGATCCAGGCGCCGACACCGCCGAGGAAGACCGCGCCCCAGATGCCGAGGCCGCCCTGGTAGATCTTCAGCGCATCGATCGGATGGCCGTCGGCGCCGAAGTACTTCTGCCAGTCGGTGGCAACGTGATAGAGCCGCCCGCCGACCAGACCGAAGGGCACTGCGAACATCGCGACATCGAGAATCGTGCCCTTCTGCCCGCCGCGCTCCTGCCAGCGCCGCTCACCCCACCAGATGGCGACGACGATGCCGAGGATGATGCACAGGGCGTAGGCCCGTAGCGGGAATGGACCGATATGCCAAACGCCCTGGGACGGGCTGGGAATGTAGGCCAGCACATCAGCGGTGACGGCACCGTTGCTCAGGACGCTGTCTGCGAGGACTCGTAAGGTCACGGCCCCAACCGTAGCGGAGCACGGCCACATCGCGAGATTCGCGGTCGGCGTGCCCCGCTCGCGGGCGGTTAGGAGGCGACGGTCGCGGACCGAACACCCTCGGCCAGTTCGGCCGTGAGGGTGCGCACCGCGTCGAGTCCCTGCGCCGCGGCGGTCACCAGTGCCGAGCCGACGATGACTCCGTCTGCGTAGGAGGCGATTTCGGCCGCCTGCGCACCGTTGCGCACACCGAGGCCGACCCCGATCGGGATATCGGAGTGGGCGCGGATGCGCGCGCACAGCGCCGGAGCCGCGGAGGAAACCACGTCACGGGCGCCGGTGACACCCATTGTCGAGGCAGCGTAGACGAAGCCGCGACTGGCCTCCAGCGTCTTGACCAGACGCTCCTCGGTGGACGACGGTGCGACCAGGAAGATGCGGTCCAGATCGTGTGCGGCCGAGGCGACGAACCAGCTGTCGGCCTCTTCCGGGATGAGGTTGGGGGTGATGATGCCGGACCCGCCCGCGGCGGCCAGATCGCGCGAGAAACGGTCGACGCCATATTGCAGCACCGGATTCCAGTAACTCATCACGACGGCCTTACCGCCCGCCGCGGTGATCGCCTCGACCACCGAGAACACATCGCGCACCCGGACGCCGCCGCGCAGCGCCTGATCAGCGGCGGCCTGGATGGTCGGTCCGTCCATCACCGGATCGGAGTAGGCGACGCCGACTTCGACTATGTCGCAACCGGATTCAACCATGGTGCGGCACACCTCGATCGAACCGGCCAAATCCGGATAACCGGCGGGCAGATAGCCGATCAGCGCGGCCCGACCCTCCGCGCGACAGGCGGCGAACGTGTTCGCGAGACGGGACTGCTGACTCACGACAGCGCCTCGTTGGCGCTCGGCTCCATCATGACCGAGCGATACTCGACTGTGTCTTCGGTTCGCTCGCTGCGCTCGCTCCTGCCTCCGCCTCGCTGACGCTCGGCTCCGGCACGAGCGAGGTGCTCGACTGTGTCTTTGGATCGCTCGCTGCGCTCGCTCACTGGTGGTTCTCCTTGTCGGCGGCGTGGTCATCGAACAGCCCGAACCAGCGTGCCGCCGTGTCCATATCCTTATCGCCGCGCCCGGACAGGTTCACCAGGATGATCGCGCCCTTGCCCAGTTCCTTGCCGAGGTTCAGCGCACCAGCCACCGCGTGCGCGGATTCGATCGCCGGAATGATGCCCTCGGCGCGGCTGAGCAGCAGCAGCGCGTCCATCGCTTCGGTATCGGTGATCGGGTGGTATTCGGCGCGACCGATGTCCTTGAGGTAGGCGTGTTCGGGACCGACACCCGGATAGTCCAAACCGGCAGAGATCGAATGCGATTCGATGGTCTGGCCGTCCTCGTCCTGCAGCAGATACGAGTACGCGCCCTGGAACGCGCCGGGGGTGCCGCCGGTGAAAGTCGCGGCGTGCCTTCCGGTTTCGACGCCGTCACCGGCCGCCTCGTAGCCGATCAGCCGCACGCCCGGATCGTCGATGAAGGGATGGAAGATCCCGATGGCGTTGGAGCCGCCGCCCACGCAGGCGGTGACCGCATCGGGCAGTCGACCGGTGAGTGCCTGTACCTGGGCGCGAGCCTCCAGGCCGACGATGCGCTGGAGATCGCGCACCATCATCGGGAACGGGTGCGGGCCCGCGGCGGTGCCGAAGCAGTAGTAGGTGGCCTCGGCATTGGTGACCCAGTCGCGCAGCGCCTCGTTGATCGCATCCTTCAGGGTCTGCGAACCGGTGCGCACCGAGATCACCTCGGCGCCGAGCAGCCGCATGCGAGCCACATTCAGCGCTTGGCGGGCGGTGTCGACCGCACCCATATAGACGACGCATTCGAGGCCGAGCAGTGCGCACGCGGTCGCGGTGGCGACCCCATGCTGACCTGCGCCGGTCTCGGCGATCACCCGGGTCTTGCCCATGCGCTTGGCGAGCAACGCCTGGCCGAGCACGTTATTGATCTTGTGCGAACCGGTGTGGTTCAGATCCTCGCGCTTGAGGATGATGCGCGCACCACCGGCATGCTCGGCGAGGCGCTGGCATTCGAAGATCGGCGACGGGCGGCCGGTGTAGTCGCGCTGCAGCCGGTCCAGTTCGTCGAGAAAGGCGGGATCGAGGCGACACTTCTCGTATTCGGCGGTGACCTCCTCGATCACCGCCATCAGCGCCTCCGGCACATGCCTGCCGCCGTAAACGCCGAAGTGGCCGCCCAGATCCGGCTCGTGGTCGCTGCGGTCGTGCACACCGTCGGAGGCCTTGGGCAGTGCCGTCACGACGCCGCCTCGCCGGCGCTCGGCTCCATCGCGCCCGCACGGGCCGCTGTGTTCATGATTCGCTCGCTCACTGCGTCGTCACCGACCCCGCCGCGCGGGCTTCGGGCACGACGGGTGGGTGCCCGCGGTCACCAGTTCGGAGACGGCCGCGCGCGGGTCGCCACTGGTGACCAGCCCCTCGCCGACGAGCACGGCATCGGCACCCGCACCGGCGTAGGCCAGCAGGTCGGCGGTGCCGCGAATACCGGATTCGGCGATGCGGATGACCTCGGTGGGCAGGCCGGGCGCAATGCGTGCGAAGACATCGCGGTCGACGTCCAGGGTCTTGAGGTTGCGGGCGTTGACGCCGATCACGGAGGCGCCGGCCTCCAAAGCGCGGTCGGCCTCTTCCTCGGTGTGCACCTCGACCAGGGCTGTCATGCCCAGCGATTCGGTGCGGTCGATCAGTGAGCTCAGTACGTCCTGTTCGAGGGCGGCCACGATGAGCAGGATGACGTCGGCGCCGTGCGCGCGGGCCTCGTGGATCTGGTAGGGCCCGACGACGAAATCCTTGCGCAGGATCGGGATATTCACGGTGGCGCGGACCGCGTCCAGGTCATCGAGCGACCCATGGAAGCGACGGCTCTCGGTGAGCACGCTGATGACGCGCGCTCCGCCGTCCTCGTAGGCCTTGGCCAGACTCGCAGGGTCCGGGATATCCGCGAGCTCCCCCTTGGACGGGCTGGCCCGCTTGACCTCGGCAATGACGCCGATGCCGTCTTCGAGGAGCGCGGCGCGGGCGTCCAGCGGCGCGGGTGCCGCGGCTGCGGCCGCCTTGATCGCCTGGAAGTCCAAAAGGGCTTCCCGTGCGGCCACATCCGCGCGGACCCCGTCGAGAATCGAGTCGAGTACCGTCATCTGGCTCGAATCCTTTCTGGGGAGACGGACTTGCTGCCTGAGAATCCCCCCAGGCGCTGTCTCACCGATGCTGTCAAAGAATAAATGGCTGCTTGTGGCGCAACTGCGCCGGGGCTTGTAGTCACCTGCTCAGACACCTCGATGCCCTTGTTTCCCCTGATCATGATCGGCGGAATCGTCGGTGGCCGAAGTGGACCCACCCGCCTGTTCGGTCGGGTCCGTGCCCGCGTCCAACGCATCCCAGAGCACGCGCTCGGAAAGTTGTCCGGTATCGGCCGCCGCGTCGTCGGTGCGCTGACGCGTCACCTCTTCGGTGGCGGCAGCCCTGCGGAAGACCGGATTGTCGTACTTGGCCGACAGGCGGGCGGCGTCCTCGGGCATGCGAGCCAGCAGGACACCGGCCACGAAGGCCGCCAGCGCCCCCAGCAGCGAAAGTACGGCCGGGAACTGGGAAGTGACCACCTCGGTCACGGTCGCGCGGCCGGGCAGCTCCGCCAGGGTGGCGGCACGGGCGGCGGTCGCGCTGGATTTGGTCAGTAGGGCGAAGGCGGGAACGGCCGTCACCGCGGCGACCAGACCGATCAGGACGCCGAACATGCGCCGCAGCCAACCGCGTGTCGCCAGTACTGCGGCGACGGCGGCCAGCAGGACCAGGGCCAGCGGCGTGAGCGCACCGAACCAGACACCGCCGTTGAGTTTGTCGGTGCGTGGTTCGGTCAGGCCGTCGGTGGACGAGACAGTTACCCATGTCATCCGGGAGGAGCCCCACAGCGCCGCGGCGGCGATGGCGAGCAGGACGATCGCGCCGACCGGATATTTGCGCTTCGAGGTCTGCGGGACGGCCGGATCGGTATCGGGAGGTTCCGAATCGGTCATTCCGCACTGCCGTCCGCAGGTGCGCTGTACGCCCGAACAGTTTTCGCGGCTGCCACCGCTCGCAGCACCGCCATGGCCTTGTTGCGGGATTCGACGTCCTCATAGTCCGGATCCGAATCCGCGACGATGCCCGCACCAGCCTGCACATAGGCGGTGCCGTCCTTCAGCAGTGCGGTGCGGATGGCGATCGCGGTATCGGCATCGCCCGCGAAGTCGAGATAGCCGACGACACCGCCGTAGACGCCACGACGGGTGGGCTCGAGTTCCTCGATGAGCTCCATCGCACGCACCTTCGGCGCGCCGGACAACGTGCCCGCTGGGAAACAGGCATTGACCGCGTCCAGTGCGATCTTGCCCGGCGCGAGGCGGCCCGAGACCGTCGAGACCAGATGCATGACGTGGCTGTAGCGCTCGATATGCCGGTACTCGGTGACCCGCACCGTGCCCGGCTGGCAGACCCGGCCCAGATCGTTGCGGCCGAGGTCGACGAGCATCAGATGCTCGGCGTTCTCCTTCTCGTCGGCCAGCAGGCCCTTCTCCAGCAGCAGATCGTCCTCCTCGGTGGCGCCGCGCCACCGGGTACCCGCGATCGGATGGGTCGTCGCCACACCCTCTTTCACGGTAACCAGCGATTCCGGACTGGAACCGACGATGGAGAACGCCGTGGCGCCGTCGCCGTCCGGGATGTGGATCAGGTACATGTACGGGCTCGGATTGGCGGCACGCAGCATCCGGTACAGGTCCAGAGGCGCACCGTCGTAATCCATTTCGAAGCGCTGCGAGAGCACCACCTGGAACGCCTCGCCCGCCTCGATCTCCTTGACCAGGCGACGCACGCCCGCGCCGAATTCTTCGGTGGTGCGGCGGCGGATGTACTCCGGCTCGGGCTGATCGAAGACCGAAACCGTGGACTCCGAGGGCGCGGCCAGCGCCGCGGTCATCCGGTCCAGCCGGGCCACCGCATCGTCATAGGCCTCGTCGACCCGTTCGGCGGTGCCGTTCCAGTTGACCGCATTGGCGATCAGGGTGATCGCGCCCTCGTGGTGGTCGAAGGCCGCGAGATCGGTGGCGAGCATCAGCACCATCTCGGGCAGCCGCAGATCGTCGACGGCGAGGGTGGGCAGTCGCTCGATGCGGCGAACCGCGTCGTAGCCGAGGTAGCCGACCATGCCGCCGGTCAGCGGGGGCAGACCGGGCAGCCGCTCGGTCTGCAGCAGTTGCAGGGTTTCACGCAGCGCCACCAGCGGATCGCCGCCGCAGGGCGCGTCCGCTGGGGTGTGCCCGAGCCAGGCCGCTTCGCCGTCCACGACCGTCAGCGCGGATGGGCTGCCAGCCCCGATGAACGACCAGCGCGACCAGGACCGCCCGTTCTCCGCGGACTCGAACAGGAAGGTACCGGCCCGATCCGCGGCCAACTTGCGGTAGGCCGACAGCGGAGTTTCGGAGTCCGCCAGCACCTTTCGGGTCACGGGGACCACCCGATGCTCCGCGGCCAGCTCGTGGAACTGTTCGCGGGTCGTGGTGGTGGGAGTGGACGCGCCAGGCATGTGTCCATCATCCCAGGTGGCACCGACAGCCTTGTCGGCGCGTCCCAACCTGCTGAACCGACTGTCCGGTTCTGAAGTGCCGCGAGGGAAATTGAAAAATCCACAAATCGCCGCACTCATCGGCGCTCAGCCGCGATGAGAACCCGTCATTCCGGTATCTGGCCTGACAGGGACCAAGCGCGGGGGCGGCAAACCGACCTCGCGCCCGGTACTGTCCCACTATGCAGACAGGTCAGCTCGCTCCCGAGTTCGAGCTTCCCGATCAATCCGGCACCCCGCGTTCGCTCGACGCGCTGCTCGCGAACGGTCCGCTGGTGCTGTTCTTCTACCCCGCCGCGAATACCCCGATCTGCACGGCGGAGGCGTGCCACTTCCGTGATCTGTCCGCCGAATTCGCGGCGCTGGGCGCATCGTGCGTCGGCATCAGCACCGATAGCGTCGACACCCAGGCCGGATTCGCATCCAAGCAGAACCTCGGTTACCCGCTGCTGTCGGATGTCGACGGCAAGGTCGCCTCGACCTTCGAGGTGAAGCGCGGACTGCTCGGCAAGCTCGCCCCGGTCAAGCGGCAGACCTTCGTGATCGACCGGGATCGCAAGGTCGCCAAGGTGATCACCGGCGAGTTCCGGGCCGATGCGCACGCGGACGAGGCGCTGAAGTTCCTGCGCGAGCGTGCTCTGCAGTAGCCCTGCTCTCGAACACGCGGTAACGGCCGCGAAAAACACCAGGTCCATCGCCGTCGATCTCCCGGTTGCCCGGCATACGCTGGGTTCATGACTTCGAGCGAGGTTCGGCCGGACGGGCAGAAATCCACGCTGGCCACGTGGCGCACCCGGATCATCGGCGCAGTGGCGGTCATCGTCGTACTGATCATCGCCTACTTCATTCTGGCGGCGTTCATTCCGCGCTGGTGGGCGCAGCGCATCGCAGAGCTGGTGAGCGGCAGTTTCAGCAAGGGCATCGGCTGGGGCCTGATTTACGGCCTACTCGGCACCGCCATCCCGGTGTTCTTGCTGCTGTTCGCCGCGCTGATCTGGAAGCGACGAGCCGGAAAGTTCATCGCGGGTGCCGCCGCGTTGCTCGCGCTGATCATCGCGATTCCGAATCTCATGACGCTGTCGATCGTGCTCGGCGAGAGTAGTGCCGCCCATGCCGGTCAACGGATTCTCGACGTCGACGCGCCCGCATTCCGTGGCGCTTCACTCGTCGGCGCCATCGTGGCGGTCGTGGTTTTCCTCGCCGTGGCGGGCCTGCTGGCCTGGCGGCGGTGGCAGCGCAGACATCCAGGCAAGCAGGCGGCGCCCGCTGCCACTCGGCAAACGCCGACAGTTGGCTAGGACACGGCACCGACACGCCCTGCGGCTCTGTGAGTGACCTCACGTCGCGGACCAAGTCCATGACGGTCGAGCGAAGTCGTGGCAAACTCAATCACGCGAGTGACCGTGAACATGCTTTTCATTAATTGCTAGGTTCGCTAACAATAAGACGTCACTTGGCTCGAAAGAAGGCACCCCAGTGACGAAGTGGCTCGACCCGGACGAACAACGAGCTTGGCGCGCGATCGTTGCGCTGATGACACGTCTACCAGGCGCTTTGGATACCCAACTGCAGCGCGAATCCGGGGTTACCCATTTCGAATACTGGGTGCTCACCCTGTTATCCGAGGAACCCGGCCATCGGCTGCAGATGAGTGAGCTTGCCCACAAAGCAAATGCATCGCTATCGCGCCTGTCCCATGTGGTGTCAAAGCTGGAACGAATGGGCTGGGCGCAACGGTCAGCAACCACGGGCCGCCGCGGCGTGCAGGCGGTGCTCACCGACGACGGCTACTCGAAGGTCGTCGAGGCGGCGCCCGGCTATCTGGATGCGGTGCGGCAGTTGGTTTTCGATGGTCTCGATGCCGCACAGACGGCGCAACTCGCCGACCTCAGCGAACTGCTCGTCAGGCAGCTCGGCGACTCGCTGAGCCAGTCCAACGGCAAATCGACGCAGGTCGAGGAGCGCGGCGAGCAGCCGAATCCATAGCGGTCGCGCGAGGTTGGGCTCAGCTCTCGGCGAGCAGCAGGTCCGAGTCGAAGCAGGTGTGCGTGCCGGTGTGGCAGGCCGCGCCCTCCTGGTCGACGACGAGCAAGATCGTGTCGCCGTCACAATCGAGGCGAACCTCGTGCACGTACTGGGTGTGGCCGGAGGTTTCGCCCTTGACCCAGTACTGCTGGCGCGAACGCGAATAGTAGGTCGCCTTGCGGGTTTCCAGCGTGCGGGCCAGCGCCTCGTCGTCCATCCAGGCAACCATCAGCACATCGCCGGTGCCGCGCTCCTGGGCGACCGCGGCGACGAGTCCGGCGTCATTGCGCTTGAGCCGGGCGGCGATGGCGGGGTCGAGAGTCATATCACCGTTATACAGGCAGCTCCGCACCGGAACACATCGTGTAGTGCCGAAACGTACCCGACGCGATTGTTCCTACTCCTCCGGCAGCGGAATCAGTTCGAGATGTTCGGCCACAGGCTTTTTGGTGCACGCGGCCCTGCCGGTGACCAAGTTCACCCCGCCCCGGTGGGCAACCAGCCATTTGCCACAGACGCAACGCAGATAGCGAACCGAACCATGTGTCGACACCAGTATCGGCGATGGCCAGGAGCATGCGGGACACGTGGCGGACATGGTCGCTAAGCCTGGGTAACTGTCCGGCAGATAGCAATCACCGCCACGGCGTGGCGGCAGACGAATTCGAAGAATGTCAAGCTGTGCGAGTGCGATTCAGCTCACCGAGGAGCTCCCAGGTCCGGCGCCGGTCGGCCTCGGAGGCCAGATCTGTTTGGGCCACAACAACATCGGTGGCGCCCGCTTCGAAGTAAGCGTTGATCTGATCGGCGAGGGTCTGCTCGTCACCGATCACGGCGAGTTCGGCGGCGTGCGATACACCGGACAGTTCGATCATTCGCCGATAGGACGGAATTTCGTTGTAGAAGGCCATCTGTTCGGCCGCCGTCGCACGAGTGCTGTCGACATCGGCGGTGACCACGCCCGCAACCATGGCGACAATGCGGGGTCGCGGACGTCCAGCTTGTTCGGCCGCCGCTGTGATGGGCGCGACGATGTGCTCGCCCAGTGCTTTCGGACCGACCAGAAATGGCATTGTGCCGTCGGCCAATTCGGCGGTGACACGCAGCGCCTGCGGCCCCATCGCCGCGACGAGGACCGGCACCGTCGGCTCGGCACCCGCGACGGCGGCGGGCATCCGCGTTACGGCACTGAGGGTTTCGCCACGGAATTCCACCGAACCGTTGTCCAGGACAGCGCGCAATGCGGTCAGGAATTCGCGAAGCCGCGTAATCGGCCGGTCGAAGTTCTCGCCGAACGCCGCCTCGGTAATCGAGCGGGCACCGAGCCCGAGGCCGAGGGTGAAGCGACCGCGGGTTGCGGCCTGAGCAGTCTGCGCCTGACTCGCGATCAGCAGTGGATGTCGCGCGGAAATCGGAACGACCGATGTGCCGACCGCTAACTCCGGCACCTCGCGCCCGACAGTGCCCGCAACGCCGATGGTGTCATGAGAGAACAATTGACCGAACCACAGCGAACTCAACCCGGCCCCGGCGGCCTCCCGCCCCAGCGCAACCGCACCGTCCACCGCATTGTCGGCGGCATCGAGGGCAAACGGAGACAACGCAATTCCGATACTCATCCCGGTGCAAACCGCAACGTCCCCCACCCCATTCCGTCGGGCTGTCGCATATCTGCCGAGAACCCTCGCAGGGTCTATTGCCGAATTGGCGCAGGTTCGGCCGGCGTGCAGTCACGATTCGCGCAGGTTCGGCCGTGGGCCTATGTGGCGGCTGAGACCCAATCATGCCCGCCGCTAGGTGATTTGGTCCGTCGCTGTGACTGCGGTCCGACGACACGACCGCACGTTCGGCGTACTCGGCAACAGCCTCTATACCTTGTGCGAGGCAATCACTGGTTATGCGTCAGGTGCGCGAGCTAGTCCCGCGTCCAGCCTCGGTGGGTCCGTCGAACGCAGCCGAATGGTGGTCGCCCACACCGTATCGACCGCCACATCACTACGCTCGGCGAGCAGCCGGAGCGGATGGCGCAGTGAGCTATCTGGACGAGGTACTAGCGAACGATGATTTGTTCGGCGCGCATGGCGGCTTTTACCTCGGCGATGGTGAGGTCGCCGAAGTGGAAGACGCTGGCGGCCAGGACCGCGTCCGCACCGGCCTGAACGGCGGGTGCGAAGTGTTCGATGGCACCGGCACCGCCGCTGGCGATCACCGGCACCGAAACCGCCTCGCGGACCGCCTCGATCATGGGCAGATCGAAGCCTGCCTTGGTGCCGTCGGCATCCATCGAGTTGAGCAGGATCTCGCCGACGCCGAGTTCGGCTCCGCGCACGGCCCATTCGATGGCGTCGATACCGGTGCCGCGCTTACCGCCGTGCGTGGTGACCTCCCAGCCGGACGGAGTGTCGGGCTGGCCGTCGGGAACGGTGCGGGCATCCACCGACAGCACGATGCACTGGGAACCGAAGCGCTCCGACATTTCCCGCAAGACCTCGGGGCGCGCGATGGCAGCGGTATTCACCGACACCTTGTCCGCACCCGCACGCAGCAGCCGGTCGACATCCTCGACCGTGCGCACGCCGCCGCCGACGGTCAGCGGAATGAAGATCTGTTCGGCCGTGCGGGTCACCACATCGATCATGGTGCCGCGGTCGCCGGTTGAGGCGGTGACGTCGAGGAAGGTCAGCTCATCGGCGCCCTGCAGGTCGTAGGCGGCGGCGAGTTCGACGGGATCGCCCGCATCACGCAGGTTTTCGAAGTTGACTCCCTTCACCACCCGGCCCGCGTCGACATCCAGACACGGAATAACGCGTACCGCCAACGTCATCGGCTCACCCTTCTACGAATCATGCTGTATTCACCCACCCCGCCAGCTCTGCCAGCTGCCATCCCGCCGTATTCGCCCACTCCGCCAGCTCTGCCGGCTGCCATCCCCTGGGTCCTTCGTACGCAGCCTCACGCATCGTCGGCGACCGTGCAAATCATTTCGAGCAGCTCCTCGTGTACCCCCGGCGCGGCGGCCAGCACCGAACCCGAGGTGATGGTCCACGGCTCCCCCGCCAGATCGGTGACAATCCCGCCCGCCGCGCGCACCAACGCGACGCCCGCGGCGTTGTCCCACGGATGGTGCCCGAAGACGATCGCGCCGCCGAGCACACCCGATGCGGTGAACGCGAGATCGATGCCGGTGGAGCCATGCATGCGCACCCGCGAGGACAGCCTGCTCAGCGGACCGAGCAGATCGAAACGGAACCGGCCGGGAATGCGTCCGGCGGAATCCACATTGAACGCGCCGAAGCCGATCATCGCCTCGCCGAGTTTCCCGTGCGGCAGGCGCGGCAGCGGCTGGCCGTTCAGCAACACCGGACCGTCAGCGACCGCCGCATAGCGCTGGCCGAGCAATGGCAGCCAGGTCAGCCCGAGCAGCGGCTCACCTTCGTGCACCAGCGCGAGCAGCATGCCCGAAAGGGGATGTCCCGATGAATAATTGAAGGTGCCGTCGATCGGATCGAGCACCCACGCGGTCCCCGACGTGAGCTGCGGACCCCCGAATTCCTCACCGTGCACCTCGATTCCGGTGCGCTGCTCGAGCTGTGCGGAAATCGTGCGCTCCAACTCGAGATCGAGTTCGGTCGCGAAGTCGTTGCGGCCCTTGGCCACCGCGCTCGGCGCGCCGACCCCCTCGACGAAACGCGGGCTTGCGGCATCGAGGATCGCACCGGCGACGTCGAGCAGGGCCGGTAGTTCGGTGTCGAGGCGGTTGGCGGTCATCGAATCGTCAGCGAACCGCGGCCAGCGCTTCGGGCAGCGTGAAGCGGCCCGCGTACAGCGCCTTGCCGACGATCGAACCCTCGACACCGTCGGGCACCAGCTCGGCGATGGCGATCAGATCCTCGATGGTGGAGACACCGCCGGAGGCGATGACCGGCGCGTCGGTGGCGGCGCAGACCTCGCGCAGCAGATCCAGGTTGGGGCCGGTGAGGGTGCCGTCCTTGGTCACGTCGGTGACCACGTAGCGGGAGCAACCGTCGCGCTCCAGGCGTTCGAGCACCTCCCACAGATCGCCGCCGTCGCTGACCCAGCCGCGACCGCGCAGCCGGTGTTCGCCATCGACGATCCGCACATCCAGGCCGACGGCGATGCGCTCACCGTGCTTGGCGATGGCGCGGGCGCACCACTGCGGGTCCTCCAATGCGGCGGTGCCGAGGTTCACCCGGGCACAGCCGGTACCCAGCGCGGCCTCGAGGGATTCGTCGTCGCGGATGCCGCCGGACAGCTCCACCTTGACATCGAGTTCGCCGACGACCTTGGCCAGCAGCTCACGATTCGAGCCACGGCCGAACGCCGCGTCCAGATCGACCAGATGCACCCACTCCGCACCGGCTTCCTGCCAGGCCAGCGCCGCATCGCGCGGGGAGCCGTAATTGGTTTCGCTGCCCGCCTCCCCCTGAACCAGGCGCACGGCCTCTCCATTGGCGACGTCGACAGCAGGTAGCAGCACAAGACTCACGGATGCAGTTTAGTTGCTCGCTCCGCGCGCCCTATCCCCGGCCTGCGGAAATAGCGGCGCGATCACCCTTGCACATGATCATCGAGGACCCGTGTGAGCAGCCGTACCAGTTCGCGGCGCTCGGCGGCGGAGAGGGCAGCGAGTAGTTCGTCCTGTGCGCCTTCGATTCGCTGGTCCAGTTCGTCCAGGTGACGGCTGCCCGCCTTGGTGATGGTGACGATATTGCGGCGGCGGTCGCTCGGATCCGGGGCGCGTTCGATCAAACCGCGTTCGGCGAGATCATTCAGCGCGGCGACGATATCGCTGCGATCGATGCGGGTGCGGCGGCCTAGATCGGCCTGGCTTGCGGGGCCGAATTCGCCCAGCGTGGTCAGCAGGGCGTAGTGGTAGCGGCGCGATCCAGTTGCTTCGAAGGCGCGCTCCGTCGCTCGGTTGGCGAGGATCGCCACCTGGTTGACCAGTCGGGTGGGCAGGGCGCGCAGCCTGCCCGGCGTGTCCTCGTGCGCGATCTCCATGAAAGCAATGTAGCAAGACTTGTTGGTTCCACCCACGATCAGATACTGTTGGACTTGCCAACGTTGGATCAACCAACGTTTAGTTCGAAAGGATTCAACCCATGGGCAAGACCCGCCGCTTCCTCCCCCTCACCGCACTGCCGCTGGCGCTGCTCGCCGCCTGCACCACCACCAAGGACGACACGCACCAGTTCCGCGTACTAGTGGACCGCAGCGAGATCACCGGGCTGGTCAACCAATTGGGCCGCGCCCTGGACGAAGGACGCTTCGACGACTTCCGCACGATCTACACCGCCGACGCCACCGCGAAGACACCCGGCGGTCGGGCCGAGGGTCGTGCCGCGCTAATCGCGCAGGCAAGCCGGAATCATTCCGATGACAAGCACATTCAGCACTTCATCACCAATATGATGATCGATCTGCACGGCGATACAGCCGAGGTGCGGGCGAATCTCATTGCCACTTTCGCTCCTGCTACGACGGCCGTGTCGGAGCCGCAGTACACCCTCGGCGAGGTCTATCGCTTCGATGCGGTCCGCACGGCGGAGGGCTGGCGGCTATCACGGGTGGAGACAACTCCGCTGTGGTCCACGGGTACCCGGCCCTGAGCCGGTAGCACGAACCGTACGTCAACCGTGGCAAGAACCCTTGTGCGAGAACAACTCAGCGTGGCGGCGGCCGTGTATATCCGCGGTCCGCCAGCGCCGACGCAATCCAAATCCATTCGCCTACTTGGAATTCGGTTGCCGCACTCATATTGAGCGAAATCATCAATGCGCCGATCCTTCTGGGCGCCGATCCTTCTGGGCGCCAATCCACCTGGCGGGGGATCCTGATACGCAAAAAGGCCCCCAACGGTGTTGGGGGCCTTTCGCAAGGATGTTCCGGCGGTGTCCTACTCTCCCACACCCTGTCGAGTGCAGTACCATCGGCGCTGGTGGCCTTAGCTTCCGGGTTCGGAATGGGACCG
>NZ_JBFANH010000053.1:0-31649 GCF_040674755.1 Nocardia sp. NPDC049737 | reverse complement strand
ACGACAAACTCGCCGTCCGCTTCCTGGCTACCGTCCACATCGCCGCCATCGACCTGTGGCTACGGTGACCCGACTTTCGAAACACGACCTAGGTCGCAGCCGCCTCCTGCCGGTGGTTCCCAGTTGCAACGATCTCGCGGGGCACACGCCACAACGGTGGCTGCCGTGGATCGGCGCCGACTTTGAAGACCGGAAACCTGTTCTGGCGGGGACTCGGCTGGAAGTGCACACGCACCGGCCCGGTGGAGATCAGCGGGACTTCAACTTCGATGGAGGCGCAGACCCATGGGCCCTCGTCGAGTTCGACGATGGCGATCGTCAACGGCGTCAACTCGCCGTGCGGAAAACTCATGCGACGCACCGCCCGCCACGACACGATCGAACCAACACCGGACGAGGGCATCGACTCGAGATCCTCGGACGCGCAGGCGGAACACGCGCAGGTCAGAGGCCCGAAGAGCCTATCGCAGGCCACGCAACGACGGATCGTCAACGTGTCTTCGACACAACGGGCGCTGTCGTCGCTGACACCGTCTGGGTATTGGGCATTCGGTGGGAACATGAAAGCCTCCGCGGAACGGTGCTGGTAAATTTCGTTTCAGCATCGTTCGTCCGGAGTACTCCCACGAGGGTGGAATGACCCGGGGGCATACCTGTTATCCCGGGCGGGCCTTCGTCGGCGCACGCGCAACAACAGGTCATTCCGCGAATCATCGTGCGGAGATATTGCGGATCCTGAGCTGAAACGTCGCTTCAGGCCGGTTCGGTTTCGGTCCTGGCGACCACTTCCTCGACGTCTGTTGGCGCCGCGGAGGTGTCGCGTATTCCTTGAACTTATCGGCCGTCGCGATTCCGTTGCGTATCAACGACTGTGCTGTGTGGCTGACGGTCCCCAGCGAGCCCCGGCGCGATGTCCACCGTTCTGCGGCCCAGTTCGCCGAGCCCTTGATCAGCATTTGCGTGATGCGCCGATCCGGGTCATCTGTCAGCCAACGGGTTCGATGGCGACTTGTGCATAGCAGTCGGCTTCGTGCTCGACCGGTGGACGGCGGCCGCGGCGGTGCATCAGCCGAGAGCTGTTGTACCAGGCCGCCCATTTGCTGGTGAGCTGCTCGACATCGGCCAAACCCTGCAGCGGACCGGTCGGGAACGGCGAGTCGTCGCAGATCGTTTCTGTCGTGTATAGCCCAATTGTGGTCTCCGCCAGCGCATTAGTGAGCTTTTTCATCCTCGGTTGGCTTCGAGTTCGCGGATTTGGAAGGTGTGAATCGCTTTGGCGGGCTGTCCGGCCTTGTGCGGGCAAGCAGCGTAGCTTCCGTAGAACTCAGCAGCTCTTGAGCTGAGCGTTGGCGTTCACCGGGGCACGCAGCCGTGCGTGGGCTCGATTGGCTTGCTTCTGCGACTCCGGTTTGCCGCGCCCCTTGTACGGAGCGAGCAGGCCGTCGATACCGTGATAGCCCTTGTCCGCCAGCACGATCCATCCGCTGCGCTCGAGCTCGGCCACGATCTGCCAGATCCAGGCGGCCTTCGTATCGTGCACGCTGCCGGGCAATGCACCCGACACCCACACGACATCCCCGTCGGGTGTGGCGATGACCTGCACGTTCATCCCTGGTGGCGGTGTCTTCCCGAGTAGTAGGGCCGGTCGGCGGCCACCCGCTCGATCGGGATCAGCGTGCCGTCCCGGATCAGGTAGGCGTGCCCGTCGGTTTTCGCTTGCTTCAGCGCCGACCGCAACTTCGGGGCACGGGCAGCCAGCAATTCCACGGTCTCGCCGACGTAACGCCATGCGGTGGTCGTCGAGATGTCGAACCCGGCCCCGAGATCGGCGTAGGTCTCGGCTTTACGCAGGTGGCCCAGCACGAGCAGGGCTTGCTGGCCCGGGTCGAGCTTGCGCCAGGCCGAGCCGATCGCGCGGCGGTGCCGACGGATCAGCCCGGCGACGAAGTGAAAAGTCCGACGTGACAATGGCAGCGCGGAACAGTAGAACAACACGTGAAGCCTCGGTACTCAGCAGTTTTGGTCGCCAGCTGATCTACCAGGGGCTTCGCCCATCCTCACACTGACACGCCATACCAATCACACTGAGGCACAGCCTCCTTCAGTCAGGATGAAAAAGGCTCACTATATGTGGAAGAAATATCACTTCCGTTTGATCAATTATTGACGCGCAACCACTCCGCGAATGCCCACAATGGGAAATAGTGCCGAAAGTTGTCGTAGTTAAGCATCGTGGTCCGACCGAAGACTCCGTTGTAGCCCTCGCGCACAAAATGACCGTCGCCGTGCTGGCGCTCGATCAGAAAGCGGATGCCATTCCTAACCCCTGGGTGGGCGGAGTAACCAGCCCGTATCAGAGCCAGCAACGCCCAGGCGGTCATCACCACCTGGCTTCCCTGCGACGGCACATACCGCCTGCTGATGCAGCTCTCCGGAGCCTCCCCCCACCCATTGTCGTCCTGCTGGATAGACAACAGAAATGCGCAAGCCCGTTGGATGCTTTGGTGTCCAACCGGCACTCCTGCCGCGAGGAGACCCCAGACGCCGAACCAGGTGCCGTAGGTGAAGCAGACCCCCCAACAACCTTCGAAGCTGCCATCGTTCCGCTGTGAGTCGAGCAGATATTGTCGACCGGCGGTGATCGGTCGTTCCAGGGACTCTGCTATATGAGGAAAGTGCGTCCCGGCGAGGGCGAAGGCTTGGAGAACCGAGCTCGTGCACTCCACGTATGTGCGTTCGATAACGACGTCATCGAAGACCTGGGTCGGATTGAACCATTCCAGCCATCTCGGCCCCCGGATAGGCTCATAGCTTGCCCAGCCACCGTTGGGGTTTTGCCAGGACAGCAACAAACGGACAGCAGCGAGCAGCCTCTCTTCGCCGATACTCGGTTCGAGACCGAGATCCTCACCAATCAGTGCGGCTTTGAAACCCTCAGCTGTGCAGTCGGCCACCGGCCAGCCTTGTCGGCCGACCGAGAACGGCCAGCTGCCTCGGGAGAGCTCTCTGTAGTACTTGCGGTGGTAGGGCGGGTCTTCAAGGATCTGATTCTCGTCGACGAACCGAAACGCCGATGCGATCATCCGGCTGTTGGAATACGAGGCATCGACGGACCCGGCAGCGTTGAGCGCCTGCAGCGAGAATGCAGTGTCCCACAGTTGCGCCGAGCTGTAGCCTTGCATGCTGGTAGCGTCTTCGGTCTCCCAGAGATATTCGTTCAGCATCACCATTCCTGTCGCAAATTCTTGGCCACCCGGATCTCGAAAGTGATGTACCAAAGTGTTCAGTATGGCGTCGACCGGGCCGAGGCCTAAGCCCGACGTCACGCGGTCCTCATACTGAATGTGCTCCACGATCACGTCCAGCGCCTGCTTTCTCAGAAAGCTCGGCACGCACTTCTCGAACAGTTGCTGGACCGCGGCGGTTGCACGGAAGATACGGGTCACCGGCCGATAGTTGTCCGTTGCTGCGATACTAGACCGATGCTTGCTCCAGTCGATCTGATCGTAGCCTTGGGGGTACAGCTCTTCCCGCAGTTCCTGAATTGTCTTATCGAGCGGCCCATGCTTGCGCATCCCATACAGCCAGGACATGGGTAGGGCCACCTGCCGTGCTTGGCAAAACGTCCGGCGGGGGTGGAGGGGTGACGAGTACGGCAGGAGCCAGACCTCGGGCGGGAGAGGATGAATTCCCTCGTAGTCGTACAGGCCCAGCAAACACAGCGAGAATTTTCCCCAAGACGCCGAGCGTAGCGGAGTGCCGTTCTCATGGATCCACTCGCGCAGTCGCACGACTGTGGGTTCCTGCACGTCTTCACCCAGGATGCGGAGTGCAACGTACCCAAGGACAGAGGTGAAAACCGTTCCAGCTCCGTCCTCATACAATCCTATGCTGCCATCGGAGTTGACGGTGGACATTAGATGCCTGCGGATACGTGCAACTCTATCGATAGGCAGGCGGTACCCGGAAACCTGGCACAACACCACGTACATCGGCAGCAGGAATGCCGGACCACCATAGTGACCGCGCCAGCTGCCATCTGGTTCCTGACGCCTCTCCAGATTGTCGATGCCCCTTCGCAACGCTTCGGCTGCCAAATCCTCTAAGCTCGCAGGATTCATTACCGTCGACTCCTCACCGACGTCCTCAGGTCCGCCGCAAAAACACTCCCCGACGGGTACCTGACCGCCGCCCAGCATCGATCAGTGGTTGCGCGATCAATCCCTCTGCTCAATCGCTTCTGCCGATCCGTGCGCCTATACAGCTGCCGGGTTGCACGAGGTTGTGGCGTGTCCATGACACCCCTTCTCTTCAATTGATCCTTCGGAGGTATTTGGCACCTGCCTGCGGCGGGCACGTCGTTACTGTTCGAGTGCGCAGCCGATCGTGGTGATTACCGAAGGGTATTCAACACTGTTCCGATAATCGGCAAGTAAGTGCGACATCATGGAACATCATCGTTGTGTCGGAATCGGATCATGATAGGTTTCCGGTAGGGGCGGGGGTAGTTTGGTTGGGCATCTGTGCGGATAGGGGGCAATCGTGGTTTCGTATTCCTTAGTCGCGTTGTGGGAGAATTCGGCGTGTGCAACGGTCGGCTCGACATATTGCCGATCAACACCCGCAAAGCCCACACGAATGGGAACAATGGGTGCGCGTCACGCTGGTGGCGATCCGCAAACAGCACATCACCACCACGCGACCCGACGACTCGGACGATCGCCGTCTCATCCACACCTTCTGCCGCCACCGTGCACGCGCCACGGAGGCAGGAGATCCGGTGAATCAGCATGCCTCACAACGCCTCCGGGCTTGCTTGAGCCGTATGCCGGGATGACTGGCACGTACAGTTCTGAGGGGGACCGGGCGCAGCAATGCGCCCGGTCTACCCGGCCGTATCGAGCGGATGTCGAACGGCGAATTTTGCGACGGCTTGCGCGGTGGCCGGGGTGAAGAGGTTGATCAGGTTGCCGTCGGGATCGCGGAACAGCAACGACCGGTTCCCCCACGGCATCGTCGTGGGCTCGTTGACGAAATCGTCGACCGAATCCCGCAACCGCCGGTAATCGGCATCGACGTCGGGGACCAGGAATTCGATGATCGCGGTGTGGTTGTCGGCTGGGCGCGCGCTGCCTGCCGCCAACAGCGCCACGGTGCGGGTGCTTCCGATCGCGAGGGTGCCGGCCGGTGTGACGATTTCGGCGAAATCTGGTGTAGCCCAGGTTGCTTCGACACCGGTCACCTGCTGATAGAAGCTGACCAACCGCTGGATGTCATCGGTGATCAGGCGGATCGAGACCAGATTCATTGCGTGCTCCTGCTGTCGGACGAGGCGGAAGTTCCGCCGCCGCATGCCACGGTAAAGTCAATACCGGACAGTTTCCGCCCGGTATAGATGCGAGAATTTCCCGATGACGCGCCCCACCGCCCGAGTGCTGGCCCTGCTCGAGCTGTTGCAGACCGGCGGCACCCATACCGTCGGTGAACTCGCCGGACGGCTCGGCGTCGATGAACGCACCGTCAGGCGATACGTCACCCATCTCACCGACCTGGATATCCCCGTCCGATCGGTTCGGGGCCGCTACGGGGGCTACCGGCTCGCCCCCGGGTACCGAATGCCGCCGCTGATGCTGACCGACGACGAGGCGGTGGCGGTGTTACTCGGCCTCCTCACCAACCGCGGCGCCGACCGATCGACAGTTTCCGCCCGCGCAGCCCACAGCGCGACGGCCAAACTCCGCCGCGTCCTGCCCGCCCACCTGACGGCCCGGCTGGACGCACTGATCAACACCGTCGAATTCACCGCGGACGCTCGCCCGGAAGTCGCTGTCGAGACCGCCGTCCTGCTCCGGCTCGCCGAGGCCACCCGCGAGCACCGACCGGTCGCGATCGACTACACCGCCCGACACGGGCGGCCCAGCGAGCGGACCGTGCACCCCTACGGGCTCGTCGACCACTCCGGCCGGTGGTACCTGACAGGGCAGGACAGCAACAGTGACGAACTACGCCAGTT
Source organism: Nocardia sp. NPDC049737 (assembly GCF_040674755.1). Taxonomy (NCBI): domain Bacteria; kingdom Bacillati; phylum Actinomycetota; class Actinomycetes; order Mycobacteriales; family Nocardiaceae; genus Nocardia; species Nocardia sp. NPDC049737. The sequence goes on along the minus strand of NZ_JBFANH010000053.1, from coordinate 25,636 downwards.
CCGGGTGGACCGCATCACCGCGGTGACCACACTGCCCGGAACGTTCACTCCGCCCCCCGGATTCGAGCCGGCCGCCCACCTGCTGTCCGCACTTGCCACCGCGCCCTACCGGCACGAGGTATCGATCCGAGTGCAGGGCACGCTCACCCAGGTCCGCCCGCTGCTCCCCGCGACGATCGCGACCATGCACGAGATCGACTCACCGCCGGCCGACACCCGCCCGTGGGTCCAGGTCCGAATCCGGGCCGAACAACTCGACTGGATTCCCGCAGTCCTCGCCGACCTGAACCGCCCGTTCGTCATCGAACACCCTGAGACCCTCAAAGACGCCGTACGCGCCCTGGCCCGCCGACTCACCGCGGCCGCCGACGGCAGATACCAACCCCACGGGTAGCCCCCAGCAGCGCGAAGCGTCACCCAGATTGCCGTTGGCTGATCACTATGTCTCGGACCCGAGCGCCCAGGCCCTCGAACCGCCGCCGAACCACCGCCTGGTCCGCGAACGTCCGCCCATAGCCGCATACCGCGCTGATCGAACAGGTCGGAGCGGGGCAGGCGACCTGCAGGTGGCTGTATCGATTCGAGGCCGACCGAACGCACCGCGCCATGACGATGACCGTTGCAGCGGCCCTTGCTCGGAGACCGACTCGGCTACTCTGCGGATTTTTCGGTGCTCGACCTGACTCAGCCGCCGAAAAGCGCAGCACCGCACTGGCGTTAGCAGACGAGGCATTGAACCTACCCGAGCGAGCACACGCCAACGACGGGCTGGCTCGCGCGTACCGAGATCTCGGCGACGTCGATCGAGCGCGCGAATACGCCGGTATCGCGATGAGCCTGTATGCGAATCTCGGCGTCCCGGAAGCCGGGGATATGCGCGCTTTCCTGGGTATGCTCGCAGACTCCGATCAGCCCTAATCTCCACGGCGGTCAGAGTCGGCCGAGTGTCATATCAGCAAAATGTGACGTCACGATCCCGCTTGACAGATTTTGAGGCCGTGACGCATGGCTGCCGCCGACATAGCTGACTGCCGCGCTGCGGCGCCATTGCGATATCGCCGCGTGTCCGTCAGGCAGGCACTTCTTATTGCCTTGCCCTCGCAAAACGCTTGCGCCGTTCCGCTTCTGGCGCAGCCATATCCGCCCCGCGCCCGATGAAGCCGACCCAGTTCCGTGATCACTGCTATCGAGACCGTCACCCGTGAGCAGTACCTGAGCGCCAGTACACCGGTTGCCGGACCCACGCCCAAGATCGAGCCCTGCGGTACCGCAGGGCTGGCGCGCGGAATTCCCGGACTGGCGCCACAAGTACTGGACCTTCACCTCCGATCAACGCGACGTGCTGCGACTGCGCCCGATCAACATCGCCGCCGCCCAGCCAGCCTGAACCCTGATCTGTCGCCGCACGATCCACCCGGTTCTTGTTGCCCACTGCCCATCGGAACCGGATGCCAGGGCGGCGCCGCCGCCGAAACGGGAGCTGCCAACAGCCGCTCCCGTAATGCTGCTGATATTGGAAGGGAATCAAGGCCAAGGGACAGATCTGACACCAATACCACCATTGCACCGACATCGTGCCGACCATTCTCGAGGTCACCGGCATCCAGATGCCCGATGAGTTCGGCGGGGTGAAGCAATACCCGATCAATGGTGTGTCAATGCGCTACAGCTTCGACAACGCCGACACGCCAACCACGAAGAAACGCCAGTATTACGCCATGCTCGGCACCCGCGGCATTTGGGAGAACGGCTGGAAAGCCGCCTCGCTGCACGCCGCCATCAGCAACCAGGGCCACTTCGACCAGGATAAGTGGGAGCTCTACCACGTCGACGAGGACCGCTCCGAATCGAAGAACCTCGCCGACCAGTACCCCGACAAGCTCGAGGAACTGATCAACGTCTGGAACCAAGAAGCCCAGGACAACTACGTCCTGCCCCTCGACGACCGTTCCGTCGTCGAACAACTCGGCGTCGAACGACCCAAACCCGAACCGCCCCGCGACCGCTACGTCTACCACCCGGGTGCCTCGCCGGTCCCGGACGCCGCCGCGGTCAATGTCTGCGGCAGGTCCTACAAGATCGTCGCCAATGTCGACCTCACCCCCGAAGCTCGAGGCGTCATCTTCGCCCACGGCTCCCGCTTCGGCGGACATACCCTGTTCGTCAAGGACCGTAGGCTGCACTACGTCTACAACTTCCTCGGCATCCAACCTGAGCAGGACTTCGTCGCCTCGGCACTGCTCCCCCCTGGGCAAACACACTCTCGGCATGGAATTCAGCCGCGAAACCTCTGGGCAACACGGCGAATCCGTAGGTACCACAACGCTGTACGTCGACGGCCAACCCGTCAGCAAGGGCCCGATGCGCGCCCAACCCGCCAGGTTCGGCCTCGCCGGCGAGGGACTCAGTATCGGCTACGACAGTGGCGACACCATCTCCCCGCAATACCAGAGCCCGCCACCTTCACCGGAGGAACCATCCAGAACGTCACCGTCGAAATCGGCAAGGAATCCTTCAACGACCTCCAAAAGGAAGCCGAGGCCGTGTTGGAAGGAAACTAAGCTTCAGAACGCGATCTGCTCACACCGGGGCGGCCAATCCGGTCGCGCCCCGGCAGCTCTATCAGCGTCAAGGAAGTTGCAGGTCAGCGACATACACCAGGTTGGGGATATGGGTCAGTTCGCCCTCCGGACACAACAACTACGACACGTCACCCGTTCTATCTGCGGATATGCAGGAGGGTGGGTGATAGTGCTGAGCAGAATCAACGTGGAACCGCAGGTAGGGGCCTGTAGGGGTTCAAGACGGGTTCAGCTGAGAGAATCCTGAGAACCGACAGTAGGCCCGATGGATCGTAGACCGCCAGATCACGAATGTCGCGCCAGCCTATCGATATCGTCAAGGCCCTTCCTTGGATGCTGCCCCGCTCACCACACCAATCGGAAAATGGCTTCATGCACAACGCTTACCCGCTCGACTCCTCGGTCGAGACCGCCCAGTCGACCTACTCACACCTATCGCACGACAACGCGAACTCAACGGAACTCGAAGTCAGCGTCCCGAAGGATCCCCCCGACCTCACGCCGGCCGCTGCTCGAGCCCTGCTGCACCTCATCCAAGAAACCGCGGCACGGCCGCAATAACCGCCGACGTCGGAGCATCGAGCGCAAACACACAGCCGGACAATGCATTCCATGCAGCTACATGGACCCAATGCCGGGCGTGCTCGGCGGGGTCTGCAAGGACCGCTGAAATAGGGCCGCAGTCGCGGATCCCGCACTCGCGCAGGCGTACCCGAACAAGGCGGTGCCACCTACCAGTGTGGTTTCGGAAACCGACTGGCGCGACACGTATTCTGGGGTCAGTGCCGTACACCTGATGTGGCTGAACGATCCGTCCCGATCCTCAGCTGCACGAACTGCTTTCGGTCATCGCGTACAGCTGCCGCCGCCGAATCGACAGCGGCAGATTATGGGACTTCGCAACGATGATCGAGATCGCAATCTATCGTTGTGAATCGCCGACGCCGTTGTGTGGCTGGGCGATACACTGGCCACAGAATGTGGGCCCATAGACGCCGATCCCACTCTACGGACCATCCTGCGAGCCCGCGACGGGTCGGTTACCTGTGCCCCGGAACGGACAACTTCGTCGACTCGGTGTCCTCGAGCGAATCGCTGAGAACCTCGAACGACTCGAAGACGATATTCGCGACCCGCCGTCAAACACGACCTACACTACTGTCCCGCTGCCTGGAGGACACCACCGATACCGGTTGGGAAGCCTGCTGCCGCAGGCTCTACACCCGCCTGGCGGGCGATGAAGACGAGGCTGGCGGCGATCAGTGATGAGCCCTCAACCTGTCCGACCAATATCGGCACTTCGCCGCCAGATCCCGAGGCAGGTCGTACTGCCCGCTGACACGCAGCAGATTGTTGGCAACACTTCTCTGCATCCCGAGCAAGTCCGGATGGTTCGGCTTTCGGTCGGCCGAACGGGCCGCAGCCAACCACAGCTCTACGGCTTTTCGGGTATTGCCGTTCTGTATCGAGAAGACCGCACTCACATCGGTCACCCCGATACACGCGGCCACGTACTCGTGATTGTCTGGCTCGGATTCGACGAGCCCCGACGCGTATCCCATCGCCGCCGTGAACAGCGCTTCGGCGTCGGCGCGACACTCCATCGCCAGGTTCGCCAGACGTTTCGCCAGCCACAGATTCTTCGGCCCGACCGAACCTCGGTCATCGGCGAGTCTTCGGCTCCAGAGTGTGGCGATCTCGTGCCCGATCCTATGGCGTTCCGCGGGGTCCGACAGCAGGGCGAGGTTTATCAACGACATACCGAGCTCTCGAATCTCGTCCTGCCCCAGCTTCGACGCCGACTTGTCGACCATCGCCTGCCTGATGCCGATCGCGGCTCGCAAGGAAGCCGCCGACGCACTGTCTCGTCCCTGCCGATCCTGAACTTCGGCGAGTACCACGAATGCGCGGGCCCACTCGATATTGACATGATCCGCCGGGTCCGCACCTCGATCCTCGAATATCCGGACAGCCTCCGTGCACAGTAGTTCAGCGGACCCAAAGTCCCCCGTCCGTATCCGACCGCGTGCGAACTGTACAATCGCCCGCGGAGCTATCTGGACAGCCGCGCCAGGTTCCGGGACCGAATTGATCGCACCGCTGATTCTCTCCCGCGCTGTCTCGACATGACCGAGGACGATCTCGACACCGGCCAATCTACCGATCGTGTCGATCCTGAACGGCCACTGCGCGTTCTCTGGGTCGACCTCGCCTGCGATGCGATACATGTCGCAGGAGCGGCTCAACCACCGATACGAATCCGTCACGTGCCCTTCGTCGTACAGGGCGAGACCGTACATACGGGAGGTCACCGCCAACTGCTCGATTGCCCCGCGTCCCGGATTCGTCGAATAGCTCCATTCGGCGAGACCGAGCGCTTTCGAATAGTAGCGGAGCATGTCCTCGCCACGGTTCTCGTGTTCGCATACGGCACCGAGGCCATTCAGTGCATTGATGACATTGGTCGCGTACTCGGGCGTCGAATTCTCGGCGAACAATCTCCGGGTCAGGTTCAGCGCCTTCTCGTACACGGCGCGGGCGGCACGGTGGTCACCGATGCGCAGTTCCATCCCGCCCAGCTCGGACAGCGCGAATTGCAACCAGGCATCGGCATGCTTCGACGGTTCACGGGCGGCCACCCGTTCCCACTCTTCGACCGCCGTCCGCCTAGCCTCCAGCGCTTCGGCCGGGTCGTCCGATTCGCGGGCGAACCACATGGATAGTAGGCCGAGCACCTCGTGCGCTCGGGCTGCCGCAGGATACCGCTCGACCAGACGCCGGGCGAACGCGAGAGAATCCACGGCTCGCTCCCGCTGGAGCTTCTCCGTCCCGAGCGAGGACGGCAGGTCGGCGACACAGCCTGCCGCATTCGACATCATTCGCAGTTCGACCTCGCCCACGTCGCTGCTTTCGAACAATCCCTGTGCCGACGACAGCAACTGCAAGCACAACGTGACTCGTGCATCCGCTCGCATCGCGGATTTGTGCTCATGCACGGCTCCGGCCAGGAAACTCACTCCGGCAGAATCCAGTCCACGAAATCCGGCCTCGAGGCCACGCTCTCGCGCGGAGTCGATCACCACAGCGGAAAGCCTGCTCTGACGCTCGGGCGCAACTTTGTTGAGTATCGGCGACGCACTCAGGTCACCAGCGCGGAAGATGTGCCACAGCCTGTCCTCTTCGCAGAGTGGATCGTGGGCATAGGACTCCGCAAAATACCGCGCAATCCTGCTGTGCAAGGGCGCTTCATCGTTCTCGGCCACGAAGCGCTGCGCGATATGGCTCCGAATGATCGCGTGCGTGAATCCGAGGCGCCCGCCCTCGCCACGGGCGATGAGAAGTCCGGACAGTGCGCGCCGGATTCCGGCGATGGTCAGCGCGTTCAGTCCGGCGAGCGCTTCGAAGTCGACGGAACGAAGTCCCGATCGGGAGATGACGGCGAAGGCGAGGAATGCGCGCACCTCGCGCTCGCCGAAACGGTCAACGGCGCGGTCGATGATTCGGGAGACGAGGTCGCCGGTAGAGGCGGGTAGGTCGCGTACGGTCGCGGTCACGAGGTCGGCGATGGCTGTGATCGGGTCGGCTCCGGGGTCGACGCCGGAGAAGTCCTCCGCGTCCAGGGCCGACAGTTCGGCGACGGCCAGGCGGATCCACAGCGGAGTCCTCGATCGCGCGGTGAGCAGGTCGACGGCGAGGGCGGGCAGGCGGCGCCGTAGCGCGGCGCAGATGGCGCCGACCGCTAGGCGGCTGTCCGTGGATGCGAGCGGGGTCACCTCCAGCACCGTGATGTTCTGCGCCGCCGCGTAGCGGGTCTGGTCCGGGCTGGTCGTGGACGTCAGGACCGTGACTGCGGCGGGCAGGCCGGACAGAAAGGTCGGATTCGCATGACCGAGGATCTGATCGATCCCGTCTACCGCGAGTACGAGGGGCGCCGCGGCGGCGAGCGCGGCGCGGAAGGCATTCTCGAGGTCCTCGTCCACGAGGGAGACCAATCCCTCCACCACGCCGACCGCGGCGCAGGCACGTATGAGAACTGCTCGCAGCGTGGAGATTTCGGGTGAGGCGCCGGCGGACACAGCGACCACACGCGCTCCGCCGTCGACCAGTTGACGCACGGCGGCACACCAGACGGACGACTTTCCTATGCCGGACTCCCCAATGAGGCAGACACCATTCCCGTTTCGCACACGGTCGACCGCCGCCGATACCAGACCGCCGCGACCGTCGAAGGCACGGAGGCGATCCTCGAAGAACAAGGACTCCGCGGCCGACACCGGATCGACCCGATCGCCCGCGACCTCCTGTGCGCGGCGCAATACCTCGGCGCCGAGCACCCGTGTCGCGCAGGCGACGAAATCACCGAGTTCACGCACCCGCGCACCGTCGGAGACGACGCGGTAGCTGTGCACCGAGCAATGCCTGCGCACGCGGGTCTTGAGCGCGGTCACGAGTCCGGGATGCTGGTCTCGCCAGCCCGGTGGCACCGCTCCGACCAGCTCCCGTTCCAGGAATACCGCCCCGCTACCGGTCCTGCGCAGCGCACCGTATTCAAATTCGAGTGCCGTCACCGAGATTCCCGAGGGATAGTCGCTGATATCGGCCTCGTACATGGCCAGCGCCAGACGCAGTTCGTCCGGCACCCACCCGTAGCGCTCCCCCAGCAGTCCGACGAACAGCGGACGCGCACGCTCGATCTCCGACAGACAGACGGCGAGCACGCGCGCCTGACGAACCTCGTCGTCGAGATCGGCGTCCGAAACACCCCAGCGAAGATCGATGATCTCGACCCAGCACCCGTATTCAGCGACCTGATCGTTCAACGCAGGCAGCACCGACGCCATCAACTCGTCCCGCTCGGTGTGGAAGTCACGAAAAGTCGAGGAGACGAAGATCGGAATGACGGCCACCGCTACCTCCGATGTCGAATAGTATTGACCTACGGACCGGTCGGTGCATTATCGGAATTACACGCCACAACCTGTCACATGCCGAATGGCAACCCGGGTAGCTGCGTTCCAAACACCATTATAGGACAACATATTTGCGCGACATATGCCGAGAAGCGAAAGAAATACCCCTGTACTCGACTGCGGCAACAAGAGTTTCGCCGCCAGCAGGCCCCGCGCATACGCCGACAACCGCGGCTTCGCCCGCAAGAACCGGCCTACAACCCGCCCGAACAACTCCTCCAACCCAGCCGAACCACGCGGGTCTGTCCAGTTTTCGGCTATGTCCCACATTCGGTGGTGATGCGAGGTCGTTGACGGCACGATGTGCCGGTGTGTGAGCTGAATGTTGCTGTCGGCGTGGTCGTTTCGAGCTGTCCCCGTTGGTGGCACCGCCGGAGTGATGGGGTGCGGGAACACACCAGTGGCGGCAAATCTGTACGGAAGCGTCAACTTCGAATGCTCAAGCGTTTCGGCCCTACCATCCTGTCCAATCTGCAATACAGAACGGGGCCAGGTTATGGTTCAGCCCCCTCGACTGACCCCGATGTGCCGTGAGGCTTGTTGTGTAACCATATGAATGGTTGAGCTGAGGTAGCAAACCAACTTTGGGCGTATCTACGGCGGCATCTGAGTGGAGTCAGTTTGGCAACGCACCAAAACGCATGGGCACGCTGGCTGTTCAGGACTGTCTTGACATCGAACCGCGGAGAAGTGGCATGGGTCACGAGCACGTCGCGCAGCTGTGCGTTTGTGACCATCGATCGTCTCGTCCTCGACAACGGAGCAGACGTTCAACCGATGTCACCGCTTCAGCGGAACGACGGCCACCGAAGTCCGGCTCGGCGCCTACCACACCGGTGGTCGTGGTGAGACAGATTTGGGAAAGGTTGCAGCACAACCGTAGTCGACGAAATGCCAAGGATGGCGATCGCGAGAGCGGGAGCGCTTTCGTGGATCAACCGCTCAGACTCGATGTCATCTTCGACGACGCCGATCGAGCCGCGATTGACCCGCTTCTTACGGCAATCCGTGAGACAGGTGTGGAACCGAACCCGCCAGGGGACGAACCATCCGCTGTGAACGCGGTGTTGATTACCCCAGCACTCATTCAGCACCGTGCCGAGTCCGAATTGCGCGCCGTGACCGACCGGTACCAGGAGGTTATCCCGGTATCGTTCTTGGAAGGCGCGGCGCCGATCTACAAGGAGCGCAGCCAGACTCTGGTACGACAACTCGGTCACCTTGAGGCCGCGCGCAGGATCAGTTTGACCGTCCGGCACGGTGGCCGGACCATCGTCGACTGGCAGCGGTTGGCCGACCAAGCGATCAAGTGGCGGGACGAAGGCGCCGGCCTGCTGCGTGCCTCCGAAATCACTGCGGCCCTTGCGCTCACACACAGCGAGACCGCGAAGGCGTCCCCGGATCGGAGGACGGTCCTGGACTACGTGGGCGCGAGCAGCTCAGCGGTGAGCAGGCGGCGTCGCCGGTGGAGTGGAGTCCTCACCTCAGCCGCCATCATGCTGACCATCCTGCTGATCGTCGCAGTCGTGCAAGCCTTTTCCGCACGCCGCGAGCAACTGGCGGCGGACCTGGCAGCGAACCGTGCGGACGCCGACCGACTCAGCCGCGTCGCGATGTCACTCATGGACGCCGATCCCGACCTCCCGTCGATTCTCGCCGCCACCGCATACAACCTCGCCCCCACCGACCTCGCGCACACGGCCGTTGCCCAGTCCGCCGCGAAGACCTGGCCGCATGTTTCCGTTCCGATCGACTACCGACCGCAAACGGTGACCGCGGCACGCAATGCCGAACGGTTCGCGGTCGGCGAGTACGACAAACCGGTGGTGCACATATACCAGGTCCATGACGACCGCACCGTGGTGGAGGCCTCGCGGATCGAGGTCGCCGCGTCGGGTGTGGTCGCTGTCAAGGGGTACCTGAGTCCCAACGGAACCACCCTCGCGACCACCGAGGCAGACCTGGGCACGATTCGGATCATCGATGTCGATTCGGCCGCGGCGAACAAGCCCGGCTGGGTCACCGAACGAGACCGGCTCTTCGGCTGGATCGCTGATCACCGGTTGCTCATAGGTCGGGGTGACCGGCTACTGAGCGTCGATCTCGACGGCAACTCTGAGACAGTGCTATCCGTGCCAGAGGGGCAGGAAGTCAAGGATGCGGATATCAGCGGCAACGGCCGGTTCATCGTCGCGGCCACCACGAAATCCATTACGCGCGTGGACCTGCGGCGGGAAATGCCCGAACGAACAGCTTCCGTCGAGGGCGCGTGGGACGTGGCGGTGAACAATACCGGCACCCTGGCGGTCGCGGCAACCAACCCGCTCGCCACTACAGTCGAGTTCCGCCCGGAAACGGCCGAGGTCAACGAACTGCAATCGTTCTACGCGTCCAGCGTGGCATTCGTCACTGACCAACTGGCCCTCACCGGTAGCCGCAACGGCACATTCTCCTTCTCGCCACGAGACGAGCACTACGGCAAATGGGAGCAATCGGCCACCATCCGAGCTCACCTCGACGGTAGCCTGCGCTCGGCGATGATCGGCAGTCGACAGCTCGTTACGATCGCGAACGACCGCTACCTACGGGTCTGGGATATATCCGACGATGCGGGCGCGAGTTCCTATATCAGCAGGTCGTGGCAGGCCGGATTGGCTGGAGTGAATGCCAAGACGGGAGTAGTGGTCCGGCCGCGCCTCTCGGCTCGGAACCAGATCCGGTTCGCCACTTCCCACGACGTGGTGATCACGGGACGGGCAGGATACGCAACCGTTCTCGACGCCGAAACACTCCAAGAGATAGAACCGCCCGCCAGAAGGCTGAGACGCGAGGCCGGCAAATGTTCCGAGTGCGCCGGCATCCCCGGATATTTCAGCGGTCTGTTCACCGAGCTCCTCCCATCACGTAATGGCCGGTTCATCGCGGCCGTCAGCTCGGAACGGACCTGGATCAGCGAGCACTCCCCGCAATCGCACTACTTCGACGGCCCGTCGCAGGTTGTCGAAAGCCCGCCGCTGAAACTGCCCCGGGTCACGGCGAACGGCGGGGAAGGAGTGGGTGCGGTCAGCGACGACGGCACCGCGGTCGTAGTAGCTGACGACTCCGTCGTGGCGGTCATATCGGCCGCCGACAAATCGATCGTCAGCCACGAGTATCCCCAGCAGCGCCGCCCCGTCGGACTATTCGCGCGCGGCTCCTCGCCCGCCATTGCCGTCACTTCCGACGGATACCTCCGCGACTCGGCCGGCACCGAGACACGGCTACCGCTCACGAACCAAACCGAACTGGCCGCTTGCGAAATCCTCTCGAACACCAACTACGTATGCGTCACTACACAAGGTCAAATACTGCGGATCGAAGGCCGCGCGGTCTCCGAGATCGGTTCGGTGGGAGATGGTTTGACGCCATTCGCCGTCCGCCTATCAGCAAATGAGCACCGCGTCGCCGTGATCGGCCAGCAGGGGCTGTCGGTCGTGGAGATCGATTCGGGCATCCGCTCCGTCACCCCCAACCGGATCAAGGATCGGATGATCACCGACGTCGCGTTCAGTCCCGACGGGAACCGGCTACTCGCGGTCCGCGCTGACGGGACCGTGGTCGCGGTCGCGGTCGTTACGCAGCCGACTGCGCCTCGTGCGCTCACTGCAGAGGAATCCAGACTCGTCGGCATCCCGGACAGGGCACGTTAGTGGCCGACGTCGCGATCTCCTACGCACATGCGGACGCGCAGATCACCGCCCGCGTGCGTGCAGCCATCGAAGCGCACCGATTGAGCGTATGGATCGACGAATCCGGCGAAGACACTTCTGCGGCCGAATCGATCAACCTCCCTCCGGGCCAGAAGCATTGGGATGTAATCACATCCGAGTTCGTCGGCGCCGACGTCGTACTCGTCATCGACACCGTGAACTGGCGCCAGTCCGAATACTGTCAGGACGAATACCGATTTCTCCGAGACTGGGGCAAGTGGGTCGTCCATGTAGCGCCGGAGGATCCGCATACCTACTCGGCTTTCGTCGCCACCCTGCGCGAGCAACGCGCAACCATCCGAGCACACACCCGGCTCGTGCAGGCCGCCCGCGCGAGCGCAAGCGCCCCCATTCAGTCGCGGGCCGAGCGGATACTGAACCGATCGCACGCTCATGACGCTCGGCGGGTACTCGAACCCAATGAACGACAGGAGGTCTCGGTCTCCGACGAGCTGGCCAAGTTCGCCGGAGAGGCGCTCGACCGCGACCGGGCCGTCAGGCGCAAACTCATCCGCGCCGGAATGATCGGTACCGCGGTACTCGCAGTGCTCGCACTCATCGGCGTTCTGACATGGACCTTCGCCGAGGCGAAAAAGCGCTCGGCTGAACACAATGCGGACAGGTCCATCGCGCTCAACTTGGCATCGGAATCGCGCAACGAGGAAAACAGCTTCCGCGCAGTGGATCTCGCGACTCAGGCGCACGCGCGCCAGCCCTCCCGCGAGACCAGCGAAGCGCTCGCCCAGGCAACGGCGCGGGACTCACGGATGCGGGTCGTGCCGATCGATAAACAGCCATACAAGGGCGCTGTCTGGGCTCCCGGCGGACGTACACTCGTGGCATACACGAACTCCGAGATCTACTGGCTCGACGGCGAAACCGGTCGGGTCCAGGCTCGGCGCGATGCGGTCGATGACATTGTCAACGGCGCCGTTGTAGCCTCCGCGGACGGGAGGACAGTGGCCTTCGTCGCCTCCGACGCACTCTGGGTCATCACCTCGAACCTCGATGACAAACTCGAATTCGTCAGCCCGAACGTCGTTGCCGTCGCGACCGGAAACGGTACTGACCTGTGGTGGGCATGGTCACTGCACGGAGCGGGCGGGATCATGCGCGGCACCTTCGAGACCAGCGAGCCACATGGCTCGGAGGTCTTCAAAGGGACTCCAGCACTGAGCTTCACCGTCGACAGCGATCGCGGGCTGGTCGACTACGTGGGCACCGACGGCAAGGTGCACTCACTGCGCGGTGACCAAGACGGCCTCGCCGAATACGCGTCCTTCGACGTCGTCACGCTCGATGTCCCGGAGGGTCGCTACGGGGCAACGATCACCCGGTGTGGCGACAACTTGTTCGGAATCTTCTACGGTGGAGCAGGGATTCACTTCACCCTCGGATACGGTGCCAAGACGTTCAGTTCTGTCCAAGGGAAAATCGAGGTTGTCGAGAAAAGAAGCAACGGGAAAACGCCGCCCGTCTGTCAGCCCGACGGGTCCGCTGTGCAAAGCAACTATCTCGGCTCACAGAGACCCGACACCGTCCGGGCGGTAGATCCGCGCCCCGACATCCCCGAAGGTGCGGAAGTATATGTACTCGCCGCCGACCCCGGTGGCACGCGTCTGGCTGTGCTCACCTGGCAGGGACAGCTCTATCTCCCGGGCCACGACCACATCAGCTCGTGGCCGGTGGAGAACGCGGTCACCCTTTTACCGTTGTCGCGTGACCTGGCCATACTCGGGGACGGTGCGGTTGTCGATGCCGCGACCCGAGATGTCGTCGGCAAGATCAGCTCTCAGCAGGTGTACTCGAGTACGTTGTCGATCATCGGTGACACGGCATACGTTCTCACCGGAGAGGGAGTGATCGCGATCCGCGCCGACGGCAGCGCGGAGAAAGTGTTTCCCGCCGACCCCACGACGATCACCGACATGCGCGCCGGCGCGGACGGCAAACACCTGGTCCTAGCCCTCAAGAAATCGGTTGTCCTACTTGACCTCGCGACTCGATCGACCAGCCGGACTCCGATTCAAGGATTGACCGACGACGATCTCGTTCTCGACGCCGACATCACCACAGCCGGGGACACTGTTGTCGTCGTCACCGCGAACGGTCGGGTCGCATCGATCAACATCAAGCAACCCAACACGCCAAAGTTCCATGACCGAACACTGGCCCCCGGTGATCAACTACGGATCGCCGTGTCCCCCGGCAGTGGACAGATCCTGGTCGCGGGCCAGGACGGAGTGCTGCGGATCCTCGACCAGAACCTGCACCAGGTAGCCGAGGCGTTCGCCGGGAAACCGACCGAGCGGATGACCCTCGCGGGGGCTTACGCACTACTGGCATTCGATAACTCCGCGATGCTGTACGACGTGTCGAAACAGGAAACGATCGACGTGATCGACAGTCCCCTCGATCCCGAAACCACCCGCATCGACATCCAACGCAAGGTATTACGCGGTTTGCGGTTCAACGCCTTCGCCGTCTCCGAGATCGGGAACCCGGCTACGATGCGGCGCATCGAGATTCCGTTACCTGGCGTGAAGTAAAACCAAGACTGACCAACACCGGATACACCCATCAAGTCGGTATTCCGATTTCGTGACAACTACCCCACACTGCGCGACATACACCTCAGGTACGTGGTCAGGCCGCGAGTTGATATGTGTGGGCTGCGAATAGTGTTGCCGTCGTTCACCAGACGTACGGGATCTAGTGCCGTGTCCGGGAAGGTTGGGGCGGTAATCGGGGTGGCGGGTTGATCGTGGGCCGGTGACCGGTGATGTTGCCCGTGGAGGTGGTGCCGGTGGCTCGCAAGCCGGATGTGTTCGTCAGAGCGCCGTCATCCCCCAGGAGGGGCGGAAGTTGGCCCAGATCGCGCGCCGCAGCAAGGTTTCGGTGCGGATGCGGCGGGCGATCGTGGTGATTGCCTCGGCGCAGCGTCAGCCGGTGCCGATGATCGCGAAGCTGATGCAGGTGTCGGAATCGTATGTGCGGCACCTGATTCACGATTTCAACGAGAAGGTGTTCGACGCACTGAACCCAAAATGGAGCGGGGGCAGGCAGGTGAAGACCGATCAGGCGATGCGTGATCGGATCGGTCAGATCGCCCGGTGCTGTCCCCGGAATCTGGGCTGGCCGTTTTTGGTGTGGAGTCTGTCGAAGCTGGCGGACGTGTTGCGCACCAACCAGGTCGCCGACCTGAGCAGAGAAACCCTGCGCCAGATCCTGAAGGCCGGTGGGTGTCGTGGCAGGCCACCACGACGTGCAAGGCCAGCAACGATCCCGAATTCACGGCCAAGATGGCGCGTGTGCTCGATCTCTACGACGACCCGCCCAGCGACGGCCGGGTGGTGTGCGCGGACGAGTTCGGGCCCTTTGAACCTGCGGTGAGCGGTGACGTCGTGGAGACGAACGACTTGGCTGAAAGTCGGAGCTACCGCCGCGAAAGGGCCGCCGCTGATGAATCATGCCGATGGTGAGCGGTTACGGAATCGCAAGGTGGCGTATCGGGGTTGCTTTGATCGTCCCGGCCAGACCACCGCTGACTATCATATGATCATGAGTTCATGCACTGCCCCGGTCAGGGGCCATCGGACCGCCAGCGCAGCCGCGGCGTGCCCTGCATGCCGCGGCCGACGCTACGGGTACTCATCACCTCGGCCCTACTACCCGCCGCCGGCCTACACGCCGCCGAGCAGCAGTGGGGGCGGGGCGAGCAGTCGGGGCGGGTCCATTAGCGGCAGAACGCGCCCGCGTTGGTCGCCGAGCACCTCCGCCGTGACCTACACGCCTGCCGAAGTTCGGGCGCTGACTCCCGTTCGCCGCACGGTCGAGTTGCGAGCGCGTCAGGAGCCCGACCTTCGCGACGTCTTCCTCTGCCATGCGTGGGATGACCGGTGCGGTGCTGCTACGGAGCTGAACGACCTGCTCGTAGCCGAGGGCGTGTCGGTCTGGTTCAGCGAGAAGGACATCGTGCTCGGCCAACCGTTCATGCGGGAAATCGACAGGGGCCTGGCGAAGTCTCGTACGGGTCTCGTTCTAGTCACCCCTGCGCTGCTGAAGCGCGTCGACCGCCGGGGGGTCTCTGACAAGGAGCTCTCGGAGCTCCTTGCACGCGACCTGCTGATCCCTGTCGTGCACGAGACGAGCTACGACGAGCTCCGTAAGGTCAGCCCCTTGCTTGCCTCCCGAAACGGGTTGAACACGGCGGATGATTCGATGGCAGACATTGCCACCAAGATCGCCGAGCTGGTCGCCGTTGAGGACGACCTAGAAGTTTGCTGAATAAGCGGAGTTTGGGGGCGGGAAGAGCGCCGACATAGCCGTCTGTGCGGCGAATTCGAGTCAGGCCCCGTGGGGTCGACGAAGTGGTCGTTCTCCCCGCCGACACCCAGGATCGTGTCTCGTGGCCCGGGGTGCAAGTGTTTCGGTGTTCGGGCGGGGCTGGTCAGATGATGGCCCAGGTTCCGGTGGTGTGGGTGAGGCCGTTGAGCAGGCGGCGCAGGTTGAGTGCGGCGACACACCCTCGGCCTTGAGGATCTGACGCAGGGTCTCGCGGCTGATATCGGCAATACCGTTGGTTTGCAACACTTCCCGCAGTTTCGACAGGCTCCACATCGAGAACGGCCAACCCAGGTCACGGGGACAGCACCGGGCGATACAGGCGATGCGTTCACGCGTCACCCGATCGACCTTCTTCGGCCTGCCCCCGCTCCATTTTGGATCCAGCGCCCCGAACCCCCTCTCGTTGAACTCGCGGATCACTTGCCGCACATAGGCTTCCGAGACCTGCATAAACCGGGCGATCGCCGGCACCGGCTGCCGCTGCGCCGAGGCTATCACCACGATCGCACGCCGCATCCTGACCGGTTGCTTGCTCGTCTTCGTGATCCTCTGCAACCGACGCCCCTCTTCCGGGGTCACCGCTCGCACAAACACTTCCGGCCTCCGGGCCACCGACACCACCTCCACCGGCAGCATCACCAGCAACGAGCACTCGATCAACTCGACACCCGGTTACCGACGCAACCTATCTGGCACTAGGTGATCTGGCGAGCGGTGTGTGGAAAACCAGTTCCTCTTCAGAGCCTGTGCCGAGTAGCGAGCCAGACGACGTGCTCGCGGCTGATCGCCTCCTCAGCATCGTCGACCTCTCGGCACCATAACTCCTCCGAGTCCGCCATTTTCAGCTTTGCCTCGGCGTTCGCAAGGTCCGTGCAAGCCGCCGAATATGCACGAGCGAGAGAGTCGTGCTGTTTCGTCTCGATCCACGCGATGGCGGCACCCGCGATCATCGCCAGCGCGGGGCCGAGCATAAGCTCAGTTTTTACGACGGCCGTGATCAGCGAGGCCACCGCGCCGGAGAACTCCAGTACAAAGAGCGCAAAGCGCCAGTGGTTCGATCGCTGCTTGTTATACCGTGCTTTCATCGCGTACCAACGCTGTTGATCTAGTAACCGCTCTTCAAGATAGGTTTTCCTGCGTTCATTCAACGAGTTGGACCGCTGGCCCGACATCCAGTCGGAAATCTGTGGGGCGGCAACCGGAGACAGTTCAAGGGCTGAAAACTGCGCCTTGAGCTCATCGAGTTTGTCGATGAGGCCTCGTTCCGCTTCATTGGCAGCGATGCCGATCGGAAAGGGAAGTCCACCAACGGAGTACTTCCATGCCAGGGTCTTCGCCGACTCCGCGACTGCGCGGCCGTCGTACCATGCCTTGTCGGGCCGCCGCCGCCACAGCGATGATTCCTCGATGATCGCTCCGACGAATGCCACCATACCCACCAGCCCCAGCACGTCGAGGTGCCCGCTGCCCACCCGCCAGGTCACGACTCCAGAGACAGCGGCGATGACCAAGTACAAGAGCCGGCGGCGGATGCCGCCTACATATGATCGCTGCCCTTCGAGCGAGGCAGCGTCTGCTGCTTGAAACAGCTGAGGCATCGAAGAGTCGGGAACCGTTGATGGAGCAGCCATCTCGCCATCATTCCCCAGATCTGTCGGTGCTGCGGTCTACACTCGCCCGCGAAATCCTCGGAAACGACAAAAGCCCTCCTCGTCGTGGTCGCCGAGTTCGAAGCCGATCTCGGTGATATGCGCACCCACGACGGCATGGCAGAGGCCCGCCTCGAGAGCAAACAGCCGAAACTGGCTCTCGCCACCTGTGTTTGCGGATCGCCGCATGTGACGAACGCGGTCAGCAGCGCCTCGCGAAACGCGCCCTCGAGATCAGCCAGTGCGTCCCCGGGCCGCGACGCTCTCGACTGTCGGGTTCCACCTCGACCCGTATCGCAAGGGGAGGGCGGGCGAAATCCAGCCGAGCGGCGGATCGCGGGAGTACCGACATGCACTGCCTCAGCCTGGCTTTCACCGGGCAAATTACTCGACACCTCCCGAGCTGAAACAGTCGCTGGCCTGTTCCGCGGAAACCGTACGGCCTTGTGCCCCAATGTGTCACGCTGCCGACATGGCTTTCTTACGGGCAGATCGCATGCGCGTGCTGGTGACCCTCAACCAGTTCGAATCCCACTTCCGTGGACTGGTCACACTGGCCGACGCGATAAGCAGGCATGGCCACGATGTCCGCGTTGCGGCACCCCAGAAGTGGGGCGCCTGGCTGCACAGCAACTACGGAGTCGAGACCGTGGACGTGAACATACGGCGGGCCAACCGCGAGTTCGATGCAGCCATCTTCGGACTTCTGCTCGACCGGGACATAGAAGCGTTCGACCGGATGTACATGACGGAGTTCCTCGGCGACCGGATCGCCCTGCGTATCGCGGAAGACGTACTGAACCTCTCCGAACGGTGGCGGCCCGATGTCGTCCTGCACGAGTGCTCGGAATTCGGCGGTTACCTGGCCGCGGAGGTGCTCGGAATACCACACGTCACGGTGGACATCGGCCCGCTGCAGCTTGTGCGAAACCTCCACGAAGACCTGATCCGACCCGCTCTGACCATTCAGCGGGCCAAACTCGGGCTTCCGGAAGAACCGTCGACACCGGGAATCCTGCGGCATCTCACGGTCTCCTTGACGCCGAAAGAATTCAATAACGCCGATCTCGACACCCCACTGGTCCGATACCGGCACGAACCACCGGTACGTCACAATGATCAACTGCTCCCGGACGTGTTCACGTCGATGCCTGGCGATAGGCCGATCGTTTACCTCTCACTGGGCTCGATCGGACCCTTCTCACCGCGGTTCAGGGATCGAATGGCCGAAATCTACGGAGAGGTCTTCGCGGCCTTGGCCGAACTCCGGTGTACCGCGGTCGTCTCGCTGCCGTCGCTGTACCAGGACATATTCCGGTTGCTACCGCCACACATCCATGTCCTGCCGTACGTCCCCCAGTCCCTCGTATTGGCGAACGTGGACCTGTTCATCACGCACGGTGGATTGAATTCGATGCGCGACACGATAACCTACGGAGTCCCGCATGTCGTACTCCCCTTCTTCGCCGATCATCCCGGAAATGCACGACGCTGCGAAACCCTCGGCACCGGCATCCACATCGATCCCATGACCGTCACCGCCTCGGATGTTTTCACCGCCTGCCAGCGGACCCTCGACGACCCTGCCTACCTGCAGGCCGCGCGAGCGCTCAAACGACATATGTGGGCACTGCCGCCACAATCTGCATTCGCCGATGACCTCGGAGATCTCGTTCTAGGCTCGCACCGGGAGAAAATAGAATGAATGATAGAGACAATCTGCTCACGATAGTCCGACGGTTCCACAATTCGCAAACCGAGCATCCCTTCGTCGCAGGCGTCACTGAGATCCAATCATCCGGCGCCTGCCTCAATGACGACGACCGCGTCGCCGTCGTCGAGGCCGCACTGGATATGCGTATCGCGGCGGGAATCCTGGCACATCGATTCGAGAACGAATTCGCCAGAAAAATCGGACTCCGCAAGGCTCGACTCACCAACTCCGGATCATCGGCGAACCTGCTCGC
This sequence comes from Nocardia sp. NPDC049737, assembly GCF_040674755.1. Classification (NCBI taxonomy): domain Bacteria; kingdom Bacillati; phylum Actinomycetota; class Actinomycetes; order Mycobacteriales; family Nocardiaceae; genus Nocardia; species Nocardia sp. NPDC049737. The sequence goes on along the minus strand of NZ_JBFANH010000053.1, from coordinate 6,372 downwards.
GGTAACCGCATTAACCGCCCCGGAGTTCGAGGATGCCCGGCTGCGCCCCGGGGATGAGGTCATCACGGCTGCGGCCGGATTCCCGACGACAGTGAATCCGATACTGCAAAACGGATTGAAACCGGTGTTCGTAGATATCGATTCCGCCACATACAACACCACACCGGAAGCCGTGGCGGCGGCAATCGGCCCGAGAACCCGTGCCGTCGTACTGGCACATACGCTCGGTAACCCGTTTCCGGTGGCAGAGATCTCCGCGTTGTGCGCGGAGCACGGTATGTTCCTGATCGAAGACAATTGCGATGCAGTCGGATCAACATACCAATTACGCGCTACCGGCACATTCGGTGACCTGGCCACCGTCAGCTTCTACCCGGCACACCATTTGACCACAGGTGAGGGCGGATGCGTCCTGACCAACAACCTGACAACAGCTCGCGTCGTGAAGTCTCTGCGCGATTGGGGACGCGACTGCTGGTGCGAGCCGGGCGAAAGCAACAAATGCGGAAAGAGATTCAATCAACAGCTTGGCGGGCTTCCCTACGGATACGACCACAAGTACATCTATTCGCATATCGGCTACAACCTGAAAACAACAGATATCCAGGCTGCGCTCGGGCTCTCCCAGCTGGCCAGACTAGACGATTTCTGCGCCCGTCGGCGTCATAACTGGCGTCGGCTTCGCGAAGGCCTGGACGGGATCGACCATCTCCGCCTGCCGGAACCAACATCCCACAGCGATCCGAGCTGGTTCGGATTTGCCCTGACGGTGCTGCCGGACGCGCCTTTCGGCCGTATCGACATCGTCAATTTCCTCGAAGGCCGCAAAATAGCGACCCGTGGCCTCTTCGCCGGAAATCTCCTGCACCATCCGGCGTACTCGAATATCGAGTGCCGGATTTCCGGAAGCTTGGCGGCCAGCGACTACGTCGCCGACAACACCTTCTGGGTCGGCGTATACCCGGGCATAACCGACGAGATGACCGACTACATGATCGCCTCGGTCCGAGAGTACGTTTCCGGCTACCAACGCTCCCGGGTCCGGCTCGTGGCGACCTCGCCCGAGGACAAGCGGTGAACAGGCTGGTGGTCACCGGTGCGGACGGACTGCTCGGCAGCGGGATAACGAGGGCGACGAGCCCGTTTCATCGTGCCGATCGACAGGTGCTCGGGTTCGGATCGAAAGAACTCGACATCACCGATGCAACGGCGCTGCACGACACCGTCGGCCCCGGCGATGTGGTCATCAACTGCGCGGCATACACCGGCGTAGACGCCGCCGAGACCGAAGCCGATAAGGCGTTCGCGGTCAACGGGGTCGGCCCGGGACTACTGGCCCGAGCCTGCGCGAACAAGGGAGCGCGACTGCTGCACATCTCGACCGCGTACGTCTTCGACGGGTCGGCGTCGAGTCCATGGGAGACCTGGTCACCGACCGCCCCGTTGAGCGTGTACGGAAGATCCAAGTTGGCAGGTGAGGAGGCCGCCCGAGCAGCGTTGCCCGATGTGCGGATCGTCCGCACCATGTGGCTGTACTCGGGGACCGACCGGGATTTCCCGGCCGCGCTCGTGCGGCGATGCTCCCGGGGCGAGCACGTCGCGGTCGTCACCGACCAGATCGCGTCCCCAACCTACGTCGACGATCTCGTATCCGCTCTGTTCGACCTCGTCGCCCACCCGAATCCACCGCGACTGCTCCACGCGACCGGAGGCGGCGCCGCATCCAAATACCGATTCGCTCATGCGATTATCGAAGCGGCGGGACTCGATGCGGACCTGTTACGGCCCTGCCGGACATCGGATTTCCGAGATGCCGCAACCCGACCCCGGAATGCCGTTCTGTCGAATTCATCGTGGATCGACTGCGGCCTTACACCACTACCACACTGGCGTGACGGACTGCGTCGCGCTGTCAGGGCTGCAGTTCGGGACATCCGGCCGTGAACGGAGCGAACCGATGACACAGCGCTCGATGTCCGCGTACCTACGGCTGCGGCTGACTTCGGCCTACGCCGGTATCCGGCGCAGGCCTCGACCAACGATTCAACCCCGGCCACAAAACATTTGAACCAGACAACAACCCGAAACCGATCCAACCAACAGAACCCGACATCAACCTCTTCCGCTCAGCTACCTCCACTGGAATGCCGAAAAGTATTGCAGCTCAACAGAATGCCGGCGTCTCCACGTGATCACAGATTCTGTACTACGCTCTAGCGACGCACAATAGAAGTACTCGTGCACACATCTGCACCAATATTGTTGCGGCTCCATGATCGATTCCCCTCTCGCGCACAGATTCCTGACAGATCTGCCAAATTGCGTCACATCTGCCCCCTCGCGGAAGTTTGCGGGCGCAGGTTATCGCCGATGATCGCGGCCGTCATCCCGCCCCATTCCCCGCTGCAAGAACTCATCCACGGCCACCTCCCGACATCCCGGACGGTGCGCCCTGCCGACGGTGATGTCGTCTACGGGATCTGCACCCTCGGCGACGGGGGCCGCGTCCTCGACAAGCTCGGCTTCGCCGCCCTCGACTGGCGACCGGGCACCCGCCTGGAGCTCACCTGTCTCGACGCTGGAGTGCTGCTGGCTCGACCGGCCATCGACGGACATACCGTCATCGCCGCGGGTGGGTACTTCCGTATTCCAGCCCTTCACCCGGATGCTCCGCGCTACCGGTAACCAGAAACTGCTCCATAGGCCGTTGATGTATCAGCAGGACAGCACACCGACGAGCAAATTCGTTCGAGGAGCGACCCCTGCGCAATCGGTTTGCAACGCATAGCATTCGGGACATGCACCGTGGCAACTGGTTCCGTGTCCTGCTGTGCCTGGCAGTGCTCGGCAGTACCAGCGGATGTATCGGGGCGGTGGACCGCGCGGATTTCGAGGACCAGATTCGAACGCGCGGCGGCGGTCTGGTGAGCGCCCTGCCGCAGGCCGCGATCGCCGCGCTGGCCCAGCGCATCGACGCCAGCGACCCGGATGTGAACGTTATCCTCCTCACGGCACCGAACTCCACCCAGTTTCGGCTCGTCCTGAACAACCAGCCTGCCCAGGTGACCAACTTCCTCGCCGGAAGCGATTTCACCGCCCGCGAACCCACTGTCCGCCTGCGCGTCCGGCCGCACGGTCTGTCCCGCGTGATGGACGACTACTCCTTCACCCTCGGAGACCTGAGTGCCCCACGCCCCGTGCGGGTTTCCTCCTTCGACGACCTGGACGGCGAGAACTTCACGATCAGCGAGGTGCCCGGCCTCTCGCGTATCGAAGACATAGTCGATACCGCCCGCACGCGCAGCGAAATCCCCGACGGACAGGTCACCGCCATCGTGGTGAGCCGCTTCGGCCGCGACATCCGCATCGTCGCCAACGTGGTCTCCGCCCGCTCGGAGGTGGTCGCCGAATTCGACCGCACCGGCGTCTTCCTCCGAGCCCAGCAGGTATAGCCGATGCCCCGTGTAGTGACAACCCTCTCGACCGGCCTCCTCGTCGGTGCCTTCAGCCTCGTCGTGCCCGTCGCCATCTGGCCTGGCGAAGCGAAACTCACCGCGCCCCTGTTCTGTTCATCCCCGGCCACCGAACCCATGGTCGTCTCCGACACCTTCCACGACTCCGAAGGCACCTCCACCAACTACACCCTCTACTGTGTAGGAGACCACGGCATTCTCACCAACGAGGGCTTCGCCCTCCCGATGTTGGTGATGCTTACCGCGCACACCGTGATCGTGACCACCCTGGTACTGCTCGCCACATTGTTCAAAACCAGGACAGAGCCTGTGCGCGATCGGCCTGTACAAGGTCCCCTTCAATCAGAACCGAATCCGCACATCAGTACTGAAGACTACTTCGAACACTGACCCGCCGGCCGCCGCTCGGCGGCGGGCATGCAATCCCAGACTCGGGCTGCCCTGGCGCATCCGCGGTCTGCGGTTGCAGGCCACCGAGCTGGACTGGTCGACAGGCAACGGCACCGCGGTCGCGGGCACCAGCGAAGCATTGCTCATGGCCATGGCCGGACGCCCCGCCGTGATCGGCGAACTCAACGGCCCCGGCCTACCACCCTCGCCGCACGGCTCGAGCGCTGACCGCCTGTCGTCGCACGGACGCTGGTTGCCGTGGCCGCCGGCCAGGCCGGGTGGCCCCGGTGCCCAAGGCTGGTGCCGGGCCGGTGAGTCGGACCCGAAATCCGCTGGCAGGCGGCATGGATTCCGCTAGCCTCGGGTTGTCCTTTCCGGCCCTGTGCTCAACAGCGGGCTGACCGTGGTGTTTCATCCCAGATCGTTCATAGCTGGGGGCTTTGTTCTCCAGATGTCGATGGACGTGGATTGGAGGCATGTGCGCAGCTCATCAGTGGTCCTCGCGAAGCGGCGCGCTGGACGTGAGAGTTCGTTGTCATCGAGCAGGTGGTGGCGTCGATGATCGGCCCCGTTATCGAGTTGGTAGTCCGCATAGGTGTGGGTGGCTTGCTCATCCTCGCCGGGTCCGCGAAGGCCGCTACTTCGGTGTCGTGGCGGGTGGAGTGGCTGGACTCTTATCAGTTGCTTCCTCATCAGGTGCTGCGCGCGACCGCATGGCTGCTCCCGGCGACCGAGGTGGTGGTGGGGGCCATGTTGGCGCTCGGAGCCTTCGATCGCGGCGGCGCACTCGCCGCCGCGGCAGTGCTGGCGATGATGACCCTCGCGGTGACGATCGCGCTGCTTCGTGGACAGCAGGTCTCGTGCGGGTGCCTGGGCAAGGTAGGAACGCTGATCTCGTGGCCGGTCGTGGCACGCAACCTGGTGCTCATCGCCGCCGTGGTCTGGACCGCCGCACGCGGGATGACCGGCCCGGCCATCACCGAGTTCGCCCCGGCAGTCCAGATCACCATCATCGGCGCTCTCGCCGCAGCGCTGAGCCTGCTGGCCTACCGACACCGCACGCCTGAACCGGTGCAGGACCCGTCGGCGCACCCGCACGCCCATGCCCCTACCGAACCGGCCGATCTGCCTTTCCCACAATTGAATTCGACTCGGCAGGCCTACCGGTGACCACCCGCCGAGATCTGCTCCGACGCCTCGGAGTCACCGCCGCGCTGGCCGCCACCATGTCGGCGATAACCGCGATCTTCCCCGAAATCGCCAACGCCGCCTGCGACTCGAACGGCTGCAAATGCGCGCCAGGAACGAAAGGCGGGGTGTACTGCGGCTGGTGTTCTGCGGTGACTTCCCCCGGTCAAGGCGGCAAATGGAGCGACGCCTTCCTGTGCAACGGAGAGCAATGCTGCCGCTACGGTCCTCGATCAAGCTGCGCCGACTCTTCGAATTTCTCGCCGTGCGGCTGAAAGATCTGAAGACCCCGCCCGCAGCGGACTCGCTCGTCGCCACGTGCCCCGTCTCGCCGCAGGAATCGAAAGGAGAGTGTTATGACCCACCCCCGCAGGACTGTCCTCCGCCACGCCGGATACGGCACGGTCGGGGGCGCGCTCCTGGCCGCTCTGACCTCCGTGTTTCCGGAGTTCGCCTCCGCCCGCGCACAAACTCGAGGACCAGCCCAAGGGGTCTCGGCGGTGGATGATTGCTCCGATCCCCGTCGGTGCGAAGCACGATGCAAATGCAACGGCTACCAGATCGGCAAGTGCCAAACTATCAACGGCCAGGCAAAAGCCTGCTGGTGCAGCAACGATAACCAGCGCTGGTCTACGGCTCCGTCCACCTGCCCCTGAACATCTGACACCGCCGTCACTTACCGAACAGCACAGACTGGAACGCCCATGGTTCACCCTGCTGGGTTGGTCTGAACGGCGTCGCGTGGCCGCTTGCTGAAGTTTGCCGGGTCGGCGATCTGAATCCTTTACGGGCCTACGTCAGATCGGCTCGACGGCAACGTAATTCAGACCGCAGCCCTGCGCTCGGCGCGAGCGATAAAAGCCAGAAGCGGACTTTCCCGGCTACGGTCGCGGTGTATGCGGTGGTGGCTAGCTCCGCGCCGATACCGGGCATGAAACCTACCTCGGTTCCACGCCCGATGGGATGCCTGGCCATTTCTGGTGGGGCGCGGCAGGCAAACAATGACACCGACACCGGGCTGTATACGAACAGTGGTTGTACTTCGCCCAGCAGGTTCCTCGGGTCTCGGCAGACAGACGAATACGCCGCGCCGTTCCCGACGTTCGTCAACTTCGGATAGCAACCTGCCTCCAACACCGTCCGGCTGACCCTTTCGAACCGGGTCAGCCGGACGCACGCTCGTCGGCATGAACGCGCACAGCGGCATGAACGTGCGTTGCCGTTGTGGGAAGGCTGGGCGTCACCTGATCAACCTGTCCACGAACGATGGCCGTAGCGTCGCATCGGTGAGTGGTGAGAGCCGTTACCAGGCATACGAAGC
>NZ_JBFANH010000052.1:0-32589 GCF_040674755.1 Nocardia sp. NPDC049737 | reverse complement strand
GCCGTCGAAGCGCATGCGACGAAGTCGCGAGTCTCGACGGCTCGGACGCGAGACACCAGGGGGCCGCGAACACGCGGCGCCCGCGCCGCCAAAAACACAGCTATGGTTGCGAGGCACTGGCGGACCGAGCAGGGGGTCCGCCGATAGGTGGCGAGGGTGACCGACGGGTTGTCGGCCGAACCGAGGAGGGTGTACGGCAGTTTGAGTACCCACGTTCTCCGTTGCGACGGCGCACCGGTACCCATCGCCCTCGCGTCGCTGCCGCTTTCGCAGACGACTGCCATCCCGGAAAACAGCGTCATCGATGAGCTATTGCCTGTCCTGGCCGCCGATAGCCTGCCCCGGCTGATCGTGCTCGGCGACGACGCCGCCTTGGCCTCCGTGCTGACCCATCTGATGCGGACCGAGCGGCTGCATGTGGAGATCGGGTATGTGCCCGTCGACAAGACCTACGGTTCGCGCGCCTACCAGACCGGCACCGGCAATGCCGCCGCCAAACGGGCGGTGGAGGGCCGGGCCGTCGAAACGCCGCTGATTCGCGACGACACTGGAACCGTGCTGGTCGGTCGGGCCGAGATCACCGGGCCCGGCGGCGAGAAGCTCGAGGGCGAGGCCTATGTGGATGACGCGCAGTTGTTCTCCGGCAAGGTCAGCGCGATGGTCGTCTCTCCGATGCTGGATTTGCCGGGGGTGCGGGCGAGCGTGCAGAAGAACATCATCCGCAGGCGGCGCTGGCTGGAGGGTCGGGCCGCGCAACTCGGCACGCCGGGGGCCGTGGTGACAAGGGACGGCATCGCCAACGATCGGGTGCTGCCGCGCTCGTCGTTCTATCGACATCACGAAAACTGGCTGCTGGTGCGATGACGGTTCCGTTCTCGAGGGATCGCCGCCTGGGTGCCGTGCGGCCGAGCCCGATATTCCTGCTGGTGATCGCGGTCGCGGTGGCCGGTGGTGTGCTGGCGTGGGATGCCGATCCGCAGTCGACGCGGGCGAAGTTCGGGGTATTTCTGCTCGTCGTATTCGGCTGGATCGTCACGCTGTGTCTGCACGAATTCGCGCATGCGTACACGGCGTGGCGGGCGGGCGATCGCGAGGTGGAGTTGCGGGGTTATCTCACGCTGAATCCGCTGAAGTACAGCCATCCGCTGCTTTCGATCGTGTTGCCGATGGTGTTCATCGCGCTCGGCGGTATCGGCTTGCCGGGCGGTGCGGTGTACGTGCACACGCATAACGTCAGCGCGCGCATGCAGCGGATCATCAGCGGCGCCGGACCCGCGGTGAATGCGGTGTGCGCGGTGCTGTTGCTGGTGGTCGTGCGGTTCTTCGGCAGTGACAATTCGCATCGCGCGTTCTGGTACGGCCTGAGCTTTCTGGCGTTTCTGCAAATCACCGCAACGCTTTTGAACATTCTCCCGGTGCCCGGGTTGGACGGGTACGGCGTGGTGGAGCCGTCGCTGAGCTATCAGACCCGGCGGGCGCTCGATCAGTTCAAGCCGTTCGGAATGCTGATCCTGTTCGCGCTGCTGTTCACGCCGTCGATCAACAAGGTGTTCTTCGATGCGGTGTACTCGCTGTACGAATTGTCCGGGGTCGATGCGGACTGGTCACGCTACGGCAGCTGGTTGACCCGGTTCTGGACCTAGCCGATATCCGGTCGCCCGGTCCGACCTCCCGGACCGGGCGACCTCTTCGCGCGACCTCACCCGCCCGGCCACCACACCATATGGCCGGTGGGCGGTTAGCCGTCGGGCGAAGCGTCCCAACCGCGCTACCCCTCGTAACCGCGGTTGCCTCTCGAGGCTATGAGCGTGGGTGTGGGCGAACACGAGTAGCGGACTACGTGAAGATCATGATTCGGTGCCCGAGACCGAGCACGCCGTCCCGCAGCGGCGGGAATATGTCCGAAATCCGCTGAGTAGTCGGCTCAATTCTCCGGCGGCACATGCGGATTCGGGACCGTCGGGGGCAGCAGGGCCATGGCCGAGATGCGCTGCATGCCGCAGACTTGCATTAGATCGACCAGCATCGAGCGCATCTGCGCGAAGACCACATGGGCCGAAAGTCCTGCGCCCTCAACGAGTTCCGGTCGCGCGGCCTTTGCGATACCGCGCAGCACCCTGGCGGCCTCGGCCTGGTCCGGCTGCTGCCCGGGATCGGCGAGCATCATCCGGCGCACCACCTCGACGGCTTGGGCGAGGCGCTCCAGTCCCTCGATCAGTCGGGGATCGAGGATTTCGTCGTCCTGGACCAGTGTGAGAGAACGACGTAGCAGCACCCTCGTATTGCGGACGGCATTGTCGAGCGGATCGGCGGTGGCGCGGATGCGATCGAGACGCTGGCGGTAATTCCAATAGAGCGGGGAGATCCGGCTGATCTCGCGGCCACCCTCCAGGGTGGAGCGCAGACCATCGATCTGGGGCTGGGTGGCGCGGGCCGCCGCCAGGGACGTGCGAATCTTCTCCGGATCCTGTTCGAGCAGGCCGTCGGCACATTCGTGCAGCGACTTCGCCAGCACCGCAAGGACTTCCGCGGCTTGCTCGCGGGCCCGGCGCACCGGATGCAGCGGTATCGATGCGACAACGACAACGCCGACCAACCCACCGATGAGCGCGTCGATCATGCGCGAGAAGCCGCCGCCCGCCGAAGGCGGCAGCAAGGTGGCGACCAGCACCGCCGAACCGGCGGCCTGCATGGTGATGATCGAACCGCCGTCCAGGAATACCGCCAGGGCCATGGCCACCGCGACGACGAAGGCGATCTGCCAGACGCCGGTGCCCGCGCGGGTGATGAACAGGTCGCCGATGCCGATGCCGACCGCGACGCCGACCACCAACTCCACCGACCTGCGCAGCCGGGCGCCGAACGAAATGCCGATCGAGACAACCGCCGCGGTCGGCGCGAAAAAGGGCTGGGTGTGCCCGACTATTTTGTGCGCGATAAACCAGGCCAGCGCCGCGCCGACCGCGCACTGCAGAATCGGCAGCGCGGACAGTCGCAATCGCGCCCACGAGCTGCGCAGCTTCTGCATGCTGCTGGCGCGGGCGACGCCAACAGGGGAATTGGGGTCGAGCCCGCCCGTCGCCCGACCACCACCCCTCATCGAATCGCTACGTGATGCCGCAATCACTACTTAGTCGAGGCCCAGCTCACCTGCGGCGCGCGGGTCGCAGTCTTCCAGCAGGTCGAGGCAGCGTGCGTACTCTGCGGTCTCGCCGACCGCCCTTGCCGCTCTGGCAAGTGCGGCGACACAGCGCAGGAAACCACGATTGGGTTCGTGGCTCCACGGCACCGGACCGAAACCCTTCCAGCCATTGCGGCGCAATAGGTCCAGGCCGCGGTGGTAGCCGGTGCGCGCGAACGCGTACGCGGCGACGATGTCGTGATTGACCACCTGAGTATCGCCATCCGCCCCGCCGCGCTCCAACGCGGCCTCCGCGAGATGGGCCCAGGCGATCGAAGCTGCCGGATGCGCGGCCGCGACCTGCACCGGATCGGCGTTGTTCAGCAGCGCCTCCTCCGCATCGGAGTCTTCGGGCAGGAGTACCGGTTGCGGTCCGAGCAAGTCACCGAACGAGGTCATGCGGTTCATTGTGCACTGCGCGCGCGTGCTGCGCCGCCACGGCGTTCCCTGGCTGGGCCGCCGCTGCTGCCCACCCGCCGCTGTCGAGCGGGGCAGAGCGGCCACTGGGCAGGGGAACCCTCACAGTCGACCGAATTGCTGGCTAGGCTGGCCGTCGAGTTCAAACTGTTCCGCCCGACCGAGGGGTTATTAGGTGTCCGACCCGAACGACGAGAAGAGCCCGGCACGAAATCCCGGCCGCCCCGCCGCAGCGGCCGACCCGCGCCCGGCCACGCCCACGGACCGGAAACCCGCATCGTCCACCGAGTCAACGGGATCGGGCGCACCCTCGCGCCCCGGTCCCGCCGCAGGCACCTCGTCGGGAGCCGGGGCCGGCGCGAAGGACGGCGCAGCAGACGCGACCCGACCGTTCCCGTCATCGTCAGGGCCCGGCTCGTCGGGGTCCAACGCACCCTCGGGAACCGGGAAAGCCGCCGGCGAGCGCGGACCAGCGGCTCCTACTCGGCCGATTCCGTCGCCATCGTTGCCGAAGCAGCCGCCCACCGGTGCCGGACAGTCCGGCGGGTCGGGTGCGGCAACCGGGGACATCGCCGCGCTCGGGAAGCCTGCTGCCCCGGGCCAGCCAGGCGGAGCGGTCAATGCACCGTCGTCACCATCCGCCCCGGGCGGCGCGGGCCAACGAAATAGCGGCACCGCCTCGCCTGCTCCCGCGCCGGGCAACACAGCCGATCTCGGCGCCACGGACCAACGCGGTAGCGGCGCATCCGCTCGAACTCCGAACGCCGCCTCAAAGCAGGGCGGCACAAGCCAGCGAGGTAGCGGCACCGCACCGTCCGCTTCCGCGCCGGGCAACGCAAGTCGGCCGGGCGGTACTGGCCCACAAGGTGGCAGCGCAAACTCATCTACTCCCGCGCCGAGCAATGCAGCCAAGCCGATCGGCGGGAGCCAACAAGATGGCGGCACCGCACCGTCTGTTTCCTCGCCAGGCAACGCAACCAGGCCGGGCAACGCAACCGGGCCAAGCGGCACAGCCCAACGAGATAGCGGCACCGCCTCGCCTACTCCCGCGCCGGGCAACACATCCAGGCCGAGCGGCGGGAGCCAACAAGGTGGCGGCGCAGCCTCATCCGCTCGAACACCAACCGCCGCACCGAGGCCAGGCGGCGCAAGCCAACGAGGCAGCGGCCCAGCCTCATCTACTCCTACACCGGGCAACACAGCCAACCTCGGCCCCACGGGCCAACGAGGTAGCGGCGCATCCGCTCGAACTCCGAGCGCCACCCCCAAGCAGGACGGCACAAGCCAGCGAGGTAGCGGCCCAGCCTCATCTGTTCCTGCGCCGGGCAGCGCAACCAAGCCCGGCGGCGCGGGCACACAAGGTGGCAGCCCGACCTCATCTACTCCCGCGCCGAGCAAGGCAGCCAAGCCGAGCGGTACCGGCCACCGAGATAGCGGCCCCGCCGAACCTGCTCGCGCGCCGGAAGGCGGGAGCCAACAAGGTGGCGGCGCAGCCCCATCCGCCCAAACGCCGAGCGGCGCACCCAAGCCTGCCGGCGCGAGCCAGCGGGATAGCGGCCCGGCCTCATCTACTCCCACCGCGGGCGGCGCAACCCGCCCTGGCGGTGTGACCCAGCAAGGTGGCGGCGCAAACGTCTCCGGCGGCGCGGGCCAACGAGGTGGCGGCGCGGCCGCATCTGCTCCGACGCCGGGCAACGGGCCGAGCCGTACAACCGGGCCGAGCGGCCCAGGCCAGCGAGATAGCGGCCCCGCCCAACCTGCTCCTGCGGCCGGCGGAACTACCAGGCCGGGCGGCGTGGACCCGCGGGGTAGCGGCGCGGTCTCGTCCGCACCCGCTGCTGCGAAGCCGGGCGCAGTTGCCGGTTCGGGGCAGCCCGGGGGTACCGCGGCGAATTCCGAAGGGAAGACTGCGGAGATCTCGCGTGGTGATGTCGTAGACAAGGGAAAGTCGGGCCCGGCGAAGGCGCCGGGTGCGGGGTCGCCTGGCCAGCCGACGCCAGCTGGTGGGTCCGGCCGGGCGGGCAGTACCGCCTCCGGGCAGAACGCACCGACGGTCGTGATCAAACGGGGCGGTCCCGCAGCCCAGGGTGCCGGCGGTACACCGAAGTCTGCCGCGGCCGGCGGAACTGCCGCGGCGGCCGCCGAAGGATCCGCCGCAGGCGAAGCCGAAGCAGTAGCCGACAAGTCCGCCGGATCGGCCGCTGCCGAATCGACTACTCGGCCGACGGGAGCTACGCCACCGGCCGAAGGCGCTGCGCCACCAGGTGACGCTCCCGCATCCGCTGCGGAAACCGCTGTGATTCAGCGGGATTCGGATGCGGCAAAGGCCACGGCACCAGACGACAAGGTCGACGATTCCGCAGGTGCGGATGCGGCGACCATGGTGATGCGACGGGTCGACCCGAAGGCAAAGAGTCCGGCTGTGGCTCCGCCGCAACCGGAACCGGATTTGGCGGGTGCGGACGACAAGACCGTCGCAATGCCGGTGATTTCGAAGCTGGATGCCGAGCAGACCGTCGCATTGCCGATTCAGAAGCCAGTCGATAAGAACGCCACGGAGCGGATGCGCGATGCCGGGACCAAGCCCGGTACCGACCGGGTCGTCGCGCCCGCGGCGCGGCCCGGGCCGATCACCAAGCCGCCGAGCACCCCGCGTCCTGCGGCCGGTCCGAAACAGGCTGGGGCGCAAGGGCCTTCGCAGAGTGGGCCCGGCGTAGAGGAGACCGCACCGTCGGCGCCGCGCGGTCCCGGCCGGCCACGTCAGGTCGCGTCGGCCCCGTCACCTGCCGATACCCAGCAGACTCGCCCCGCTCAGCCGGTCAACGGACCGCGGCCGATGGCCCAACCGCAACGAATCACCCCGCCTGATCAGCAACCGCCGGCCGAGCGTTCGAAGCGCTGGTTGTTCATCGGGGCGGCCGCGGTTGCGCTCATCGCGGTGATCGGGCTCGCGGTCGTGCTCGTCGGGAATCGGGGCGACAACTCCCCGGAGGCCAAGGTGCGCGCCACCATCACCGATTACACCGCGGCGCTGGAATCCGGCGATCTCGGGGCGCTGCGCAACACCACCTGCGGGCAGCTGCACGACTTCTATCAGAACATTGCGGCGGACCAGTTCGCGGGCGTGCATCAGCTGTCGATGGATCGCAAGAACATCCCGGTGGTGGCGAGCGTCGATACGATCAAGGTCACCGATAAAACGGCGATCGCGCAGGCCACCGTGTACACCGATGCGGATCCGACGAAGCGCTCGGCGAGGACTTTCGATTTGGAGCAGACCGCCGACGGTTGGAAGGTCTGTGATCCGCCGAGCGCTGGGACGCCCTAGTCGAAGGCAGCGCCGAGTCGAGCAGGACATATCCAAAAGGTAAGCCCTCTAACCGGTAGCGAACGTCACACTCACCTGGTCATCAGACCGGTTCGCCAGTAGCATGGCCCGGATCATGGTCAGGGAGCAGACAATCGAAAAGCCGGAAATCGAAGCGGTCGAACAGACAGCCACGGCGGCGGGACGCCGGTTCCGGGTGCGCGAACACTATTCGGTCGGCCGGGAAAAAATCCGTGAGTTCGCCCGCGCGACGCAGAGTCGCCACGGTGCGCATTACTCCGAACCCGATGCGCTCGAGCTCGGTTACGACGGCATCATTGCGCCGCCGACCTTCGCCTCGGTCATCGGCATCAATGCGACCAGGGTCCTGCTGGATACGGTACTCACCGAATACGACCTGTCCCAGATTCTGCAGACCGACCAGGTCTTCGAGCTCACCCGCCCGATCCTGGCGGGCGACCAGCTCAGCACCGAGATCGTGATCGACTCGATCCGCCAGTTCGGCGATAACGACTTCATCCTGGTGACGTTCTCGCTGACCAATCAGCACGGCGAGATCGTGCAATCGGGTTCGACCACCATCGTGGCGCGCCGCGGTGTCGAGGTGGATCCGAATATCGCGGCCGCCGTCGAGAACATCATGATGCACGCGCGCCCGGTCACCATCGGTGACATCACTAGGCCGGATCCGCTGGTCGCGTTGTCCGCGGATGCTCCCGCCCCCGGGCAGCCCGCAGTGCGCAGCGCTTCGGTGCGCTCCCTCCCGGAGTTCGACCGACTAGCCGTCGGCGATCAACTCCCGCCCGAGACCGCACAGGTGACGCGCGGTGATCTGGCCAACTATGCGGGGGTTTCGGGCGATCCCAACCCGATTCACTTCAGCGAGCGCGCGGCCCAGTTGGCCGGACTGCCGACCGTGGTGGCACACGGCATGCTGACCATGAGCCTGGCGGGTGATTACCTGACCTCTTGGCTCGGTGATCCGACGGCCATCGAGAAGTTCAGCGTGCGGTTCTCCGGATTCGTTCCGGTGAGCGCCGAGGCGCCGAGTTCCGTCGAATTCAGCGGGCGGATCAAATCGCTCGATCCGCGCCGACGGACCGCCACCATCGTGCTCGCGGGTAGTTCGGAGGGCCGCAAACTCTTCGGCCGGGCCATCGCCGAGGTTCGCTTCGCCTAGCGATGCAACCTCATTCGATGGTCGCGTGCACGAGATAGACGTTGTAGTCGCTCCAGGTCGAAATATTGAAGTACAGGTCCGAACCCGAGGACCAGGGGTGGATGAATCCGCCGTACAGCTCGGGATATTCGCGCGCTGTCACCGTCGGCGCGCCATCGGACCACACCCCCTGCGGTGAATCCGCTTCGCGGACCACCAGTGCCACTTTCGCGGTATCCAAATAGCTCATCTGCCAGACGTTTCGGGAGGTGTCGAAGCGCACCGACAACTCACCTACGGGCGCGTCGACGATCGGGCTCGCGGAGCCGAATCCGCCTACCGGAGTCCAGTTTCCGTCGCTCCAGTACTGATAGGCGGTGGTATTGAGGAGCTGATCCTTCGGCACTCGCGCCAGTCCCACCGAGCCGAGCCGGGTATTCGGCGTGCCGAACATGTAGACGTAATCGCCCTGCGGAACCATCGCGCTCACTTGGAAATTCGCTAGTCCGAAGATATTGTCCCAGCGCGCGTAGGGGTCTTTGGTCCAGGTCTGACCGTGATCATCGGAATAGGCGATGCCGCCGTAATTGGTGAAGAACGTTCCCGGAATGCTGTTCCAGGTGCGAATCGACATATAGCTCAGGTACTGCCGCGCACCGAGTGCGAATCCGGAGGTCGGAATGGTGGTGACCTCGACATTGTCGAGTTTGCGGCTGGCGAGCACCTCGGCCGCGTGGCAGCGGTCGTCGGTCACCATCCGGTCGTAGGTCATGCCGTCGGTGAGATCGCGATCGGTGCTGAATGCGAGCACATTGCTGCGCCAATCCAATCCCATCCCACCAGGTGGATGGAAGCCGCGTCCGACGGTGTCGCCGAAGGCGGTCGCGATCTCGCCCGGCGCGCTCTCCCACATGATGCCGAGATCGGTGCCATCCACCTGCCAGCGCTTATCGGTGCGATTGACCGAATTCGCGCCGGTCTGCTTGGCCACCTCGGTGACCGTGCTGATCCGGGGCGTCGGCCGCACCGCCGACAACGGGGCGGGTTCGATCGACGGATCGACGCGCGGCGGAGGCGGCGGCACCTGACCGGCATCCGGTCCCGGTCCCGGAATCGCGAAGTGGAAAGGCTTGGGGCTCAACAGAATTTCCGGAATGCCGAGTTGGCTCGCCGGACTCGGTGGCGGTGCCTGTGCATCGGTGAGATCCGGGCACGGATTCACACAGGGATCCGACGGCAACTCCAGCTCCGTGCGAACCGGCGCGGGTTCGGCCGAAGACGGCGGCAGCACGGTGATCACCGGATACGGAATCGGCACTTCGAGCGTCTTGGGCACCAGGCCCACATGCGTCGCAGGCGGATCCGTGACACACGGACCGGCCACCGGTCCGGCCGGCGCGGCACCGGCGGGTCGCGCCGCACACATCACCCCGGCCGCACACACGACCGCACCGAACACCACCACCCACCGCCGAGTCATCCGCATCCCCTTGATATCTCGCGCGAAACGGAAACCCGTCCACGCCGCATCGACGCACCGCATGATGCCGCGCGACCAGCGCCCGACCCTACCCGGTTCGCCCCCTGTGCCTCGTCAGACTTACCGAATCGTCCATGTGCCGCACGGATATCCAGAATTAACAGGAAACTCCTGCTTCATTTCCGGGACCGCGGCCCGCCGCCCTGCTACCGTCCACGGCACGACAACTCGTGTCGGGGTGAGTAGCCGTCCACCGGAGGAGCAAAGGGCCTCCGGTGGTTCAAAAACCGCACTGCCGCCGGCGTGCAAAGCGGAGCAGGATGGAGATGTGAAAGCTTCACTGATCTATCGCCGCGCTGTACCCGCGCTCGGCGCCGCATGTCTGATGATCGGCGGCCTCGGGATCGCGTTGCCGATCGCCGCCGCCGATTCGTCCACGGCCCAATTCGTGGCCGGGCCCGATAGTTCGCTTCCGGTGCCGAGCTATCGGCCGGGACCGAAGGGGTCGAATGTGCCGCCGCCGGAGGAGTCGAAGGAGGAGTCGCCGAGGTATTACACCGATTGCGATCAGGTTCGGGCCGAGGGGAAACTGCCGCTCTATCGTGGTCAGCCCGGCTATAACCCGTATCTTGATCCGGATGGGGACGGCATCGCCTGCGACTGAGCGCTTACTGGACGGCCTGGAATACCAGAACCGTTGCGCCGATACGAATATTGTCGCCGTCGGCTAGCAGCGCACCACTATCGATCGCCTCGTCGTTGACGTACACACCATTGGCCGAATGCAGATCCTTGATCAGCAGTCCGGCCCGGCTCGGCATGATATGCGCGTGGTAGCGACTGGCCTTCGGATCGTCGAGGACCAGATCGTTATCGGTCATCCGGCCGATTCGCATGCCGCCCTGCGCGATTGCCGTGACCCGGCCGTCCGGCATGCGCAGCTGACCGCTGCGGACCGCGCGCGGCATCTCGGTGACGGTCTCGGTCATCGCCGCGGCCAGCCGCTCGGTGCGCTTGAGCTCCATCGTGCTCAACGGTTCCTGCCGCAGCACCCGCTGTTCGAGATCGACCAGGACCGGACCCGGATCGATTCCGAGTTCGTCCGCGAGCACCGTGCGCACACGACGGCACGCGTCCAGCGCATCGGCCTGTCGGCCGGATAGGTACAGCGCGGTGACCAGCTGACCCCACAGCGGTTCGCGCAGCGGATGTTCATTGGTCATCGAGACCAACTCACCGATCACCGATGAAGCGCGCCCACAGGCGATTTCGGCATCGATGCGAGCCGAGGCGGCCTGCAGCCGCTCCTCGTCCATCGCGGTGGCGAAACCGTCCGCGAACTGCAATCCGGCCAGATCAGCCAGTGCCCGACCGCTCCACTCGCGCAACGCATTTCCGAACAGCTGCGACGCGCCGACGTGGTCGCCGACCTCGGCGGCACGCGCGCCCGCATCCCTGGCCGCCTCGAAGCGGCCGAGATCGCAAGCGTCCTCGGCGATCTCGAGCCGATAGCCGGAAGATTCGGTGCGCAGCACCATGGCCGGATCGACACCCGAATTACGCAGTGCCTTACGGATATTCGAGACGAATACCTGCAGGCTGGCGGCATAGGAATCGGGGGGATCCTCGTTCCAGACCATCTCGGCCAGCGCAGCCGAGGCCACCGCGCGCCGTCGATTGACGGTCAGCGCGGCGAGCAAGGCTCGCGGCTTGGGCCCGCCGACCGCGACCGGTTCACCACCGACCAGCAGTCGCACGGGCCCGAGCACACGTACATCCAGACTCATGTACTAAAAGCCCCCCGAAGGGTAAATAGGGTCAGGCGCTGATCGAGCGACCCGCAGACTTCAGATCATTGCACGCCTCGACGACACGCGCTGCCATGGCCGATTCGGCCTTCTTGAGGTAGCCGCGCGGATCGTAGCTCTTCTTGTTGCCGACCTCGCCGTCGATCTTGAGCACACCGTCGTAGTTGGTGAACATGTGCGCGGCGACCGGCCGGGTGAACGCGTACTGGGTGTCGGTGTCGACATTCATCTTCACCACACCGAAGCGCAGCGAATCCTCGATCTCCGACTTCAGCGAGCCGGAACCGCCGTGGAAGACGAAATCGAACGGCTGCGCGTCCCCCGCCAGACCGAGCTTGGCCGCGGCGACGCGCTGCCCCTCGGCCAACACCTCGGGCTTGAGCACCACATTGCCCGGCTTGTACACACCGTGCACGTTGCCGAAGGTCGCGGCGAGCAGGTACTTGCCGTTCTCGCCCGAACCGAGCGCGTCGATGGTCTTCTGGAAGTCCTCGGGAGAGGTGTAGAGCTTCTCGTTGATCTCGGCCTCGACACCGTCCTCTTCACCGCCGACGACGCCGATCTCCACCTCGAGGATGATGTTCGCGGCGTTGGTCGCCTTGAGCAGCTCCTTGGCGATCTCCAGGTTCTCGTCGATCGGGATCGCGGAGCCGTCCCACATATGTGACTGGAACAGCGGGTTCTTGCCCGCGTTCACCCGCTCCTGAGAAATGGCGATCAGCGGGCGCACGAAAGTGTCCAGCTTGTCTTTGGGGCAGTGGTCGGTGTGCAGCGCGATGGTCACGTCGTAGCGCGCGGCGACCACATGCGCGAATTCGGCCAGTGCGACCGCGCCGACGACCATATCCTTCACACCCTGGCCCGAACCGAACTCCGCGCCGCCGGTGGAGAACTGGATGATGCCATCGCTGCCCGCGTCGGCGAAGCCCTTGATGGCCGCATTGACGGTTTCCGAGGAGGTGCAGTTGATGGCCGGGAAGGCAAAGGAGTTCGCTTTGGCCCGACCGAGCATCTCGGCGTAGACCTCCGGAGTCGCGATGGGCACTGTGAAGACCTCCGTGTTGTGCGGCAAAAGACAATTCTGTCAGTCCACAGACTAGGCCAGCGCCTTTTTGCCGTGTTTGACGGCCAGCCACTAAGTCGCATGGCCCGTTCCCGACCTGCCCACGCACGGAGCGAGTCTTACGAGCGACGTTCGCGGCCGGCTCACGTCCGAGTGGTCGAAGCGCATGCGACGAAGTCGCGAGTCTCGACCGCTCGGACGCGAGCCTTGGTGGCCGCGAACACGCCGTGCCGCAGGCGCGGCAAATCAAACACAGGTACTGTTGGCCGCGTAATTGCGCTGGCAGCTTCCGATGCGGTGGCAAGCAATGTAGGCCAGCCGTACCCGGGACAGGAGGCCGCGTGATTCTGCTGGCAGCGACAGAATCGGTGACGAGCAACGTCGCTTTGACCCAGTTGCTGGACCCGATGCACCTGCTCACGGAGACGTGGCTCAAGAACGCGGTACTCCCGGCGATCCTGGTGATCGTCTTCATCGAGACCGGGCTGCTCTTCCCGATCCTCCCGGGCGATTCGCTGCTGTTCACCGGCGGCCTGCTGTCCGCGACGGAGCATCCGCCGGTATCGATCTGGCTGCTTTTGCCCGCCGTCATGGTGACCGCCTTCGCTGGTGACCAATGCGCCTATTGGATCGGCCGGGCGATCGGGCCCGCGCTGTTCCACAAGGAAGACACCCGGTTGTTCAAGAAGCATTACGTCACCCAGACGCATGCCTTCTTCGAAAAGTACGGGCCGAAGACGATCATCCTGGCCCGATTCGTGCCGATCGTGCGCACGTTCATGCCGGTACTGGCCGGTGTGTCCAAAATGGATTACCGCAAGTTCGTCACCTTCGACATCGTCGGCGCTGTCCTGTGGGGCGGCGGTGTCACGGTGCTCGGTTACTTCCTCGGCAATATCGAATTCATTCGCAAGAACATCGAGCCGATCTTCCTGCTCATCGTCCTGATCTCGATCCTGCCCGGCATCATCGCGGTGGCCAAGAAGGTGCTCAACCGCGGTGCGGCGGCGCGCCCGGAGGCAGCGGAGCATGACCACGGAGGGCGCCGGGAGCGCCGCGAATCAGGCACTGACGAGGCCGCTCAGCACGACGCCGCGCTGACTGCCTCGACGAACGAGCAGACCCACTGAGCCGGTGTCCACGGCGCAGTTGCCCCTAGCAGTGGGCAGTTTCGATCCGCTGACCTCGGCGGGGCCCGCGCTCGTCTGGACGGTGGTGCTGACCTTCGTCTTCCTCGAATGCGCGTTGATCATCGGGTTGTTCCTGCCTGGCGACTCGATGCTGATCACCGCGGGCATCGTGATGGCCTCCAACGCCGCGGGAGAGGCCCATGTCTGGGCGTTGTCCATCGGCACGATGATCGCGGCCATCGCGGGCAACCAGGTCGGCTACGTCATCGGGCATCGCACCGGCCATCATCTGGTGGCCAGAAAGAACGGCCGCTACATCAACACCCGCAATCTGCAGCGGGTGACCGAATTGCTGCAGCGGCACGGTTTCCTCGCGGTGCTCATTTCGCGCTGGATCCCCTGGGTGCGCACGCTGTGCCCGATGGTCGCGGGCGCGGCGCGGATGGATCACCGCAAGTACACCGTGGCCAGCACGATCGGCGCCGTTATCTGGGCGCCGGTGCTGCTGCTCATCGGCTACTACGCGGGCAGTTTCCTGGACCGAGTGCCGTGGCTGATGCCAGGAGTCATCGGCACTCTGGTAGTCGGTCTGATCATCGGAACCGCCGTCGGCATCCGTCATTACCGCCAGGAGATCGCCAAACCCGCCGAGGATTTCGATTTCGAAACCGCTGGCGACGACACGAAAACAGCCTCGCTCTGACACCTCTGACCGGCGCAACCGTTCGCGTGCCGGTTCAGCCCTTCAAGCGCAGGACCGCGAGGACTCGGCGGTGGTGGGTGTCGGAGGGTGGCAGATCCAGTTTGGTGAAGATATTGCCGATGTGCTTTTCGACCGCGCGCTCGGTGACCGTGAGTGCGGTCGCGATCGCATTGTTCGACAGTCCCTGTGCCATCAGTTCGAGGACCTCGCGCTCGCGGGGTGTGAGCCGGGCGAGTGAATCCTGTTGGCGTGACGCACCCATCAATTGACTCACCACCTCCGGGTCGAGTGCGGTGCCGCCGGTGGCTACGCGGTCCAGGGCATCGACGAAGTCGCGGACGTCGGCCACCCGATCCTTGAGTAGATAGCCGACGCCGCTCGCGCCACCGGCGAGAAGTTCGGTGGCATAGCGGGTTTCGATCCACTGCGAGAACACCAGCACGCCTGTGAGCGGGTACTTGCGTCGCAACTCGATCGCCGCGAGCAGCCCCTCGTCGGTGAAGGTCGGCGGCATCCGCACGTCCACCACAGCCACGTCGGGGTTGTAGGTGCCGACCACATCGCTCAAGGTGGTGGCATCGCCGACAATGGCGACGACCTCGTGGCCGCGCTCGGCCAGCAGTCCGGCAAGCCCGTCGCGCAGGATCGCATTGTCCTCGGCGATCACCACCCGCAACGGCGTACTCATCGCGGCCCGGCCGTCGGCAGCAGGATGGTCACCACGGTCGGCCCGCCGGTCGGACTCTGCACAGTCAGCGTGCCGTCCACCGCACGCGCCCGTGCCGCCAGTCCGGAAAGTCCGCTGCCCGCAACATGTTCCCCCTCGATCGGCTGCAGCGCGCCGCCGATTCCATTGTCGCGCACCGAGACCGCGATAGTGTGCGCATCGGTCGGCACGACCGACACCCACGCACTCGTGGCATTCGCATGTTTGACCACATTGGTGAGCAGTTCGGCGACCGAGAAGTAGGCGATCGCCTCGATGGCCGGATTCGGCCGCTGCGGCAGATGGACTCGCAGCTCCACCGGAACGGCACACCGTGAAGCCAGCGTCTCCAGTGCTGGTGCGAGCCCTAATTCGAGTGCGGGCGGATGGATTCCGCGCACCAGCTCGCGCAATTCGGTCAGCGCCTCCTTGGCATTTGCGTGCGCGTCGGCGATCAGATCGCGCGCGTCGCCGCCGAGGGATATCCGCTCCTCGGCCCGGCCCAAGGCCATAGCGATGGTGACCAGCCGCGCCTGTGTGCCATCGTGCAGATCCCGCTCAACTCGCCGCAGTGTCGCCGCCGAATCCTCGACCGCCGCACGCCGACTCGCGCGCAATTCGACCAACTGCCGGTCCCGCGCCGTTGCCGACAGCAATGCGATGGTGAGCAGCCCGTGCACCCAGCACACCGCGCGCAGCAGCCACGGCAGTGCGAAACAGCAGATAATGCCGACAGCGGACATCAGCAAAACCCTTGGCCAAGTGTCGATATAGACGGATCCGAACTGGGCCAGCGAATGGTGTGCGACGCCGTTGTCGTCGATATTCGTGGGGTTGAACAGCACCCACGGGATGGGCGAGAGCGCGACGAATACCGTCACGGCCACCACGACCAGCACCAGATAGCCGCCGACCACACCGAGTACGGCCTGCGCGAACAGGAACACAATGGCTCGCCAGCTCGCACGATCGGTGAACGCGCTCTTCAGGAATCCGAAAAAGCCCGGCCGCGAAACATACGGCGGCGGCGCGTCCACCGGCGTATCCAGCAGATCCCTGGCCAGCGCGCGATACACCTTCGCCCACAGTCGCGCGCCCAGAATCACCAGCGCCAGAATCGGAATGCCGATGAGGACGATCGAGGCGTATAGGCCGCCGCCGAAACCGAAGAACAGATAGCAGACGGCGAGCATACCGATCGCGAAAACCGTGAATACATAGACGAGTTGCTTCCAGGTCCGAGCCTGGATCGGCGCGCGCAGGATCGCGCGCAGCACCTCTCGCGCGTCCGGACCGGCCTTGCCGGTAGGCGCGTCGAGCACGAGGGTTTGTGTCTCGGTCATGGACTCCATGGTTGTCGCGGGCACGGCAGCATTCGATCGAGCTGCCCGCCGAATCCTAGGTGTGGCCAGCTACACCACCAACTAGCATCCTGTGCATGAACTATCCGCCGCCACCGCAGTACGGTTCGCCGTACGGCTACCCGGCCTATGGCCCGCCGCAGGATCATCCGCAGGCCATCACGATCATGATCCTCGGCATTCTCGGCCTGCTGATGTGTCAGTTCCTGGGCCCGGTCGCATGGGTGATGGGGAAGAAGGCACTCAACGAGATCGACGCGTCCGGCGGTGCCATCGGTGGTCGTGGCAGCGTCCAGGCCGGATATATCTGCGGCATAATCGCCTCGATATTGCTGATCCTGACCATTGTGTTCCTCATCCTCATGGTGGTACTCGCCGCTGTAGGCGTTCTCGGCTCCTCGTCCTCGACCTACTGAATCCGGCCACCCGAAGGTGGTGGGGTTCGATCTGCGGTATTCGCGGGGTCGTCCATGGTTACGCTGCGCTACCGCCTCCGGGCCCATCGCGCATGCCGCGGGCGGCCGGAATTAGCATCGTCGGAGTGAACCACCCCGCGCCGGATACGGCCGAGCAGCCAGGACCCACCGAATGGGGCGAGCATCCGCACGGTGTCGGACCATGGACGCAGGAGCACGGGGAAGCCCCGCCGGAGGATCCCCACTACGATCCGGAGCTGCTTGTCGGTGGTGACCGCCGCAACGTCGTCGATGCCTACCGCTACTGGAAGCGCGAGGCGATCATCGCCGATATCGACCGTCGCAGGCATCCGTTCCATGTGGCCATCGAGAACTTCGGCCACGACGCGAATATCGGCACCGTGGTGCGTACCGCGAATGCCTTCGCCGCGGCCGCCGTGCACATTGTCGGCCGACGGCGCTGGAATCGCCGCGGCGCCATGGTCACCGACCGCTACCAGCACATCGAACATCACTCCGATATCGGCGAGCTACTCGCCTTCGCCGAGCGGGAGAATCTGACCGTGGTCGCCGTGGACAATGTGCCGGGCTCGGTTCCGCTGGAAACCGTCGAGTTGCCGCGCCGCTGCCTGCTGCTGTTCGGGCAGGAAGGTCCCGGTGTGACAGAACATGCCAAGGGTGCGGCCGCGTTGACGGTTTCGATCGCGCAGTTCGGTTCTACCCGCAGTATCAATGCCGGAGTCGCGGCCGGCATCGCGATGCACGCATGGATTCGGCAACATGCCGATTTGACGTCAGCATGGTAACGAAAAGATCGGTATTAATCGGCTCGAAGCTGGCACCATTGACCCATGACCTCGCGGAGCCCGGATATCGGGCGCGATGCTGCACCCACGCCCGCGCTGTGGTCCGAGCGCGCGGATATGGCCGAATCCGCGATCGTCTCTCGGCACCTACGCGCGCTATGGGGCGTGCCGGGTACCGAATTGGGTGTCGTCGGTTGGCCGGCGACCCGTCGTGAGCGGGGCTTCGCCTCCTGGCACTACTGGTGGCAGGCGCATCTGATGGACTGCGCGGTCGATGCCGCCAACCGGGTGCCGACGCCGACGCGCCGCAAGCGCATCGCCGCCATCGCGCGGGCGCATCGGCTGCGCAATATCACCGGGTGGACCAATAACTACTACGACGATATGGCCTGGCTGACAATCGCTTTGGAGCGTGCCGAGCGAACCCAGGGGATCACCGAGGCGCGCGGCGGTCTGATCGCACTCGAGAAGGAGCTGTACGGCGCTTGGGATCCGGCGCGTGGCGGCGGTGTGCCGTGGCGGATCAACTCGGACTATTTCAATGCCCCCGCCAACGGACCGGTCGCCATCGCGCTACTGCGTCTCGGCCGCCACCTGCGCGCGCAGGAAATGGCGGACTGGATCGATGCGACGTTGTGCGACAAGGAATCCGGCCTGATCCTGGACGGCATCCATTTGCCCTCCGGCGAGATCGAGCGCCCGACCTTCACCTACTGCCAGGGCGTGGTGCTCGGTCTGGAAGCGGAACTCGCGGTGCACACCGGCGAGCCGCGCCACAGCGAACGGGTGCACCGGCTGCTCACCGCGGTCGAGGAGCAGATGACCACCAATGGGGTGATCAATGGTGGCGGTGGCGGAGACGGCGGCCTGTTCAACGGCATTCTGGCCCGCTATCTCGCTGTGGTCGCACTGATGCTGCCCGGTGATGAGCGCGATCAGGCGGCCGACCGGCAAACCGCGGCCGCTATCGTGCGTGCCAGCGCCGCGGCGGCCTGGGCGAACCGGCTCGAGGTCGAGGGCGAGCCGCTGTTCGGGCACGACTGGAGCAAACCCGCCCAGTTACCCGGCGGCCGGTCCGGTGCCGGACATTTCACCGAGGGCGGTTCGGTCACCTCGTCGCGGGTGCCCGAACGCGATATGTCGGTGCAACTGTCGGGCTGGCTGCTGATGGAGGCGGCCTACCAGGTCAGCGCCGCCGGACTGTAGGCATCGGAGTCCCCTGCTGTAAGCAGCAGTTCCATCCGATGATCAAATGCCTTGCCAGACAAGTGATCAACCGCAGTTCGCGGTATCCGGCACAACCCGTACGGTCGGACGGCAGAGCTGCGCGCAAGTCCACGCGTGGAGACCGAACCAACCGAGAAGCATTAACGGGCTCGCGCACCATGCGGTTGCCCATCTTGCCGGATGAACGGCGGGGGTGCGGTGGAGACGGGCAGGTCACGGTTGTGGTCAAGGGGCGTTCACGGTGGGATGGGCGGTCCTATTCTGGATGGTGCAGGCAGTCGGGTGGAGGCTGGCATGGATCACGCACGCGTTCTCCGCACAGTGCTCGGGGTGACCGCCGGGTATTTCATCGTGCTCGCATTCTGGCTGGGCTGGCTACTACCGCATACGCCGCCGGGGACCGAGCCGTTCCAGATCGTCGCGCTGGTCGGTCTGTTCGGATCATGCGTGGGCGTCGGGATGCTGTTGGCTGTTCGGCCATCGCGCGCGGATCGGCAGTTGTGGCGGCACGGGCTGGAGGGGTGGGCGACCATCGAGGGTGCGCATACGCTGCAGCGCACTGATCATCACACCGAGTTGACCGAATTCGATCTGGAGCTCGTTGTGCCGGGATCCGAAAGTTACCGTGGCACCATCGTTTTCGATGTCACCCCGGCCGATAAGCCGCGGCTCGCGGTCGGCGAGACAATCTCCATCCGAGTCGATCCGCAGAATCGGGATCGGATCATTCTCGTTCTGGGGCAATAGCTTTCGATCAACGGCGGGCGGATCCCGCATTTCGCCGCATCGGCGGGCGCGAGGTCAGTCCCGCGAGTGCGCTTGCGGGTCCGCGAGCAGATATTGCGCGGCCGCGTAGGTAGCCAGGATGACGCCCTCTGTGACCCGCCGGGAACGCTCGCCGCGCGCGAACAGCCGCCGCAGCACGATCAGCCCATCGGAAACGGTGAACAGCAACGCACCGAGGCCGAGCCGACTACGCGGATCGGCATTCGGAATATTAAGTCCGGCAATATTTTTCGCGTCCGGAGCCAATCCGGGATCGGAGGCGAGCACCGCCGCACTGCCCAGCGTCGCACCGTAGGCCGTCAGCGCAGCCGCGACTGTCGGCGCCTTGGCCCGCATCAACGCCGCAGCACCGAGCCAGGCCAGCAGCCGTGGAACCGCGATCTCTGGACGCGCACGCCCGCCGCGGCGCCACCACAGCACCGAATATCCGGTCTGCATCACCGCGAACGAGGACGCTCCCGCGATCAGCCGCCGATCACTGTCCGGCTCGATCAGCAGCACATCACCGATGGTCGCGGCACCGAGGCAGCCGAGCAGCACCGTCCGATCGACCGGATCCAACGCCCGATCGGCCGCCGCATCCGCCGCCAACAGCGGCATCAGCAGCGGCTTCGTAACCCATTGCACCTTGTCGCGGCCGGTAACCGCGCCGTACACGGTCGCCGCCGCAGCCACCAGGAATCCGGCACGGAATGGACGCACGACCCACGGCGTGCCCGAGGCAGGCAGCCTGGGTAACCACACTGCGGCGCGAGCGGAGTGCCCGGAGGCGGCAGCGGAGCGTAACCACATGGGCCACCAGGAGCGCCGCAAATCAGACAAAGCGCCCCATGAATGCCGCAAATCAGACACCGAAGCTCGGCTCTTTCGGGGCGGGTGGCAGCGTGACGACCTGACCCGCGTAGCTCAGGCCCGCACCGAAGCCGAGCAGCAAGGCCACCTGTCCGCCCTTGGCCTTACCGGTCACCAACATCTCCTCCATCGCCAACGGGATGGATGCGGCGGAGGTATTGCCGGTGTTCTCGATGTCATTGGCCACCGGGATGTCATCGGCCAGCCCGAGGTTCTTCTTCATCAACTCGTTGATGCGCGCATTGGCCTGATGCGGAATGAAGACCTCGATATCGTCCTTGGAGACACCGGAGACCTCGAGCGCCGAGGCCAGCGCGCGCGGCAAAGTGACCGCCGCCCAACGGAATACCCGCGGCCCCTCCATCCGCAGCGACATCCGGCCGACGGGCTCTACGGCCGGGTCGGTGCCCTGCAGCCGCTGCGCTTTCTCCATGTATTCGAGGAAGTTGACGTCCTGCTCGATCGCCGAGGCATTCTCGCCGTCGCTACCCCACACCGTCGGGGAGATGCCGTTCTCCTCGCTCGGGCCGACCACCACCGCACCAGCGCCGTCGCCGAAGATCATCGCGGTGCCGCGATCGGTCGGATCGAGTCCAACCGTCATCGTCTCGGCACCGATGAGCAGCACATATTCGGCCGACCCGGACCGGATCAGGTCGGCGGCGACGCCGAGGCCGTAGCCGAATCCGCCGCAACCGGAGGTCAGATCGAAGGCCGCGATCCCGTTCATCCCCAGGTCGTTGGCGACCTTGGGGGCGCCGTGCGGGGTGAGGGTCAGCCAGCTCGAGGTGGCCAGGATCAGCGCGCCGATCTTGGACCGATCGATGCCGCTGTTGACGATCGCCCGCTCACCGGCGGCCGCCGAAATCGACTGCAGCGTTTCGTCTCCGCTGATCCACCGACGGTTGCGCACACCGGTGCGCTCATAGATCCACTCCGGGGTCGAATCGAGAACCTCGCACACCTCTTCATTGCTGACCAGGCGTTTCGGACGGTAAGCACCGATGCCGAGCATCGCGACATTCGCACGGCTCTTATTGACTGCAATGCTCACCACAGGTAACTCACACGACCCTTCACTGTCTCGACCGCCTCGCTGCACTCGGCGGATGCGTCCCCCTATCGGGTCGCACCGCTGTCGGCGTTTCAGAGCGAATCAAAGCTCCGACCACCGGCGACTGCGATCCGGGAGGCGCATTTGCAGCTTAGCCGAGGGCGAGATCCTTCAATCCGAGGATGGACCGGTACTCCAGGCCCTCGGCGGCGATCACCTGATCGGCGCCGGTCTCCCGGTCGACGACGGTCGCGACGCCGACGACGGTCGCGCCGGCCTCGCGCAGGGCGCGCACGGCGGTCAGCGGCGAATTTCCGGTGGTAGTGGTGTCCTCGACGACGAGCACCCGCTTGCCGACGATGTCCGGGCCCTCGATCTGGCGCTGCATGCCGTGGGTCTTGGCGGCTTTACGCACCACGAAGGCATCAATCGGTCGGCCGGGCGCGTGCATGACGGCCAGCGCGACCGGATCCGCACCCATGGTGAGCCCTCCGACGGCCTCGAAATCCCAGTCCGCCACGAGTTCGCGCAGTAGCTTGCCGATCAGTGGTCCGGCACCGTGGTGCAGCGTGGCGCGGCGCAGGTCGACGTAGTAGTCGGCCTCTTTGCCCGAGGACAGTGTGACCCGGCCGTGCACGACGGCGAGCTCGCGCACGAGTGCGGCCAATCTGTCGCGGTCGTCCGTCGAAACGGCGGCCTTGTTCGCCTGGTCGATCATGTCTGTCAAGTCCTTCCGCGTGCGTTGAATATGCCGCGATTCAGTCGGGCCGCCAGGGCTCGCGGGATCATCCCGGCGGCGGTGGTGAGCACTTTGTACTGCACACCGGGCACGCTGAGCACCCGGTCCTTCTCGAGATCACGTAGCGAACCGGCGACCACCTGGTCGACGCTCAGCCACAGCTGTTTCGGCAGCGAGGACATCTCGATGCCGGCCCGCTCGTGGAATTCGGTATGCACGAATCCGGGGCACAGGGCCTGGACCCGGACTCCGGTGCCGGCCAGTCCACCCGCCAGCCCTTCGGTGAAGGATACGACGTAGGCCTTGGAGGCCGAATAGGTCGAGCCCCGTCCGGGGATCAGACCCGCGACGCTGGCCACATTCACGATCGAACCCTTCGCGGCCGCGATCATCGATGGCAGCGCGGCCCTGGTGAGCTGCACCACCGCCGTGACATTGACGTCGAGCTGGGCCTGGATCGCAGCGGGCGGCTGCGTCCAGAACTCCCCCGACTGGCCGAATCCGGCATTGTTGACCAGGAATTCGACGCCGTCGGCGGCGCGGGCCAGTACCCGATCCCGATCTTCGGAATCGGCCAGATCGGCGACGAGCACCTCCGAGCGGGTCGCGAATTTCCGCTCCAATTCCGCGGCAAGGCCATCCAGCCGGTCCTTGTCACGGGCGACGAGCACCAGGTCATAGCCGAGTGCGGCCAAACGCACGGCGAATCCGTGCCCGATGCCGGAGGTGGGTCCGGTGATCAATGCGACGGGGCGGATGGCCCCGGGCAAGCGCGTGGGACTGTCTGCCCCACCCGTTTCCCGGCCACCATCCCTCATCGAATCGCTCCGCGATCCTGCATTCATCGCACAATCCAGGTCATAGGGGCGCTATGCCCGCTCACTGCGGTACGGGTCCCTGATACGGGCGGAATCCCGGGTGGAACGGACCGCCGGGCTGTTCCGGCGTGTGCTCGCCCGCGGGCCATTCGTCTTCATCCGGCTCGGACTCGGCGGGTTTGCGCTGGGCCGGGCGGTCCTCCGGCGACCAGTTATCGTCCGGTTCCGCCGCCCAGCGCTCGTCGCGGGCCCTTGAACGGGAGTCCGGGACGACGGCGAGACTGGGGCGGCGCGGCGGCTGCGGTTCGGCGGCCGGTTCCTCATCGTAATAGTCGTCGTCGGAGTACTCGCGGTACTTCGGCCGGTCGAAATCGTCTTCGTCATAAGACGATTCGGCGTACTCCTCGTCGTCGAAGTCCTCGCGCTTGCGCAGATCCGCCGACGCGACTCGCGCGGCCACCGGACTTTCCGCCTCTTCCCGCTCACCCGCGCGCTTGCGCGGATGCGGCCGTCCCGGATCGTGACCATCGGAATCCACCCCGCGCGCATCGCTCACCGGCGGCAGCACATGCAGCAGACCGGACAGGCGAAGCACCGCATCGATCGCGGTCTCCCAATCCTTGGCCACCGTACCGACATTCAGCATGCCGAGGGTCCAGTTGCCCTCACTCCATAGCATCTGCACGGTATCGGGCAGCGATTCGATGAAGGCGACCATGCGCTGGTCGACGGCGTGCCTGGCGATCTCCGGATTGGTCGCGAACACCACCCGGTCACCGATCGCGCCGAGCAGTTCCAGATCGGCGTCCTTGGGCGGGGACGCGGTCTTGAGCCGCATATCCACATCGATATCGGAGCCGATCTGCCTGCGCACGGCGACCAGCGTCGCGGCGTCTTCCAGATCGAAGAGGACGAATTTCTCGCCCTTGCGGATGCCGGACACCACATCCACCGCGGACAGGTAGCCGAGCTTGGCCAACGCACCGCGGCGCCAGGTGGAGGCCAGCGCCGGTTCCACCGACACATACGTATAGCCCTGGGCCTTCGCCCACACCTGGCGCGCATGACCGGTCCGCTGTCGCTGGACCCGATCGAAATACAGCAGCACGATCGCACCAACGAGCGCGATCGCCGCCAACCCGAACCACATTGCCGTCATCGTCGCCTACCCTATAGAGCCGACAGGGCTATTGCGCATCACTGCCCGCTGATATTTCACCGCGTGCCGCCGGGCAGTGCGGTGCTGATGATGATCTTCGCGTCGATCGAACCATCCGCGGCCTTATCGCCCTGCACCATGACCATGTCACCGACCGGAAGATCGGATACCTTGGACCCGGCCAACGAGATCACCTGGGTCTTATCGGTGGTGCGCACCGTTACGGCGGATCCGCCGAGGGTGTCGAGGGTCAATTGGCCACCGGCGTTGGCGGTGATGGTGCCCATGGTCGCGCCGAGGCTATCGATGCCGCCGAGTCCCGGAATGCTCGGCAGAACCTGGGTGGATGACGGACCGCGCGAGGGCGCGGTACCGGTGGATCGGCCCGCGGTCGGGAAGGCCGAGGTGCTCGCGGCCGAACTCGACGAGGTGTCCTTATCGCCGAGCAGCACACCGGCGAGCACACTGATCGCGCCGATCAGCAGGAGCACCCCGAGTCCAAGGGCGATCCACAGGCCGGTGTTGCGCTTGCGCGGCGGCTGCTGATCCGGGGGTAGCGGCGCACCGGGCGGTCCGGGCGGATACTGCGCGCCGGGCTGGCCGTACGCACCGACCTGGGTCGGCTCCTGCCACGCGCCACTTTCCTGGCCCCACTGGACCTGGCTGTCGTACGGGGGGAACTCCTTGGTGGCATTGACCGGTGGCGGCGCCCACGGCTCGAATTGTTCGGTGGACGGATAGACCGAGGTCGCATCGCCGTGGCCATAGGCCTCGGGGTATTCCGACGTAGGCGCGGACGGCTGAAATCCCGACTTACCCGACGGACCGAAATGTTCCGTCGGCGCATCCTCCGGTCGCTGAGCCCAGGGATCGTTGGGATTGGTCATGCCCTCCAGGGTAGGCTGTGGCACTTTGCCGTGCCTTCGGCACGGCGTGTTCGCTCGTAAGACTCGCTGGCGTTGTGGCGAACAAGGCGGCCCGACTGCGGATTACTCGCAAGCCGGGCCGCATTGTCAGCCGCGGCCGACGATGAGACCCTCGCCGTTCGGGCTCACATTGACCACGACGGTGTCGCCGTCGGTGACCTCACCGGCGAGCAGTTCCTTGGCGAGGGTGTCGCCGATGGCCTGCTGGATCAGCCTGCGCAGCGGGCGGGCGCCGTACAGCGGGTCGTAGCCGCGCACGGCGAGCCAGAACCGGGCCGAATCGCCGACGTCCAGCTTCAGCCTGCGCTGCGACAGTCGCTTCTGCAGCTGGTCGAGCTGGATATCGACGATGGATTCCAGCTGCTCCTCGTCGAGGGCATGGAACATGACCACATCATCGAGGCGATTCAGGAACTCTGGTTTGAAGGCCGAGCGGACCGCGTTCATGACGAAATCCCGCTCGCCACCCGCACCCAGATTCGAGGTCAGGATGAGGATGGTGTT
Source organism: Nocardia sp. NPDC049737 (assembly GCF_040674755.1). Classification (NCBI taxonomy): domain Bacteria; kingdom Bacillati; phylum Actinomycetota; class Actinomycetes; order Mycobacteriales; family Nocardiaceae; genus Nocardia; species Nocardia sp. NPDC049737. The sequence goes on along the minus strand of NZ_JBFANH010000052.1, from coordinate 6,966 downwards.
GCGGAAGTCGACCGTGCGGCCCTGGCCATCGGTCAGGCGACCCTCGTCGAGTACCGCGAGCAAGATGTCGAAGACATCCGGATGCGCCTTTTCGATCTCGTCGAAGAGCACCACGGTGTACGGCCGACGCCGCACCGCCTCGGTCAGCTGACCGCCCTGGTCGTATCCGACATAGCCGGGCGGGGCGCCGACCAGCCGGGCGACAGAGTGCTTCTCGCTGTACTCGCTCATATCGATGCGGACCATGGCGCGTTCGTCGTCGAACAGGAAGTCCGCCAACGCCTTTGCCAGCTCGGTCTTACCGACACCGGTCGGGCCGACGAACATGAACGAACCCGTCGGCCGATTCGGATCCGCGACTCCGGCGCGCGCCCGGCGCACCGCATCCGAAACCGCCTGCACCGCCTCGGTCTGACCGACCACGCGCTTACCCAGCTCCTGCTCCATCCGCAGCAGCTTCTGGGTTTCGCCCTCCATCATCCGGCCGACCGGAATACCGGTCCAGGACGAGACCACCTCGGCGATATCGTCGGGGCCGACCTCCTCCTTGAGCATCACTTCGCCGTCAGCGGCTGTGGCGGAAGTCTTTTCGGCCTCGGCGAGCTGCTTCTCCAGCGCCGGGATACGCCCGTAGCGCAGTTCGGCGGCCTTGCCCAGATCACCGTCGCGCTCGGCGCGCTCGGATTCACCGCGCAGGGATTCCAACTCCTCCTTGAGGACGCGGACCTGATCGATGGCGCTCTTCTCGTTCTGCCAGCGGGTCATCAGCTGGTTGAGCTTTTCGCGGTCATCGGCGAGTTCCTGACGCAACTTGTCCAGGCGCTGCTTGGACGCCGCGTCGGTCTCCTTCTCCAGTGCGACCTCTTCGATCTCGAGCCTGCGCACCGCGCGCTCGACCTCGTCGATTTCCACTGGGCGCGAGTCGATTTCCATGCGCAGCCGGGAGGCCGACTCATCGACCAAGTCGATCGCCTTATCCGGTAGGAACCGGGAGGTGATGTAGCGGTCGCTGAGCGTGGCGGCGGCGACCAGCGCGGAGTCGGTAATGCGCACGCCGTGGTGCACCTCGTAGCGATCCTTGATGCCGCGCAGGATGCCGATGGTGTCTTCCACCGACGGCTCGCCGACCAGCACCTGCTGGAAGCGACGCTCCAGGGCGGCGTCCTTCTCGATGTGCCGGCGGTACTCATCCAGCGTGGTGGCGCCGACCAGCCGCAGCTCACCGCGGGCGAGCATCGGCTTGATCATATTTCCCGCATCCATCGCCGACTCACCGGTCGCGCCCGCGCCGACGATGGTGTGCAGCTCATCGATGAATGTGATGATCTGTCCCGCACTGGTTTTGATCTCCTCGAGTACGGCCTTGAGCCGCTCCTCGAATTCACCGCGGTACTTCGCACCAGCCACCATCGCGCCCAAGTCGAGCGAGACAACGGACTTGCCGCGCAACGATTCCGGCACGTCACCGGCCACGATGCGCTGGGCCAGGCCCTCCACGATCGCGGTCTTGCCGACCCCGGGCTCACCGATCAGCACCGGGTTGTTCTTGGTACGACGGCTCAAAACCTGTACGACACGGCGGATTTCGGTATCCCGCCCGATGACCGGGTCGAGCTTGCCGGCGCGGGCGGCCGCGGTGAGATCGGTCGAATACTTCTCCAGCGCTTGGTAGCTGCCCTCCGGATCGGCACTGGTGACGCGCGCACTGCCGCGCACGGCGGTGAATGCCTCGCGCAGCGCCTCGGGGGTCGCGCCGTACTTCTGCAGCAGCATGGTGACATCCGAATCGCCGTCGGCCAGGCCGACCATGACGTGTTCGGTGGAGACGTATTCGTCGCCGAGTTCGGTGGCCAGGCGCTGGGCGGCGGTGATCGCTGCCAGGGCTTCGCGGCCGAGTTGGGGCGTGGTGGTCGCACCGGTCGCGCGTGGCAGCTTGTCAACGATGTCCTGTGCCTCGCGTCGAATCGTCGCCGGATCCACCGCGACGGCCTTGAGCAAGGGGGCGGCGATGCCATCGGTTTGATCCAGCAACGCCACCAGCAAGTGCGCCGGACGAATCTCCGGATTGCCCGCGGCCGAGGCGGCCTGCAAGGCGGCGGTCAGAGCCGCCTGGGTCTTGGTGGTGGGATTGAACGAGTCCACAAGTCACCTTCCTACTAGTCGATTCGCACTATCCAACGTCGGAAAGGTTGAGTCTGTTCCGCTCAACTTTAATTTTTTGGGCACCTGAACAGACTCCGGCTGAACGCTACGCCGCGACACTGCCGAATGGCATCAATCGCAGGGTCTAGGGCACCGCGATGCCTACGATGGCCTTGGCCGTTGGTTGATGCATCACAATCCAGCCCGACTCGAGGAGCGATGGATGCGCGCGATCGTGGTACGAAGCTTCGGAGCAACACCCGAACTGGCCGAAATGCCGACCCCCGAACCCGGCGCGGGTGCGGTCAGAATCCAGGTCGAGGCCGCCGGGGTGAACCCATTCGACCAGAAGATGGCCGGCGGCATTCTGGATGGCAAGCTGCCGCACGATTTTCCGATGATCCTCGGCGTCGACGGTGCCGGCACGGTGGCCTCGGTCGGCCCCGGCGTCACCAAATTCGGCGTCGGTGACCGTGTCGTCGGCAAATTCCTGTTCCCGCCCGCGGGCCACGGCAGCTTCGCGGAGTATTCGATCCTGCCCGAGGACGCCACCCTGGTCCCGATCCCGGACCAGGTGCCCACCATCGCGGCCGCGGCCCTGCCGACCGCGGGCATAACCGCGCAAGACATCGTGGATGCCACCAAGCTCGAGCCGGACCAGACGGTATTGATCGTCGGCGCCACCGGCGGCGTCGGCTCGTTCCTGGTGCAGTTGGCGAATATCGCCGGGGCGCACGTCATCGCGACCGCGCGTGGGGCGGTCGCCGATCAGATGACCAGGCTCGGCGCGGCCGAGACCATCGATTACACCCGTGGTCGGGTCGTCGAAGAGGTCGCCGCCGCACACCCCGACGGCGTCGATGCGCTGTTCGATCTGGTGAGTCCGCCCGAGGTGCTGGCCGAGCTGACCACGTTGGTCCGCGACGGCGGCACGGTCTACTCCACCATCTGGTCCGCCGATCCGGACGCGCTGCGCGATCGCGGCATCAAGGGCGGCAATATCGAATCCTCCGGCCGTGGACCGGAATTGGCCCGCCTGCTCGATCGGGTCGCCGCCGGAGATGTCGTCGTGCCGATCGACGTGACCGTCCCACTGAACCAGGGCCCTTCGGTCATCGGCGCGATAGGTGCGCGGGGCAAAACCGTGCTGGCCATCTGAGTGAGTGCCCGAAAAAAGGGCCCATCACGCCCACCCGAATTCGGCCTCTTCCTGATTCCGGAGGCCGATAACTACCAGCAGCTCACCGAGCTGACGACCTATGCGGAGAGCGCCGGACTCGACCTGATCGGCGTCCAGGACCATCCCTACCAGCGACGCTTCCTCGACACCTGGACCCTGATCACCGGCCTGGCCGTGCGCACCGAGCGACTCACCTTCTTCCCGGATGTCGCCAACCTGCCCCTGCGCAATCCCGCCGTACTCGCGAAATCCGTTGCTTCCCTCGACATCATGACCGGCGGCCGGATCCACCTCGGACTCGGCGCGGGCGCGTTCTGGGCCGCCATCGCCGCCATGGGTGGTTACCACCTGAGCCCGGGCGAATCGGTGCGGGCACTCGCCGAGGGCATTGCGGTCATCCGGGCCATGTGGAGCGACGAACGTTCGGTCCGGGTGCCCGGCACCTACCATCTGCTCGCCGGTGCCCATCCTGGTCCGCAGCCGGAACACGACCCTGGCATCTGGCTCGGCGCGAAGGGTCCGCGCATGCTCGCTCTGACCGGACAGCGCGCCGACGGCTGGCTGCCCTCGGCGGCCTGGGCCCCGCCCGAATTCCTGACCGAGGCGGGTAAACGCATCGACGATGCGGCCGCCGCGGCGCAGCGCGATCCGCGCGCCATCCGGCGGGTCTACAACCTGTCCGGCACCATTACCAGCGACGGCACCGACTACGGCTTCCTGGAGGGCCCGCCCGAGCGCTGGGTGGACGATCTGTCCGCTTTACATCGTGACCAGCGCATCGACGGCTTCATCTTCTGGCCGACCGAGGGCGACCCCGTCGACCAAGTGCATCGCTACGCCGAATTGGTCGCGCCCGCGGTGCGCGCGAACGTCGCGAGTTGACCCGGCGGTAACCCGGAGCGAGCGAGGCCGCGATATCCTGCATGTCCGGCCCAGAGCAGCCCAGATTTGCCCACGGATTACCGTGGGCGCGGGCGTGATCGGCCATACCCACACGACCACGTGATTTTCAGGGATACTTGACGGCGGAGGACCGCCGGTTACGGACATGTCCCTGGGCAGATTTTGAGGGAAAGGAAGCTCCACGTCGTGGATGCGCGTTCGGCAGCGCTGGTCCGCGCCAACTTCCGATCGGTGATCGAGTCGCCGAACGGACCCGAGCGGTTGATCAGTGCGTTTTATGGTCACCTGTTTGCGGAGAAGCCGCAGCTGCGGGAATTGTTCCCGCCCGCGATGGAGATGCAGGCCAAGCGGGTGGTGACCGCCATCCATTACGTGCTCGACCATCTCGAGGACTGGGGGCGGGCGCAGAAGTTCCTGGAACAGTTGGCGCGTGATCACCGCAAATACGGTGTCATCGCCGCGCACTATGACATCGCGGGGCGGGCGCTGCTCGCCGCATTCCGGGTCTTCAATGGACCGATGTGGAATCGCGCGCTCGAGGAGGGCTGGCGCGATATCACCATCCTCATCTCCGCATCCATGGCCATCGGCGCCAATTCCGATAAATCGCAGCCGTACTGGGATGCGACCGTGGTCGGCCATCGCCGGGTGCTCGAGGATCTGGCCATCGTGCGGCTGCAGTCCGACAGTCCGATTCCGTATCAGGCCGGACAGTACGTGCCGGTCTCGCTGCCGCAGCGCCCCAAGATGTGGCGTTATCTCTCGCCCGCGATTCCCGCGAATCCCTACGGCGAGATCGAATTCCACGTCCGCAAGATCCGCGGCGGTTGGGTGAGTCCGGCCATCGTCAATGAGACCAGGGTGGGCGATCGGTGGATGATCGCCGGTCCGCTCGGTGGTCTGCACATCGATCGCGACAGCGGGCGTGATGTGCTGCTGATCGGCGCGGGCACCGGCATCGCCCCGCTGCGCGCCCAGTTGATCGAGATGGGTCAGCGCGGCATCAATCCGCGCGTGCACTTCTTCATCGGCGGCCGCTACCCCTGCGATCTGTACGACGTGGAGAATATGTGGCAGCTCTCGCAGAGCAATCCGTGGCTCACCGTGGTCCCGGTCTGCGAACAGAAGACCAACCCGTGGTGGTATACGCATCCACCGCAGGACGAGCCGTACGGCATGCACCGCCGCCTGATCGGAAATCTGGGCGCGGTCGTGGCCAGCTTCGGCTCATGGTCCGACCGGCAGATCCAGATCGCCGGTTCGGCCCGCATGATCGCCGACACCCGCCGCGCCCTGATGGCGGTGGGCACCCCCGAGTCGGTTATCAGCTCAGATCCCGTGTGAGAGAAGCAATGACAATTGATCCGAGCCCGCACGGCAATGGTGCGGCGCCCGAATGGAAGTCGACCGTGGTCGGTCATCACCGGCTGCGCCACGACATCGCGGTTATCCGCCTGATCGGCGAGTACGTCCCGTTTCTCGCGGGACAGTCGGTCGAGGTCCGGGTGCCGCAGCATCCCGGGATGCGCCGTCGGCTCTCTCCCGCGCTGCCGCCGTCACTGGACGGCAAGCTGGAATTCCATGTGCGCACAGTGCCGGGCGGCTGGTGCAGCGGCAGTATTGTCGCCGACACCCACCCCGGCGATGAATGGCAGATCAGCGCTCCGCTCGGCACTCTCGCCGTAGACCCCTACGGCGACGAGGTGGTGATGATCGCGGGCGGTACCGGTCTGGCCCCGATGCGCTCTCAGATTCTCGACCTCGCCCGGCACGAAGATCCGCCGCCGACCTACCTGTTCGTTGGTGGGCGCTCACCGCGCGACCTGTACGCCGATGACATGCTGTTCCTGCTGGCGAACGAATTGCCTTGGCTCACGGTGATTCCCGTGGTCGAGGGCCCGGAGGATCCCGGCTGGGTCGACGAATGGTACGAGCAGTCGCGCGTGGATATCGGATTCCCACTCGACGATATGCTCTTCGGCACGCTCGCCGATGTCGTCGGTTCGCACGGTGCGTTCGACCGCCACCAGGTGCTGGTCTGCGGGTCACCCAATATGGTCCGCGTGACTCTGGATCGGCTCGTCGAGACCGGAACCCCCGCCGCGAATATCCAATTCGAGGGACTGTAACCAGCAGACGCACCGCGCATGCGCCGCAGGCGCGGGACTCGACCATCCAGCACGCGCGCACCGGATGCCGAACGGCCCCGCCATCACCACCACGACGGAGCGAGTCTTACGAGCGACCGTTAGCGGCCCGTCTCGCGTCCGGGCCGAACGAAGCGCAGGCAACGAAGTCACGAGCCTCGCCCATCCAGCACGCGCGCACACCCGGTGCCGAACGGCCCCGCCATCACCAACCACCACGAAGCGAGTCTTACGAGCGACCCGTTCGCGGCCCCTCTCACGTCCGAGCCACCGAAGCACATGCAACGACGTCGCGAGACTCGACCATCCAGCACCCGCGCACACCCGGTGCCGAACGGCCCCGCCATCACCAACCACAACGAAGCGAGTCTTACGAGCGACCCGTTCGCGGCCCCTCTCACGTCCAAGCCACCGAAGCACATGCAACGACGTCGCGAGACTCGACCATCCAGCACCCGCGCACACCCGGTGCCGAACGGCCCCGCCATCACCAACCACCACGAAGCGAGTCTTACGAGCGACCCGTTCGCGGCCCCTCTCACGTCCAAGCCACCGAAGCACATGCAACGACGTCGCGAGACTCGACCATCCAGC